>NZ_DATCUY010000041.1:0-3879 GCF_036567245.1 Achromobacter sp. | reverse complement strand
CGCCACGTATTCCGAACCGATGTTGCCGCCCGCGCCTGCGCGGTTTTCGACGATGACATTCTGGTTCAGCGGCTGCCTGAGTTTGTCGGCCAGCCTGCGCGCCAGGGCATCGGTGGGACCGCCGGGCGGGAAGGGCACAATCAGCGTCACGGGCCGGGCCGAGGGGTAGGCGTCCGCGGCCAGCGCGGGCGTGGTGGGGGCGATGGCGATGGCCGTAGCCAGCAGCAGGGGAGTGAGGAATCGGTTCATGTTTGTCTCCAGTGGGTTGCGCGCCAGCTGTGCCGCTGGCGTCGGTTCTTACAGCGCGTACTGCAGGATGGCCCGGCACGCCGCGCTTTCGTCGGCCGGGATGGCATAGGGATCGCGCGGGCCCAGGCGGTGCTGCAGCACCTGGTCGGCCAGCAGCGCGCGGCTTTCCAGGCCGGGTTCGGTGGCTTCCCAACGCAGGGCGGCCATGGACACCGCGTGGTACAGCAGCGACGCCGCCTGGCGCGCCAGTTCGGGGCGGTCGGCCTGGGCGGCGTGTTCCGCCAGCGCATAGGTTTGTTCCAGCGCGCGCGCCTGCATGTCGGCCAGCGCGGGCGGGCAGGGGCGGCCTGCGGCCAGCAGGCCGTCGATGTGGCTGCGCAGCGCCGGCAGCGAGTTTTCCCGGGTGATGGCGCGCAAGACGTCCAGCGCCACGATGTTGCTGGTGCCTTCCCAGATGGAACCCAGGTGGGCGTCGCGCACCAGCCGCGGCTCGGTCCATTCCTCGATGTAGCCGCAGCCGCCGCGCACCTCCATGGCGTCCCCGGTCACCTTGCGGGCGTCGCGGCAGGCGCGGAACTTGATCAGCGGCGTGAGGATGCGCGCCAGCGCGGGATCGGCCGCGCCATGGTCGGCGTCGGCCAGCGCGCGCGCAGTCTGGAACATCACGCTGCGCGCCTGTTCGGCCCAGACTGTCATCTTGACCAACTGGCGCTGCATCAGCGGCATGTCGATCAGGCGCTTGCCGAAAGCGCGCCGGTGCTGCGAGACGTAGACCGCCTCGGTCACGGCGCGGCGCATCAGGCCGGCGGCGCGCATGCCATTGGACAGGCGCGAGTTGTTGATCATGTCGGCCATGTGCTTGAAGCCGCGGCCGCGTTCGCCCACCAGCCAGGCCACCGCGCCTTCCAGGCGGATTTCGCCGCTGGCCATCGAGCGCGTGCCCAGCTTGTCCTTCAGGCGCAGGATGCGATAGTGGTTGTGGGTGCCGTCGGCCAGGTCGCGCGGTAGCAGGAACAGCGACACGCCCTTCAGGCCGGGCTGGGGTTCGCTGCGTGCCAGCACCATGGCGTAGCCGGCGTCCGGATTGGAGCAGAACCACTTGTCGCCGTGGATCAGCCAGGTGCCGTCGTCCTGCGCGGTGGCGGTGACCTCGGTGGCGCTGACGTCCGAACCCGCGCCCTGTTCGGTCATGAACATGGCGCCCTGGCGCAGCGTGTCGAAATCCTGCGAGGTCACCTCGGGCAGGACTCGCTCGACCAGTTCCGGGTCGCCGAACTTGCGCAGGGTGCGGGCCAGCGAATCGGTCATGCTGACCGGGCAGCACAGGCCGAATTCCGCCTGCACGAACAGATGGCTGAGCGCGTATTTGGCGGCTGCGGGCATGGGCTCGGGCCAGCCCAGCACGCCGCCGCGGTGCGACAACGCGGCCAGGCCGAATTCGCTGTAGGCCAGGCGTTCCAGTTCGACATAGGCGGGATGCTTGTCGATGCGGGACTCGTCGGTGCCGGCGCGGCTGCGCACGGACAGCGTGGGCGGGTTCCTGTCGGCCGTGGCGGCCAGCTCGTCCATGACGCCGCCGGCCAGCGCGCCCAGGCGCTCCAGATGGGGCAGCAGATGGGCGTGCAGCGCGGGCGGCAGATAGCGCCGGCTCAACGCCTCGGCGTAAGGATCAGCGCTGAACAGGTTCTGTCCGCGCGAATCCGGAACGGGCGTGGCGGCGGGGGGCGCGGTCTTGACGGGGGTATCCATGGCGGCATCCAGCTGAAGACGGGAACGATGCCTGTGATGGTGCTTGCATGGATTAATCTATACAAATACTGTTTGCGTGTAGAACAATCCAAAAAAAGTATGAATTACCCGCCCCAGGAGAGACCGATGGACCTGGATCCGCGCCTGCTGCGCTACTTCATCGCCGTGGCCGAAGAGCGCCATTTCAGCCGCGCGGCCACCCGGCTGCACATTTCCCAGCCGCCGCTCAGCTACGCCATCCGGCAGCTGGAGGAGAACGTTGGCGCGCGCCTGCTGACCCGCACCAGCCGCCACGTGGAGCTGACCGACGCCGGCCAGGTGCTGTACCGCGAAGCTCTGACGCTGCTGCGCCAGGCCGAAGAGGTGCGCACGCTGGTGCAGCGCGTGGACGCGGGCCTGCGCGGCCGGCTGCGCATCGGCTTCGTGGGGTCCATGCTGTACCGCGGCTTGCCTGCACTGCTCAATGCCATGCGCGCAGAGCTGCCTGACGTGGAGCACGTGCTGACCGAGCTGAACTCGCACGACCAGATCGAGGCCGTGCGCCGCGGCGAGCAGGACCTGGGCTTCATCCACGCCAACCCCGTGCCTAATGGCGTGCTGGCGCGCGACCTGATGGCCGAGCCTTTCATGGTTTGCCTGCCGCAGGCGCATCCGCTGGCCGGGCGGGACGCCTTGCGCCTGGCGGAGCTGGCGGCGGACGATTTCGTCTTCTTCGCCCGGGCGGCCTCGCCCAGCTATTACGAGACGGTGCTGTCCATGTGCGTATCGGCGGGCTTCATGCCCGTGATCCGGCACGAGGTGCGGCATTGGCTGAGCGTGGCGTCGCTGGTGTCGCAGGGGTTGGGCGTGTCCATCGTGCCGGCCTGCCTGTCACGCAGCGGTTTGGCCGGGACGCGGTTCATTGCCTTCGAGCACGAGGCGCGCTCGCTCAGCCAGATGATCTGGCGCGAGGCCGCGCGCACGCCGCTGCAGGAAAAAGCGGTGGAAATGGCGGCACGGCATGATTGGGATAGCCCCCAAACGCCATGAAGCGCGCAATGCGGGTAGGCAGAACCCGCCCAAAGGCTTATCGTTAGCGGTATCCCGCGCCGTCAGTATCCGGCCAGGGATGGAACCGTTTGCATACGGACGAACGCGAATTCCGGGTTTTAGCCATGTCCTACCGACCAGTCCTGCCGCTGACGCGCCGCAGGCGATTCATCACCAGGCTGCGCCACTGCGGCCCTCCGGCGAAGTACTGAACCCCACTGCAGGGCGTTTCGGTTCCACTTCTCCGGAGTCTTTCGTGGAAATTCCTTTTTCGTTTCGGCCGCGTCTTTTTGACGCGTTGCGCGGTTACGACCGTGTCCGCTTCGCGCAGGACCTGGGCGCAGGGCTTACCGTGGCCGTGGTCGCGCTGCCGCTGGCCATGGCGTTCGCCATCGGCTCGGGTCTCAAGCCCGAGGCCGGCCTCTTCACTTCCATCATCGCGGGCTTCCTGGTCGCCTTGCTCGGCGGCAGCCGGGTACAGATCGGCGGCCCGGCGGGCGCCTTCATCGTCATCGTCTACGACATCGTGCAGCAGTACGGCGTCGCCAATCTGATCATCGCCACGGCACTGTCCGGCGTGCTGCTGTTCGTGATGGGGCTGCTCAGGCTGGGCACGCTGGTGCGCTTCATCCCTGTGGCGGTGATCATCGGCTTCACCAATGGCATCGCGGTGCTGATTGCGCTGTCGCAGGTCAAGGATTTCCTGGGCCTTTCGATTCCCAAGATGCCGGGTGACTTCTTCGGCATCCTGGGTGCGCTGGGCAGCCACCTGTCCACGCTCAATCCCTGGGCCGCCGGCGTGGCGCTGCTGTCGCTGGCGGTGATCGTCGGCTGGCAGCGCTGGCTGCCAGC
>NZ_DATCUY010000040.1:0-3238 GCF_036567245.1 Achromobacter sp. | reverse complement strand
CGCCACGTCCATAGGCTGGCGCGGCAGCTTCTGGGGCCTGGCCGCGCTGTCCCTGGCGCTGGCCGCGCTGATGCTGGCCTGCATGCCGGCCTTGCCACGCCCGCCACGCGTCGGCTTGCGCGAGCAGGCGCGCATTCTGCGGGATCCGCGCATGCTGGCCCACATCGCACTATCCGTGGCGGTGTTCACTGCGATGTTCGCTGCCTATACCTATCTGGCCGACGTGCTGGAACGCATCGCCGGCGTGCCGCCGGCGCAGGTCGGATGGTGGCTGATGGGCTTTGGCGCGGCGGGCTTGGCGGGCAATTGGCTGGGCGGACTGGCGGCGGACCGCAATCCGCTGGCCGCGACCCTGGCGTTCACCCTGCTGCTGGGCCTGGGCATGATGGCCGCGGTGCCCCTGGCCTCCTCGCTTGCCGGACTGCTGCCGGCGCTGGCCGCCTGGAGCATCGCCAACACGGCCCTGTATCCGGTCTGCCAGGTGCGCGTGATGAAAGTGGCGCCGCAAGCCCAGGCCATGGCGGGAACGCTGAACGTGTCGGCGGCCAATGCCGGCATCGGCATCGGCGCCATGCTGGGCGGCTTGGCCATCGCGCAGTGGGGCCTCGGCAGTGTGGGCTATGTCGCTGGGGCCGTGGCGCTGCTGGCGGCGTTGGCGGTACCCGCCATCGCCCGGCTGCGGCCATCCGTGGCAGCCTGATCCCGACCAATGCGGACGACGCCGGGCGCCCGCGAGCCGCGGGCATGCAGGCGATGCCCAGCGGCCGCTGGCATCAGGCATACCGGTCATGCTCAACTGCCGCCAGCCTCAGGCTTGCAGGCGAGCCTCAGCGGCCGCCGGCCTCGGCCGTACAGGCCGGCGCGGCGCACACCGCGGGCGCCTTGATCAGGAACTCCTTCAGGCTGGCGACGTTGTTCTTCTTGAAAATGCGATTCTTGTAGGTCACCACGGTGGTGGGCGACAGGCCCAGTTCGCGCCCCACTTCCTTGGCGGTATGGCCCTGGCGTAGCAGGTCGGCTACCTGGATCTCACGCAGCGACAGGCCACTGCACCAGGACGGCGTGCGCGGCGCGTCCGCATCCGCGCGGCACAACTGGTGGTGGCGCCGCGCCAGCGCGATCAGCAGGGGCGCGCGCCCGCGCATCAGTTCGGCCACGTTCGGTGAATGCGCATGCGAGAAATACAGGTTCAGGTAGCTGATGCCCTCGCTGCGGGAACCGATGAGCGAAATCTTGCTGGCGAAGCCGGGGCGCTCGAACAGCAGGCGGCGGTACTCGTCATCCGCGATGCGCTCCGGGGACGCCGTCTGGACAACCAGGTCCGGATGATGGCCGGGCTGGCAGGCCATGTCGCGCAGCAGGCCGTAGTTGGGATCGCGCCGGTAGAACTCGTTGTCCACGAACACGTTGGTGGTCCATTCGATCAGGGACTGGTTCAGCAGGCTGGCCGCCGACGAATACTGCACCAGGCCTTCGTGGCCGTAGAACACGTGCGACACGTGGTCGGCAGCCACGGTCTCGCGCAGCGCCAGCAGCAGCGCGGCATGGAACATGGGGCCGCCCAGGTCCATGACGGCGGACTCGGCCCAGCGGTCCGGCCCCCCGCCCGCGGGCATAGGGTTGTTTGTCTCTTCCATGGTGTCGTTTTCCCCGCTTGCGCGTGTTTTCCCGATTCTAAGGTCATCCTCCGCCGCCGCGGTGTCCTCTTCCGTGAGGACATGACGGGCCCGCGTGGCGCTCCTAGAGTGGTGCCTGCATCGAAACCACATCGAACTAGGGAAAACGATGAAAGAGCTTCCCATCTATCCATACGTCAGGCCCGATGACATGGACCGCCCGCGCCGCGAGCCGCATCCGGTGGCCGTCGTGGGGGCCGGATTGACCGGCCTGACGCTGGCGCTGGACTTGGTGCGGCGCGGCATCCCCGTGGTCGTGCTGGACGACGACAACACCGTCGGCGTGCGCGGCCTGGCCTCGCGCGGCATGGTCTGGGCGCAGCGCACGCTGGACATCTTCGACCGCCTCGGCATGGCCGGCGAGGTGGTCGGCAAGGGCGTGCGCTGGAACGTGGGCCGCGTGCTGTGTCGCGACATGGCGGTCGCCTCGTTCACGCTGCAGGACCAGCCCGACATGCGCCACAACGGCTTCGTCAACCTGCAGCAGTACTACCTGGAAGCCTTCCTGGTGGATGCGCTGATGCGCGAGCCGCTGGCCGAGCTGCGCTGGCTGAACCGCGTCGCCGGCATCGAGCCGCAAGCCGAAGGCCCGGCCACCTTGCAGGTGGAAACGCCCGACGGCGCCTATACCTGCCGCGCGCAATGGGTGGTCGCCTGCGACGGCGCCAAGAGCGCGGTGCGCACCATGCTGGGCCTGAGCCCGCGCGTGTATGACCAGACCGAGGACCGCTGGATCATCATCGACGTCGTGCTGCGCGACACCGCCTGGCCGGAAGAGCGCTGGACCTGGCTGGACGCGCGCAGCAACCACGGCCGCGCGGTCTGGCGCCACAAGATGGCCGACGACACCTGGCGGCTGGACTTCCAGCTGCGTCCCGACGAAGACCCCGCCGAAGCGGCCACCGACGCGGGCATGCGCCAGCGCGTCTGGGACCTGCTGGGCGAGCGCGTGGAGTTCGACATCGCCTGGCACGGCGTCTGGGCCTACCGCCATGAATGCCTGGACAGCCTGCGCCATGGCCGCGTGCTGTTCGCGGGCGATTCGGCCCACCTGGTCGCGCCCTTCGGCGCGCGCGGCGGCAACGGCGGCATCCAGGACGCCGACAACCTGGGCTGGAAGCTGGCCCTGCTGCTGCAAGGCCGCGCGGGCGAGTCCCTGCTGGATACCTATAGCGTCGAGCGCAAGCACGCGGCGATGGAAAACATCCGCCAGGCGCGCCGCTCCTCGCGCTTCGTCTATCCGGGCGCGGCCCGCTCGGCCGCGCTGTGGCGCGACGCCATCATCGACCTGGCGCCGCGCCACGCCGTCGCCGCCCGCATGATCAATACCGGCCGTCTATGCATGCCGGCCGTCTATCCCGCGTCGGCGCTGGCTTGCGGCACACACGCCCTGGCCGGGCGCGCGCTGCCCAACGTGGTGCTGCGGCAAGCGGATGGCCTGACCTTGCACGGCCTGCTCGGCCCCTGGTTCACGGTCCTGGTGTTCGGCGATGCCCTGCCCCCCCGCGTGCAGGACGGCGACGGCCTGGTGCGCTGGGTCGCCGTCGGGCCGCTGTGCGACG
>NZ_DATCUY010000039.1:0-6435 GCF_036567245.1 Achromobacter sp. | reverse complement strand
GCTGGCCGTGCTGGCCGCCGCCGCCGCCGTCAGCGTGGCCGGCCCCATCGCCTTCATTGCGCTTGCGGCCCCGCAGATTGCGCGGCACTGCGTCCCTGCCGGCGGCCCGCAGCCCCTGTTGGCCGCATTGACCGGCGCCGTGCTGCTGGCAGGCGCCGATCTGCTGTCGCGTTCGTTTGGCGCCAACGGCTTGCCGGTAGGCGTTCTTACCGCAGGCATCGGCGGCCTCTATCTCGCATTTCTGTTGGTGCTCGAATGGCGCAAGGTTTCAACGTGACTGCCACAACGCCCACACCCGCCCTTCAGCTCCGGGACGTGAGCCTGTCCTACGGCATCCGCCGCGTGCTGGACAGATTGACGCTGGACATCGCGCCGGCCTCGTTCACCGTGATCCTGGGCCCTAACGGCTGCGGCAAATCCACGCTGCTGCGCGTGTTGGGCGGCGCCCTGCCTCCCGGCCAGGGCCATGCCCTGCTTGACGGCGCCGACCTCGCCAGCCTGCGTCGAAAAGCGGTGGCGCGCCGCCTGGCCTACCTGCCGCAGAACCCGATTGCGCCCGAGATGATCACCGTGCGCGACCTTGTCGCCCGCGGCCGCTATCCGCATCAGTCCCTGTTGCGGCAATGGTCGGCAGCGGACGCCAGCGCGGTCGACGCCGCCCTGACGGCCACTGATCTGGACGGAATCGCCGAGGAACCCGTGCATACGCTCTCCGGCGGCCAACGTCAGCGCGCCTGGCTGGCACTGGTGCTGGCCCAGGAGGCCGGCATCATGCTGCTTGACGAACCCACCACTTTCCTCGACATCCGCCACCAGCTTGACCTGCTGGAGCTGTGCGCCCGGTTGCACCGCGCCGGGCGCACCTTGGTGGTGGTGCTGCACGACCTCAACCTGGCCTTGCGCTACGCTCAAAGGATCGTGATGATGCGCGATGGGCGGATCGCGGCGCACGGAGATGTCCGTTCGGTCGTGACCGAGGACATGATGCGCCAGGTCTTCGATCTGGATTGCCGCGTCATGCCCGACCCCGAAACCGGCAGCCCCATGGTCGTGCCTCGGCGCTTTCGGCAGCCGCTGACGGGAAGCGAAGCCTTCGAAAAATGAACAAAGCCCGCCATAGCGGGCTTTGTTCATGCAACGGCGGCGCATCCTCAGAGCATATGCGCCAGGAACTCGCGGCTGCGCGCTTCGCGCGGCGCGCGGAAGAAGTCGGCCGAAGGCGCTTCCTCGACGATGCGGCCTTCATCCATGAAGATGACCCGGTGCGCGACTTCGCGCGCGAAGCCCATTTCATGGGTGACGACCAGCATGGTCATGCGTTCGTCGGCCAGCTGCTTCATGGTGCGCAGGACTTCGCCGGTCAATTCCGGGTCCAGCGCCGAGGTGGGTTCGTCGAACAACATGATGTCCGGCTCCATGGCCAGCGCCCGGGCGATCGCCACGCGCTGCTTCTGGCCGCCGGACAGGCGCGTCGGATAGTTGTCGCGCTTGTTCAACAGGCCGACCTTGCGCAGCAGTTCTTCCGCCTTGGGAACGATCTGGGCGCGCGTCATGCCCTTGACGGTGATGGGCGCCTCGATGATGTTCTGCAGCACGGTCATGTGCGGGAACAGGTTGAACGACTGGAACACCATGCCCATCTTGCGGCAGATGCGGCGCACGTCGGCGTCGCTGGCGTACTGGCTGCGCCCGCCGGGCACGGCCCGGGCCATGGCTTCGCCTTCGACCTCGATGCTGCCTTCGTCTATGGTTTCCAGGTGGTTCAGGCAGCGCAGGAAGGTACTCTTGCCCGAACCGGACGGCCCGATCACCGCGACCACTTCACCCTGGCCCAGGCTCAACGAAACCCGGTCCAGCACGCGGTTGGAGCCGAACGACTTGATGATCTCGCGGGCCTCGATCATGACGGGACGCGCGGACGGAGAATTACTGGTCATATTTGGCATAGCGCTTTTCCATGTGCTGGAAGAACCACGTCAGGATCAGCGTCATGATGAGATAGAAGGCGGCGGCGACCAGGAACGGCGTGGTCGTGAAATCGCGCTGCACGATGCCGCGCGCCGTGCGCAGAATGTCGTTGAGCGCCAGCACGTAGATGAGCGAGGTGTCCTTGACCAGGGTGATGGTCTCGTTGCTCATGGGCGGCAGCACCCGCTGCACCATCTGCGGCAGCACGATGCGGCGCAGGGTCTGCAGATAGGTCATGCCCAGGACCTTGCTGCCCTCGTACTGGCCGCGGTCCACCGACTGGATGCCGGCGCGGAAGATCTCGGCGAAGTAAGCCGCGTAGTTCAGCGCGAAGGCCACCACCGCGGCGGGGAAATCCGGCAGCCGGATGCCGATCACGGGCACGAACGGCAGCGCGAAGTAGATGAACAGCATCTGCAGCATCAGCGGCGTGCCGCGCATGAGCCAGATATAGCCATTGACCAGGTTGCTGGCCAGCCGCCATTTCGAGATCCGCACCAGCGCCAGCACCAGTCCCAGCGGGACGGCCAGCGCCAACGTGATGAAAAACAGCGTCAAGGTGACTTTCGCGCCTTGCGCCAATGGCCCCAATAGGGAGAGTACGTAGTCCATGCAGTGGGTTCGCGCCGTCAGCGTCCGTGGACGCCAAGGTTGGATCGATTCATGAATAAGCCCGCCTGGTGCATCAGCGCCGCGGCGGGCTGCGGAACATGGGACTGGACGCCCGGGCGCGATGGCCGCGGGCGCCGCCGGCCCTTTACTTGATGATGTTGGCGCCGAACCACTGGGTGGCGATGCGGCCGGCGGTGCCGTCCTGCTTCATCGAATCCAGGGTCTTGTCCAGCTTGCCCAGCAGTTCGGTGTCGTCCTTGCGCACGCCGACGCCGTAGTCTTCGGTGCCGAAGTTCTCGTCCAGCACGCGGTATTCGCCGGCGCGCTTGCTGATCAGGTAGCGGCCCACCACTTCGTCCACCACGATGGCGTCCAGGCGGCCGGCGGCCAGGTCCATCAGCGCGGTGACGTTGTCGCCGAACTTCTTGACTTCCTTGATCTGGGCGGCAACCGGATCCTTGGCGATGGCGTCGGTGGCGCTGCTGCCGTCCTGGGCGCCCACGACCTTGCCGGCCAGGTCAGCCTTGAGCTTCACGGGCGAGGCGTTGCCCACGATGATGATCTGGTGGTTGGCCATGTAGGGCGCGGTGAAGCTGATGTTCTTCTTGCGCTCTTCGGTGATGGTCAGGCCGTTCCACAGCACGTCGACGCGCTTGCCGTTGAGTTCGGCTTCCTTGGCGCTCCAGTCGATGGGCTTGAACTCCACTTCCAGGCCCAGGCGCTTGCTGGCTTCCTTGGCCATGTCGATGTCGAAACCGACGATCTGGTTGTTCGAATCGCGGAAACCCATGGGCGGAAAGTTGTCATCCAGGCCGACCACGACCTTCTTGGCGGCGGCAGGCGCTTGCGCGCCGGCGGCGGGCGCATTGTCGCTGGGGCCGCAAGCGGTGAGCAGCGCGGTAGCGGAAGCGAGGAGTACAGCTGTCAGTTTTTTCATCGTTATGGATGCGCCGGGCGCAAGAATGAAGAATGCCGGAATGGCCAGTCAAAAAGCCGCGAGCCGGTATTTTATCCTCTTGCGGGGGCACAATCCGTCCCCCTGGCAGATACCGCCAGGAAAGCGCGCGCCCCCGCCGCCCGGAGCCCGCATCAATCCGGCTTGATCCCGGCCGACTTGATCAGGGTTTCGTAGCGGCTGGCCTCCTCCTTCATGGCGGCCAGCGTGGCCTCGGGCGTCGAGCCCCGCACCAGGAGGCCGCGGGCCTCGTAGGTCTGGCGGAAGGAAGGATCCGCGGTAACCGCCGCCACCGCCTGGTTGATCCGCGCCACCAGGGCGTCCGGGGTCTTGCCCGGCGCGAACAGGGTGAAAACCGTGGACGGTATGCTGCCGGCCTTGCCGCCGGCCTCTTGCAGGGTCGGCACGTCGGGCAGCATGGCGGCGCGTTGCGTGGCGCCAGCGACCAGCACCCGGATCTTGCCGGCCTTGTATTGTTCCGATACCGCCAGGCCGCCGGCCATGACGCTGTCCACGTCGCCGGCCATGGCCGCCGTCATGGCCGGCGCCACGCCTTTGAAGGGGACATAAGTGAATTGCACCCCTTCGGCGCTGGCCAGCATGGCCATGCCCAGGTGGTTCACATGTCCCTGGCCGCCGGTGCCCACGTTGATGCGCTGAGGGTTGGCCCGGGCGTAATCGATGAACTCCTTGTAGGTCTTGGCCGGAAAGGCGTTGCTGACCGCCACGTACAGCTGCACCTGCCCCAGGTCGGTGACGGGCTTGAAGTCTTCCTGCCAGCGGTACGGCACCTTGGCGTACAGGAAGGGATTGGTCTCCAGCGCCAGGCGGTCCACCATCAGCAGGGTATTGCCGTCGCCCGCCGCCTTGGCGACGTAGTCGCTGCCGATGATGGCGTTGGCGCCGGGCCGGTTCTCCACCACCACGGTCTTGCCGCTTTCCTTGAAGAGGCGGTTGCCCAGGTCGCGCGCCAGCACGTCGGGTTCGGTGCCGGGCGGATACGGCACCACGATCTTCACGGTGTCCGACGGCCAGGCCTGGGCCGCGGCCTGCGCGGCCGGCAGTAGCGCAAGCGCGGCCCACAATACAGGTTGAATACAACAACGGTACGGCGATCCCATGGCACTTCCCCTTGTATGTGTCGTTCCGGTTGGGTCCGGCGACTGAATTGCCGTCCGAGGCCTGAAACGCCCCTGACGGCTGGAAACCCAGATCAGGACCGGCGCGCTTCACCAGCGGCCGATCAGAATACCCATCATCCGTTCGTGCGCATGCGTGCGCTCGCGCACCTCCTCGTCGGTTTCACTGGCGCGGCGCTTGAGGCCCTGGTGCCAGTCCAGCAGCGCCGAGCGCATCCGGGCCATGACTGGCGTCATGCCCGGATCGGCGCCCAGATCGTGCAGTTCGCCCGGGTCGTCGCGCAGGTCGAACAACTGGCTGGGATAGCCTTGCCAATGCAGGTACTTGTAGCGTTCGTCGCGCACCATCAAGCCGGTGCATTCCCGCTCGCCGCGCCCCAGAAACAGGCGCGCCTCGCGGTAGGCGTAGTCCAGGCTGCCCACCACGTACTCGCGGGCGGGCGGCGCCGAGCCGCCTGCGCCGCGGATGCCTGGCAGCAGCGAGCGCCCCTCGATGCGGTGCGCCTGGGCGGGCAGATCCAGCGCGTCCAGCACCGTCGGAACGATGTCCACGCATTCGACGAAAGCGTCGCTGCGGCTGCCGCGGGTGGCGTCGGCGGCTCCCGCCGGGTCGTAGACCAGGCAAGGCACGCGCATCGCGCTCTCGTAGAAATATTCCTTTTCACCCAGCCAGTGGTCGCCCAGGTGATCGCCGTGGTCCGAGGTGAACAGGATCAGCGTGTCCTTCAGCCGCCCGCTGCGCTCCAGGAAGTCCAGCACCCGGCCGATCTGGTCGTCGATCTGCTTGACCAGCCCCATGTAGACCGGCCGGATGCTGCGCCAGACCTCGTCGCGGGCGAAGGACTCCGACTCCTCCAGCCGTTGGTAGGCGCCGTGCACCGGATGCGGGCGTTCCCGTTCCGCCTGCGTACGCACCGGCGGCGCGCAGTCTTCCGCGCCGAACAGGGCGTGGTAAGGCGCCGGCGCCTTGTAGGGCCAGTGCGGCTTGATGTACGACAGATGCAGCGCCCAGGGCTGGTCGCCCTGCTCCTGCATGAAACCCAGGGCGCGGTCCGTGAGGTAGGCCGTCTCGGAGTCGGCCGCATCCACCCTGGCGGGCAGCGGCGCATTGCGCATCAGCCAGCCGCTGGCGATGCTGCCATCGGCGGCCTGGCTGCCCACCACGTAGTCCTCCCAGGGCCGCTCGCTGTCGTAGCCGCGTTCACGCAGGTAGCGGCGGTACGGGCTGTCCTTGGCCAGTTCGAAATGGCCGTCGTAGCGCTCGATCGGCACGAATCCGCCCTGCAGGAAGCGCTGTTCGTCCGCGGCGGCGTAGCCCTTGGCGCGCAATCCGGCGCGGTCCGCCACGAAGTGCGTCTTGCCCAGCAAGTGCAGCGGCAAGCCGGCCTGGGCCAGGTACTCGCCCAGGCACCATTCATCCACCGGATGCGGCACGCGGTTCCAGGTGACGCGGTGCGACAGCGGATAGCGGCCGGTGTAGTAGGACGCGCGCGACGGGCCGCAAACAGCGGACGTCACGTAAGCCCGGTCGTACTGCACGCCCATGCGCGCCAGCCGGTCGATATTGGGCGTGCGCAAGGCGCCGGCGCCGCCATAACAGGACAGATGGTCCGCGCGCAGCTGGTCGCACATGATGAACAGCACGTTGCGCACCTGGGGGTTCGCGGCCGGGGCGGACGCGTTCATGGCTGCGCCCCGTTCAGGATGGCCCCGGGCGCGTGTGCGGCGCTGCCCGCCTGCGGCGCCGGCTGGCCAGCGGCC
>NZ_DATCUY010000038.1:0-2629 GCF_036567245.1 Achromobacter sp. | reverse complement strand
AGGCGCAGCGCCTCGGCAGCGCCCTGCCCCCGCGCCGCGCCCGTGACGACCGCCGCCTTTCCGGTCCAGTACGACTCCACGCCGTTCCCGGTTCTCATGTCTTGGAGACTCCCCCGTCGACCATCAGCACGTGGCCCGTGACGTAGGCCGAGGCCTGCGAAGCCAGGTAGAGCGCCGCATCGGCGATCTCCGAAGGTTGGCCGACGCGCTGCACCGGCAGGCGTTCGACGTATGCGGCGTAAGTAGCGGCGTCGCCGTGCATCCAGCTGCTCATCGGCGTTTCGATGAATCCGGGCGCGATAGCATTGACGCGCAGCCCCTTGGGGCTCCATTCCAGCGCCAGGCACTGGGTCAGGTGGGCCACGCCGGCCTTGGCGGCGGCATAATCGGCGCAGTTCGGGCGCGGCTTGACGCCGGCATAGCTGGACAGGTTGATGATGGCGCCGCTGCCTTGCGCGATCATGTGCCGCGCGGCCGCCTGGGCGCCGAAGAACGTGCCCTTGAGATTGATGTCCATGGTGCGCTGCCATGCGGCCTCGTCCAGGTCCAGGGCGGGCATGCGGGCCATGAAGCCGGCATTGTTGACCCACACGTCCAGCGCGCCGTATTGCGCGGCCACCGCGTCGGCCAACTCGCGCACCGCCTGCGCCTGGGTCACGTCCAGCTCGCGGCAATCCGCGTCCACGCCGGACAGTGCTTCCAGGTTCAGGTCGGTGGCGACCACGGTCGCCCCCTGTTGGCGGAACGCCGCCGCCATGGCGCGCCCGATCCCGCCGCCGGCGCCCGTGACGACCGCGATTTTTCCTGCCAGATCCGGATAGTTCATGTTGCTCATGTGATGATGGATGAATGAAAGTTCAGTTGAATGCCGCGCGCTTGGCGGGCTTGTTGCTGGCGGTCGCGCCGGCCTCCTCGCCTGGCAGGCGGATGTCGTTCAGGTCCATGCCCGCCGTTTCCTTGATAAGGAAGGCGCCCACAAAAGCCATCAGCCCCAGCGCCCCCACGTAGGCCGTATAGACCCAGTCCAGTCCCTGGGCGCCCAGCCAGGCATTGATGTAGGGCGCCGTGCCGCCGAAGATCGCGACCGACAGCGATGAGATGAAGCCCACGCCCATGGCGCGCGCACCGGTCGGCACCTGCTCGGCCACCACCGCCGGAAAGATCGCGGCCAGCAGCGCCCAGACCAGCAGGCCGATCAGTTGCCCCACGAACAGGGTCCAAGGCTGGTCGGTCACGATGTGCGATACCGGGAACACCGCCAGCGCCACGCCCAGGCCGAAGGCCATCACCATGGGCTTGCGGCCGTAGCGGTCGGCCAGCCAGCCGCACACCGGCAGCCACAGCAGGCACAACAGCTGCGCGATCAGGCTGGCCGTGTAGGCACCCGAAGGATCCATGCCCTTGGTGGCGATGGCCGTGGCCGGCGCGAACGTGACCCAGGTGTAGTACGTGGCGTTGGACGCGGCGGCGATCATCACGATGTTGCGCGCGATCTTCAAAGCCTGGCGGGCCGATACCTTTTGCGCGCCGCCCTGCTCCGTCCTGTGTTCGAACACCTCGCTCTCGCTGGCGCTGCGGCGCAGGAACAGCGCATAGACGCCCAGCAACGCACCCACGCCGAAACCCACGCGCCAGCCCCAGGCCTCCATCGCCGGCTTGCCCAGCCACGAAGTCAGCAACGCGGCCAGCGCAGTGGCCGCCATGACGCCGATGGTGACGCTGACGAACACCGAGCTGGACCACAAGCCACGCTTGGCGGGCGGCGCGATTTCCGCCACGTAGGTATAGGCGACGCCGGACTCGCCTCCATGCGCCAGGCCCTGCATCAGGCGGCAGAGGAACAGCAGCACCGAGGCCATCACGCCTGCCTGCTCATAGGTGGGGAGCAGCGCTATCGCCAGGCTGGTCAACGCCAGCAGGCACATGGTCAGGACCAGCGTGAACTTGCGGCCGTAGCGGTCGCCGATGCGGCCGAAAAGCCAGCCGCCGATCGGCCGCGCCAGGAAGCCGCCGGCGAACACGGCGAGCGTGGCCAGCAGCGCCGAACCGCGGTCGGACGGATCGAACAGGTTCATCGCCAGGTAGGCCGAGAACGTGCCGTACAAAGTCCAGTCGAACCACTCCAGGGCATTGCCCACGGCCGCCGCGCGCAACGAAGCGTGGCGGCGTTGGCGGTCCTGTGTCTCCATCATTATTGTCGTCGTCATTTTTTTATCCGTGCTTGTCTCAACCCAGATGCTGCGCGAACCAATTGGCCGCGGCGCTGCTGGTGCGTTCGAAGTGTTCCGTGTAGACCGAATAGTGGCCGCCAGGCAGCAGCAGCAACTCCTTCGGCTGGTGTGCCGCGTTGAACGCGTCCTGCTGCAGATCGGCCGGCGTCAGGCCGTCGCCGGTGGCGACGATCATCAGCAGCGGCGTGGGCGCGATGCGGCGCACGTACATGCCGGGCTCATAGGCGCGGGCCAGCTCCAGCGAACGCAGCGTGACTTCGTTGACCCATGCCGGACAGCGGCGCGCTTCGCCGGTCATGTAGTTGTAGGAATCCGGGCCCGGATACGCCACCGCCGCGTCGGGGTCGGCATCGACCATGCGCAGCACCGCCGGCGGCTGGCCCGCGTCGCGGGCCTCG
>NZ_DATCUY010000037.1:0-4853 GCF_036567245.1 Achromobacter sp. | reverse complement strand
CGCAGCGCAAGGCGCCGGCCACGGCGTCCAGCAGCGCGCCCAGCAGCCGCGGCCGGACGGCTTCGAAGGCGTCCCAGAAAACCGCCTCCTGACGGCGGCGTGCCGCTGGGATCGTTGGCAACGTGATCACGAGCGCCCGGTCAGCCAAGTCCGGCCGTGTGGCGATGGCGTCGATGCCGTTGAGCAAAACCGGCCGGCACAGGTTTATGCTGACCTCGTCGAGGTCGGAGTAGAGCTTCCGCCTTGACCAGCCGGCGCCGGTGAGCAGCCTGCACAGAATGTCCGACTGGTCATTGGTGAGTCCTGATAAATTGTCCATCGCCAGCACGTACGAAACCGCGGCAGCGATGACCCAATCGTCGGCGGTGCGCGGCGGCGCCTTCAGGGGCACGTCGGCTGGATCGACCAGCGCGCGCAGCACTCGGGCGGCTGTGGACTTGCCGGCGCCTTGCTCGGCCTGTAACACCAGGACCGGAAACGGCCCGCGCCCGCCCAGCGCACCCAGCAACCAGGCCACCACGAGCCGAAATTCGGCATCGGCCACATTCACGAACCCGCGAAGCTCGGCCACGCTGCCGCCGCGCTGCGGCTCCGGCAGGGGCGCCATGCCGGCCCGGCGAACGAAAGGAACGGGCGAGCGGTCCAGCACCCGCCAGCCTGCGCCGGTGATTTCCAGAACGCGCCAGCGATCATCCGCGAGGTCGATCAGGACACGATCTGGAAACCTGGCGACGCGCAGGAATACGTCCCGCTGACGGCCTTCGAAGCGGGCGCGCGCGTCCAGGGTGGCGAGCACGTCCCGCAGCGGCTGTGCGGGTAGTCCGCGACCCGTGGCGGCAAGGTAGCGCCGCTGTACCAGGTCAGCCCCAGCGCGCGACTGGATCGCCCACACCTCGCGCCGGCCGTCGTATTCGGCGGCGAAGTGGCCGGTGCCGGCGGTGTCGTGGAACAGCTCGAGGTCGGCCGTAAGCGCCAGCACCACGTCGAGCGATGAGCGGCGGCCGCCTTGGGGTGTTTCCGATGCGTCTTCATCGCCGTCGGGGGCGTCGATGCGCGGGCCTTCGGTAGCCGGGGCGGTCGCGGCCGGCGCGGCGGCGGCTGGGTCGGCTGGCGCGGTCGGATCGGCAGCGGCTGTCAGTAGGGCGCGCAGGGCGTCCACACCCTCGCGCTGCGCGTAATCGGCGATGTCTGAATTTTTCGGCCAACCGTCGGGGAGGGCGGCAACCATTGCGCCAAGCTCGCCAGCGATGGAGCGTGCTTCGCTTTCTTTCCCAACATCTGGGACCAACACCAAACGGGCAGCAGGGTCGCGTTCGCGCTGCGCCTGCGCCTCGCGCCGTACATTGCCCCAGCCGAAGGCCACGATGGCTGCATGGCCCGTCGCCTGGTGCGCTGCCCACCCGGCGCCGATGCCCTCAACGATGTAGGCAACGCCGCCCGGCGGGCACTTGCCGACGATGAAACAGCCTTCGACCGGGTGCCGGTACAGGTTCAGCTTGGACGGCTTGCCGGCGGCCTTGAGGCGCGCGGCGACATCGGTCGGCGCAATGAACTGAATGGTGATCAGCGTCCCGTCGAGCCATACCGGAACCATGAGCCAGCCAACCAACGATTCGCCGAGTTGCCGCAGGCAGTCGCCGTCGGGGACGACCCGCAGGCCGTCCGGTCGGCCATTGTTGGCCACGACGTAGGAATGACCTACAGCGGGCATGCCGCGCGCCCAGATGGCAGCGGGCTGGTAGTCAGGATCAGCGGGGATCGCGGACTTGCGCTTGCGTTCGGCCTCGGCTGCTGCAGCCCGTTTGGCCAGCTCCGCCGCTGTGGGTGGCGGTGGTCGGGGCGCGTTCGGGTCCGGTCGCCAGCCTTCCGCCTTCGCCATATAGAACAGCGTGCCGGGGCCGATGCCGCCATCGGCGCGGAAGCTGCGCCACGTATCGCGGGCGGCGCGCGCGTCATAAGTTTTGCCGCCCGCGCTCCATGCGTCGAAGTCCTCGAAGCTCAGCCCGGCCGCGTGGGCGGCCTGGCCTTTGCGGACCCACTCCGCCCGCGGGCAGTCTGGCGACATGTGAAAAAACGCGTCGCGCTCCCGCTCGAGGGGATCGGCCGCACCCGGCGGGGGGTTGTGAGTTGCCACCCAGACTTACCGCGGCGCGGCGGGCTTTTCAGTCACTCCGGCGGGCGCCGCCTTCGAAAATTGGCGCTCGTGTTCCTCAAGATCGGCCAGCCGCCAGCGGGTGGTGTTCGGGCCGACGTGCACGGGCGCCGGCAGGCGGCCTTCGGAAACCCAGCGCCAGATCGTGCCGCGAATGACGCCATATCGGGCGGCTAAGTCTTTGTCAGACAGGTAAATTTTCGATGTCACAGGAACGCTCCGTAAGCAATGGGGCGCTCCGATATTTAACGTGCTACAGCCGGCGGTCAAAGAGTAGAAAAATGCCGCGGACTTGGGAATTTTCTTGTTCTTGAAGGTCCGGGCAGGTGAACGTCGCCCGGACACGGCTCCCAATGACGGAAGCCATGACGCACGATGACGGAAGGAATGACCGTTCCGTCATCCGCAACTCATTGATTCTTCTGGCGAATGACGCAATGACGCAAATGACGGAAATTCCTGAACTTTAGGTTGCGAGTGGGCCGACTTCGCGGACCTCGCCCGGACACGGCTCCCAATGACGGAAGGAATGACGCACGATGACGGAAGGAATGACCGTTCCGTCATTCGCAAGTCATTGATTCGTAGGACGAATGACGCAATGACGCAAATGACGGAAATTCCTGAACTTTAGGTTGCGAGTGGGCCGACTTCGAGGACGTATTCGAACAGCCACCATTCCAGGCAGAAATCGGCCAAAGTCCTGATGACCAGCCACCGGCGTCGCGGCGGTATGTCGTGTGCACTGGACCCAAGGAAGTCGCGCAGCAGGATGGTGTCGCGGTCTCCGTCGTCGCGTTGAAGGTGCTGCGAGTTGCTGATGCCCCGGTCGCTTTCGATGATCTGGTCGATGATGCTGCCCAGGTCTTCAAGCACCTGCCACGGATTGGCGGCCGACATCGGGTACTTGCCTTCGGCGCGGCCCCTGTTGAACACCTTCTCAGACTTGGCAAGGTCGCGGGCGTCGATCTTCGGGTCGCGCCCTTTCGGCCGGCCACGGCGGCGCCCTTTGGCCGGCTGCGCCAGCGCGGCGCGCAGCTCGGTATCGAGGGCTGCGGCAGCGATAGGGTCGTAATTCCTATCGATGACGGGAAGGGCAATCGCCACGGTTTCTTGAAAGGCTTTCGCGGGTTCTTTGAGCGGTAGAACTGCATAAACCAGCGAGGCCAGCATCAAGGCATCGCTGTCGCTCAGGCCCTGTTGCAGCAGCGAATACCACCAGAGGTCGAATAACACTTCCGTGCGCGTGTAGGTGGCAGGCGGTTGCGCACCCGCCCCGGACGTAGCGGCCAAGTAATCAAGAAGTGGTCTGCCGATGGCAGGCAAGTAATCGGTCAGCGGCTGTCCCCGCTCGGCGAGGCGGGAGCGCCCAAAACAGGCGATCCAAGGCACGGCCTGCGGGTCCAGCCAGGCGGGCACGCGTGGGCGCTCGTCGGCCGCCGGCTCGGGCGGACTGTCGATTGAGCGGCCAGTGTTGAATTTGTTGATGGCGGCGCTGCGGAAAGACGCGCGGGGGTCTCGGCTGCGGGTCACGGTCCTGTCTCGTTCCGCCGGCTGCGCTCAGGCGGCCCGCTCGTCGGCCGCCGGCTCGATCCGCGCCCGCTCGGCCTGCCACAGGTCCAAGTCGGCCTGCATGCGCAGCCACACCCCCGACCCATTGCCGCACAACCGGCCAGGGCGCCGGGCCATGTCGGTGACGCTCAAGCCAAGTGCCGGGCGCAGGTCATCGCGCAGGACGGCGCCGGGGCGCACAGGCCGCATGCCGGGCGGGCGGCGGCGGTCAACGTTCATCATCTGGCACTGACAGCGGTTCCAGCAGCCGACCGTCCAGACCGCGGGCGCGGACCGGTCGGCCGTACTGGTCTTTGCCAACGCCCGGCCCGTAGCCGTCGGGTTCGACCTTCACCGCGCCGGGCACGGGCTGCCCGTCGGCGGTTTCGTACTGGAAGGCCCGGCCATAGCGGTCTGCATGCACGCCGGGTCCGTAGCGGTCTTCGCCATCCCATGCCCACGCCGCGATAGGCAGCGCCAGCAGCACAGCGGACAGCCGGTTCATGCTCGGTTACCCGCGCGCCGCAGTGTCACCACGTCGGCCCCGGCTTTGAGGCGGTCCAGGTGATCGGCCCAGGCCTGCATCATGCGGCGGCGTTCGTCGATGAACTTCGTCCGGTTGTAGGCGCGCCCCAAGGCGTCCGGCACTGCATGCGCCAGCTGGTGTTCGATGACTTCCGCGGCAAATCCCAGCCGCTCGTGCAGCAGGGTGCGTGCCACCGCCCGCCAGCCGTGGCCGGTCAGTTCGGTGCGGGTGTCGATGCCAAGGCGCCGGTAGGCGGCATTGATGGCGGCATCTGACATCGGCCGGCCGGCGCCGCGTGCGCTCGGGAACACGTGCCGGCCGTGGCCGGTCAGCGGGTGCAGGTCGCGCAGGATGGCCAGCGCCTGCCGGCTCAGCGGCACCAGGTGTTCGGTGCGCGTCTTGCTGGTGGTGAAGCGCCACTCGGCGGCGTCCAGGTCTACATCGGCCCAGCACATGGTGCGCAGCTCGCCCGGCCGGCAGAACAGCAGCGGCAGCAGCCGCAGCGCGGCGGCGACCACTGGCCCGCCCTTGAAGGCTTCGGTCGCGCGCAGGATTTCGCCCACCCGCGCCGGATCGTCGGCAGGGGCGGCCATGTGCTGCGGATTGGCCGGCGTCAAGGCGCCG
>NZ_DATCUY010000036.1:0-17762 GCF_036567245.1 Achromobacter sp. | reverse complement strand
CGCGCAGCGCAGCGGGCTGTCGTGGTGGCTGGTGCTGCGCAATGCGGCGCTGGCGCTGTGGACCGCGCCGGCGCTCATTGCCGCAGCGGACCAGTCCCGTGGTTTGCAGTGGACCGATTCCGCCGCCGTGTTCGGCTTGGCTATCGCCGCCGTGGGCCTGTACTTCACCGCCAATCACCTGTTGGCCTCACACCTCAAGTTGCGCAATCTCTGAAGGAATTCATATGGATGCCTTGATCATTTCCAATTTTCTGCTGTGGGGCGTGGTGCTCTGCCTGGTGCTGGTCATCCTGGCGCTGTCGCGGCAGATCGGCGTGCTGTACGAGCGCGTGGCGCCGATGGGGGCGCTGACGATGGACAAGGGCCCCGGCGTGGGCGAGCCGGCGCCGCGCTTCGCATTGGCCGATCTGCTTGGCCGCCGCATCGTGGTGGGCGAACGCGGGCAGCACAGCCAGCTGCTGTTCTTTCTTTCCCCCACTTGCCCGGTCTGCAAGAAGCTGCTGCCTATCTTGAAGTCGGTGGCCAGCACCGAGAGCGCCTGGCTGCGCATCGTCCTGGCCAGCGACGGCGAAATGCCGGAGCATCTGGCGTTCTACAAGCAGGCGGGCCTGGAGCGTTTTCCGTATTTGCTGTCGACCGAACTGGGCATGAAGTTCCAGATCAGCAAACTGCCCTATGCGGTGCTGATCGACGAAACCGGGACTTTGCGCGCCAAGGGCCTGATCAACTCGCGCGAACAGCTGGAAAGCCTGTTCACGGCGAAGGAGCTGGGCGTGGCGTCGGTGCAGGAGTTCCTGGCCGCCGGCACGCTGGAAGAAACCCGGATTTCCCGCAAGGAGAGCGGCAATGCATTGGCTGGATAAACTCGCAGAGCGCGCCGCGCGCTCGGTTGCGCACACCACTTCCCGGCGCAGCGTGCTCAACCGCATAGGCCGGGTGCTGGTCGGAACCGCCTTCCTCATGCCGGTGCTGCCGGTGGCGCGTTCGGCGCCCGCGGACCCCAAGAAGCCGCAGATGGACGACACGGCATGCGACTACTGGCGCTATTGCGCGGTGGACGGATTCCTGTGTTCCTGCTGCGGCGGCAGCATGACGTCCTGCCCGCCCGGCACGTCGCCGTCGGCGGTCTCGTGGGTTGGCACCTGCCACAATCCGCTGGACGGCAAGGACTACCTGATCAGCTACAACGATTGCTGCGGCAAGGCCGCTTGCGGCAAA
Source organism: Achromobacter sp. (assembly GCF_036567245.1). Lineage (GTDB taxonomy): Bacteria > Pseudomonadota > Gammaproteobacteria > Burkholderiales > Burkholderiaceae_B > Achromobacter. The sequence goes on along the minus strand of NZ_DATCUY010000036.1, from coordinate 16,544 downwards.
TGCATGTGCGCATCCGCCGAGCGCGAGCGGCCGGGCTATCAGATGTTCCTGCATAACGACGTGAACTGGTGCATGTCCAACGAGTCTTCCATCTTCCATTGCACGACCTCGGTGATCGTGGGCCTGGCCAAACCCAAGCCGAAATCATGAAGCCAGGGGAGCCACCGCTGCGGCAGGGATGGCGCCGGCTGTGCGCCGCCGTCATCCTGCTTGGCGCGGCCCCGGCCAGCGCAGGAGAGCCCGCGGCCAGTCCGCCCGCCATGGACGCTTCCGCGGCCGACAGGCTGCGCCAGTCCGTCCGCGCCGACTACGTGCTGCAATGCGCGGGCTGCCATCGGGTGGACGGCCGCGGTAGCGGCCGCCATGGCATCCCCGATTTCCGCAATTCCGTCGGTTCGTTCGTGCATTTGCCGCAGGGCCGCGAGTATCTGATCCGCGTTCCAGGGGCCGCGCAATCGCAGTTGAGCAATGCCGACCTTGCGGCGGTGCTCAACTGGATACTGGAGGAATTCAGTCCGGCGCAGCTGCCGGCGGATTTCAGCCCCTACACCGAACAGGAGGTCGCGCAGGTTCGGCCGCGCCGCTATGAGGACGTGGTGCCGGTGCGCCACGGGCTGGCCCAATCCTTGTCCGGACTCGGTTTCGAATTGGCCGACTATTCCTATGGCAGCGACAGAAAACCCTAGCAGGCCGGCAATTTAGGGGTTGTCACCGATACTCCCTCCTGCCGACCGATGCTAGAAAGAGGCAGCATTCCATTCAACGCTGTAGCTGTGTTGCCGGGCAGGCCGCCGCAGGCAAAAAGGCACGCCGTTTCGAGACGCCGGAGTCGCCATGTCCCCATCCCTTTTGCGCAGCGCGCCCACGCATTTCCTGGACTGCGCCAGCTGGCAGGAAAGTGTCAGCGATACCTTCGTTCCCCTGGAAGTGTCCGCGGTGTTTCCGGCCCGTTTTCGCAACAGCGTGGCCGTGGACTCGCTGGGCTGGATGCAGGTCTGCGAATTGCGCAGCAGCGCCCAGCGCGTGCGCCGCAGCAAGCTGCTGGCGGATCGGTCCGAAGAACCTGGCTACAAGGTGACGCTGCAACTCTCGGGCCGCAGCGAGATCAGCCAGTCCGGACGCAGCGCCTTGCTGGTGCCCGGTGAATGGAGCATCTACGACACCACCCGGCCGTACGAGGTCGAGGTCGACGACGGCGCGCATTTCCTGGTGATGCAGGTGCCGGGCAAGCATTTCGATGCCTGGCAGTCCTTCATGCAGAACGCGGTGGCCCGTAGCTTCAGCGCGCGGCACGGTTGCGGGCGCATGGCCATGGACTTGCTGCGCGTGGCGCTGAACGAACACGCCCATCTGTCCGAAAGCGCTTCGCGCGATGCAGCCAATACCGTGCTCCAGATGATGGGTCTGGACATCAGCGAAAGGGCGGGGGGGCGGGCCGAACAAGACCACGTCGAACTGCGGCAGGCGCAATTGCGCCGGGTGCAGCAGCACATACTTGAAAATCTGCATGATCCGGCGCTGTCGCCCGCCGCTGCCGCGGCGGCCTTCAGGATGTCGCGCCGCTATCTCTACAACCTGTTCGCACTGGCTTCCACCACGCCGGCCGACTTCATTCTCAGCGCCAGGCTGGAGCGTTGCAGGGACACGCTGTGCGACGCCGCGCAGGCGGCGCGGCCGATAGGCGACATCGCCTACAGATTCGGGTTTTCAGATGCGGCGCGCTTCAGCCACGCGTTCCGCAAGCGTTTCGGCTTGTCGCCGTCGGAATACCGGCGCCTTGGGCGCCAGCCCTGATCAGAGCTGTTCCTCGTTGATCAGGTCTTCCTTGCCGTAGAACTTCACGCCGATGTGGATGCGCTCGCGGCCCTGCGAGCGGCGGTGGCGGTTGGTGTCGCGCAGCGAATAGACGCAGCCGCAGTATTCCTGCTGATAGAAGTTCTCGCGCTTGCTGATTTCGATCATGCGGGCGGAACCGCCGCCCTTGCGCCAGTTGTAGGTCCAGTAGACCAGGTCGTCGTAGCGCGCCGCGGCGCGTTCGCCGCAGCCGTTGATCTGGTTCATGTCCTTCCAGCGCGAGATGCCCAGCGAGCTGGTGATGGTGTCAAAGCCATGCTCGTGCGCGTAGAGTGCGGTGCGTTCGAAGCGCATGTCGAAGCAGGCGGTGCAGCGCTCGCCGCGTTCGGGGGCGTCTTCCATGCCCTTGACGCGGTCGAACCAGTTGTCCATGTCGTAGTCGGCATCGATGAATTCGATGCCGTGCTGCTCGGCGAAGCGGATGTTTTCCTGCTTGCGGATTTCGTACTCTTTGACCGGATGGATGTTCGGGTTGTAGAAGTAGATGGCGTAGTCGATGCCCGAGGCGGTCATCGCTTCCATGACTTCGCCGGAACAGGGCGCGCAGCAAGAGTGCATCAGCACTTTGCTGCGGCCGGTGGGGAGGTCGAGTTTGGGGCGCACGAGTTCAGACATGGCTTGCGAGCAACAAATAAGGCGGAAAACTCCTTATTTTACGCTGAGTTGCCGCAAACCGGCGATGCTCTGTCCCCCAACGTGTTCAGCCCAGCACCGCCGTCCAGAGTTCGCGCACGGCAGCGCGTTCTTCCTGCAGCTGGCCCTGCGGGACACGCGCCTTTTCCACGCCCTGCAGGCGCATCTGGTGCTGGGCCCGGCGCAGAGTGCGGTAGGCGTCGCCGGCGCGCGCCGCCAATTCAGGGGAAATCAGGCCTGCTTCGCCGGACAGGCGCAGCAACGCGATGTTGCCCAGGTTGCGCACCAGCAGCGGATGCGTGCCCGAGTGGCACAGCACCAGGTATTGCGTGACGAATTCCACGTCCACCATGCCGCCGCGGTCGTGCTTCAGGTCGAACAGCGGGCCGGTGTTGGGGTGGCCCGCATTGATTTTCTCGCGCATCGCCAGCACTTCCTCGCGCAGCTTGGCGGCGTCGCGGGGCAGCACCAGCATGTCTTCGCGGATCTGCTCGAAGCGGGCGCCGACGCTGGCGTCGCCCGAGGCGTAGCGGGCGCGGGTCAGCGCCTGGTGCTCCCAAGCCCAGGCGTGCTTGTGCTGATACTGCTCGAAAGCTTCCACGGACACCGCCAGCAGGCCGGCGTCGCCGTCCGGCCGCAGCCGCAGGTCCACCTCGTACAGCCGGCCGGAAGACGTCATGGTCGACAGCCAGGAGGTCATGCGCCGCCCCAGCTTGGCGTAGACCTCGGCGGCATCCTCGCGCGGGTCGTCGAACAGGAACACCAGGTCCAGGTCCGAGGCGTAGCCCAGTTCCTTGCCGCCCAGCTTGCCGTAGGCGATGACGGCGAAGCGCGGCTCGGCGCCCGCGGCCTTGTTGACCAGCGGCCAGGTGCGGCGGATGGTTTCGGTCAGCAGCAGGTCGGCCAGCGCGGACAACTGGTCAGCCAGTTTCTCCACGGTGAGTTCGCCTTCCAGGTCCTGCGCCAGCAACTGGAAGCTGGCCTGGCGCTGCATGTCGCGCATCAGGTTCATCTGGCGCTCGATGTCCGGATCCCCGTCGGGCAGCCGGCAGGCGTCCAGGTCCGCGGTCAGCTGGCGCGCGATCTGGGCGAAGTCCAGCGGCTCGAACAGGGTGCGCCAGTCGATCAGGCTGTCCAGCAGCAAGGGATGCTGGGTCAGGTACTGCGCGGCCCACGGACTGGCCGCGACCATGCGCGCCACGCGCGCCAGGGTGTCCGGGTACTCGGCCAGCAAGGCCAGATAGGCGCTGCGCTGGGCGATCTTTTCGATCAGGTCGAACAGCCGCACCGTGGCTTGCAATGGCGCCGGGGTCCGCAGGGCGGCGCGCAGCGCGGCCGGCAGCAAGGCGTCCATGCGCTTGCGGCTGCTCTCGGGAAGGCTACGCACGCGGTGGCTGCCCAGCAGGGTTTCTGTGCGGCGCAGCAGGTCCTGCGCGTCGTCGCCGAAGGCCTGGCTGATCTGTTCGGCCAGTTCGCAGCTGCTGTCGGGCTCGTCCGGGCCGGACCCGGGGTCGGTGGCGCCAGGCGCGGGCGCCGGCACTTCGGCGTCGCCCATGCCCACCAGGCGGAACACGTTGCGGAAGGTCTGTGAAACGAATTGGCGGTGCGCGGCCAGCGTGCTTTCAAAGTCCGCGGGACTCATGCCCAGGGCCGCGGCCAGGGCGGCGCGCTGCTCGGGGTCGCCCGGCAGCAGATGGGTCTGGGCGTCCTCGCGGTATTGCAGGGCATGCTCAGTGCGGCGCAGGTAGCGGTAGGCCTCTTCGAGCCTGCGGGCGTCGTCCTCGGGCACCAGGCCGGCCGCGCTTTCCGCGTGCAGCGCTTCCAGCAGGCCGCGCTTTTGCAACGCGGGCATGCGGCCGCCGCGGATCAGTTGCGCCAGTTGCACCACGAATTCGATTTCACGGATGCCGCCGTCGCCCAGCTTGATATTGTTGGCGCTGTCGATGCCGTTGCGCGCGCTGGCGCGCCGCTGCCAGTCCTGGCGGATGCGTTCGCGCAGGGCGCGCAGGGCCGAGAGCGCGTCGAAATCAAAATACTTGCGGTAGACGAAGGGCACGCGCAGGCTTTCCAGCTGGCGCGCCTGCGTGGCGCTGTCGCTGCCTTCGAAGGCCTGGGCCGGTATCAGCCGCGCCTTGAGCCAGGCATAGCGTTCCCATTCGCGGCCCTGGCCGATCAGGTAATGCTCCAGCGCATCCAGGCTCCAGGCCAGCGGACCCGCGTCGCCGTCGGGGCGCAGCCGCAGGTCGGTGCGGAACACCTGGCCGTTGGCGTCCACTTCCGACAGCACGGGCATCATGCGGCGGGTCAGGCGGCCGTAGAACTCGTGATGGCTGATGCGGCGCGGGCCGTCGGTTTCCCCTTCTTCGCCGTACAGCATGATCAGGTCGATGTCGGACGAGACATTCAGTTCGCAGCCGCCCAGCTTGCCCATGCCCACGATCAGCATTTCCTGCGGCTTGCCGGTGGCCGGATCCCGCGGCACGCCATGCACGGCCGCAAGGTCCGCCGCCACGCTGCGATAGGCGGCGGCCACCGCCGTGTCGGCCAGCATGGTCATGGCGCCGACGACTTCCTCCAGATCGGCCTGGCCGGTCAGGTCGCGCACGATGAGCGTATTGAAGACCCGCTCGCGCAGTTTGCGCAGCACCATGCGGCAGACATCGACCGGCAGCGCGCCGCCTGCCTGCGGTCCGGCCAGTTCGGCTTGCCAGCGCTCGATCTGCGCCGGCGTCACGGGTTCGCGCACGGCATCGTCCAGCCAGGCGGCCAGATCCGGGTGGGCATCCAGTCGGCGGCGCAGATGGCCGGACCAGGCGAGGGCGGGGGCGAACGTAGAGGGCGTGGACATGGCGAAAGGGGCGGCAGAATAGGCGCGTTTCAGGTATAAGTGGGGACGATACCGCAAGACATATTTTCCTGCCCACCGATCCGTGTCTGTTTCAAAAAAAGTGCTCTGCTGGGTTTTCTGGGCCGTGCTGACCATCTATGGCGTCGTGGCCCTCGGACTGCTGGGCGTTCGCTACTGGGTCCTGCCCCGCGTGGACCAATGGCGTCCCCAGATCGAAGCCTATGCCAGCCAGGCGCTCGGCTCCCGAGTGACCATCGGCTCCATCCAGGCGAACTGGCATGGCCTGAATCCCAAACTCGATCTCACTTCCGTCCAAGTCTACGACGACGAGGTCGACCCCGTGCTGTCCTTGCCCTCGGTGTCGGCGGTGCTCGCCTGGCGCAGCATCCTGACCTTGTCGCCCAAGCTGCTGCGGCTGCAGGTCGAACGGCCTGAGCTCACCCTGCGGCGCGATCCGGCCAACCACTTATGGGTGGCGGGCCAGGACATCGACTTGAATGCCAGCGACCAGCGTTCGGACCTGGACCATCCGGCCCTGCGCTGGCTGGGCGCGCAGCGCGAGCTGCGGATCCGCGATGCCACCATACGCTGGCAGGACGAATTGCGCGGGGCGCCGGAGCTGACGCTTACCAGCGTCGATTTACTGGCGCGCAACGGCAGCCTGTCGCACCGCTTCGTGCTCCAGGCCGCAGCCGCTGGGGCGCTGGCGCGCAACGTGGAGCTGCGCGGCGAATTCAACCGCAGCCTGTTCACCGTGAACGCGGCCAATCCCGGCAACTGGGGCGGCCAACTGTATGCGCAGCTGGACGATGTGGAACCGCTGGCGTGGCAGCCTTGGTTCGAGGTGCCGGCGGTGGCGGGGCGCGTCAGCGGGCGGGCGTGGCTGCAGCTGGAACGCGGCAAGTTCACCGAATTGACCGCGGACACCGCGGTGCGTGGCCTGCAATGGACCGCGGCGCCTCAAGGCGCGCAAGCGCCTGGCTTCAAGGCGGGCTACGTCCAGGCCCGCGTCCAGGGCCTGCCGGGTGATTTCATTCAACTGGACAGCGTGCCCTTGGCGCGCAGCCCGGGCGCTCCCGCCGTGTCGGTCAGCGGGAAGGTCCAGCAACTGGGCGTCACCTTGCCGGGCATCTTCGAGCAGCCCACGCTGGCGGCGCGTGAAGTGGCGTTGGACGCCAGCGTGAAGGGGCCGGACGCCGAACACTGGTTCGTGGACATCGGCCAGTTGCAACTGGTCAACGATGACATCGACCTGCGCTTGCAAGGGCAATGGCGGCGTGAGGGCAAGACCGCGGCGGGCAGCGTCGACATGCGCGGCGTGATGGCGCGCGGTTCCATGTCCGCCATCCACCGCTACCTGCCGCTGGAGGTCAACGCCGATGCGCGCGAATGGCTGGCCATCGGCTTGCCAGCCGGCGAAATGCAGTCCGCCTCCATCACGCTCAAGGGCGATCTCGATGACTTTCCCTACGCCAATCCGGCATCCCAGGGGGAATTCGTGATCGCCGGCGCGTTCACCGGGGCCAAGGTCGACTATGCGCCCGCGCACGAAGGCCGCAAGGGTTGGCCGATGCTTGAGAACCTGTCCGGCAATTTCCGCATCGACAAGGTCAGCCTGGCGCTGGACAGCGCGGGCGGCGCGGTCGCCCAGACCGGGCCGGGCCAGACCGTGACGCTGGGGGCCGTGTCCGCGACCATTCCCAATATGGAGGAAAACTCCGAATTGCTGCTCACTGGCGAGACTTCCGGCACGGTGCCGGCGTATCTGGCGCTGGCGGCCAACTCGCCCCTGGGCGGATTGCTGGATGGGGCCCTCGAAGAGGCGCGCGGAACCGGTGACTGGCGGGTGGGGCTCAAGCTCAAGGTGCCCTTGCTGAATACGGACGACACCCAGGTCCAGGGGAACATCCTGTTCGCGGGCAACACGTTCACCTTCATGCCCGAAATGCCCCTGCTCAGCCAGATGCACGGCGACCTGGCGTTTTCGGAGAAGGGCGTGGAAGCCAAGGAACTGCGGGCGCAATTCCTGGGCGGCCCGGCGCGAATATACGGGCGCCTGGCCCAGAGCACGGACGCGCTGCGCTTCGAGGGCACGCTGACCGGGCCCGCGCTGACCCAATTGAGCAACACGCCGTCCATGTCGCGCTTTTCGGGCAAGGCCGCCTACAAGGGCAAGGTGGGTTATCAGCGCGGCGGCGCGGTGGATATCTCCGTCGAATCCGACCTGGCGGGCATGGCGATCGACATGCCCGCTCCGGTGGGCAAACCGGCCCAGGCCTCCCAATTGCTGAAGGTGCAATGGTCGCCCGCGCAGGACCGCGGGGCGCAGAACCGGCGCTGGCTCACCGTCAGCCTGGGCGACGCCGTCAACGCGTTGTTCGAACGGGCGCCGTCAGAGGGAGCGCCGTCCTATTTCGCGCGCGGCGCGCTGGGCATCAACCGTCCGGCAAGCCTGCCGGAGCGCGGCTTCAGCTTGAACGCCAGCCTGCCTGATCTGGACATGGACGCTTGGGAAAAGGTGTCCAACGGCTTCAGCGCCCCTGCCAGCAAAGGCAAGGCCGCGTCCAAACCGATGCTGCCCGCGGCCGAGCGCATCAGCCTGGCGGCCGGTGTCCTGCGCACGGGCGGCTTTAGCCTGAACGACCTGACGCTGTACGCGACCCGGCCAGGGCCCGCGCAGTGGCGCGTGGACCTGCAGTCCAAGCAGGCCACGGGGTCGCTTGAATGGCGTGAGGCTTCCGGCGCCATCGCCGGCCAGATCACCGCCCGCCTGAAGCACCTGTCGCTGGGCGGCGAAGGCGACACCAACAAGGCGGACGAGGCGTTGTCCTCCGGTAACGACCTGTCCGACATCCCGGCGATCGATCTGCAAGCCAAGGAGTTCCTGCTGTATGGCAAGAATGTGGGCGAACTGCAGGTGCAGGGCACGAATCTGGAGCGCGGCCGCCAATGGCGCCTGGACAAGCTGTCCATTGTCAACGATGCGGCTTCGCTCAACGCCACCGGCAATTGGCGCCTGGAAGGCGAGAGCCGTGGCCTGACCGTGGACGCCTCGGTCAAATTCGAAGACGTGGGCAAGTTCCTGGACCGCATCGGCTTCGAGCAGGTGGCGTCGGGCGGAAAGGGCACGATGCAAGGCAAGGCCAGCTGGCGCAATCTGCCCTGGACCCACAAGATCGAGGATCTGACCGGCGAGGTCGACGTCAGCCTGGACAAGGGCCGCTTCATGCACGTGAACTCCCGCACCGCGCGATTGCTGGAGTTGCTGTCCCTGCAGTCGCTGCAGCGCCTGGCGCGGCTGGATGTGAACCCCACCAACCTGCTGCGCGACGGTTTCCCCTTCGACACCATCCGGGGCAAGGTCAAGCTGGCCGACGGCACGGCCTCGACCGAGGGCTACAAGATCAACGGACCCGTCGCCGCGATCGTGCTGGCAGGCGGGGTCAACATCATCCGCGAGCGCTGGGACATGAAAGCCGTGGTGATTCCGAACCTGGACGCCAGCGGCGCGGCCATGGTGACGGCGCTGGCGGTCAATCCGCTGATCGGACTGGGCGCGTTCGTGACGCAGTGGCTGTTGAAGCAACCGCTGGCGCGGGCCATGACCATGGAATACACCGTCACGGGCAGTTGGGACGATCCCAAGATCGAGCCGATAGACGCTTCGGGCAAGCCGACGGGCGACAAGCACACCCCGCGTCCCGCTCCGCGGCCCGGCACGCTGGAGGAGTTCATGGGCAATTGAGCCGCGCGGGCTGCGGCCTGGTCTGCCCATGAAAAACGCCCTGGGCGCAAGCGCGCTCCAGGGCGTTTTTCATGGACGGGTGCGCGGCGCAGGCGTTGCCGGCCGCGCGCCCTGCTTACTTCTTCTTCATCATGTCGAAGAATTCGGCGTTGGTCTTGGTGGCACGCATCTTGTCCAGGATGAATTCCATGGACTGGACTTCGTCCATGTCGTGGATGAACTTGCGCAGCACCCAGACCTTTTGCAGCAGGTCCGGCGCAATCAGCAGCTCTTCGCGGCGGGTGCCGGACTTGTTCAGGTTGATCGACGGGTAGACGCGCTTTTCAGCCAGGCGGCGCTCGAGGTGGACTTCGGAGTTGCCGGTGCCCTTGAATTCTTCATAGATGACTTCATCCATGCGGCTGCCGGTTTCGATCAGCGCCGTGCCCAGGATGGTCAGCGAACCGCCTTCTTCCAGGTTGCGGGCGGCGCCGAAGAAGCGCTTGGGGCGTTGCAGCGCGTTGGCGTCCACGCCGCCGGTCAGCACCTTGCCGGAGGCTGGCACCACGGTGTTGTAGGCGCGGGCCAGGCGGGTGATCGAGTCCAGCAGGATCACGACGTCCTTCTTCATTTCGACCAGGCGCTTGGCCTTTTCGATGACCATTTCCGCGACCTGCACGTGGCGGGTGGCGGGTTCGTCGAAGGTCGAGGCCACCACTTCGCCGCGCACCGTGCGCTGCATTTCGGTCACTTCCTCGGGGCGCTCGTCCACCAGCAGGACGATCATGACCGCGTCGGGGTAGTTGGTGGTGATGGCGTGCGCGATGTGCTGCATCATCACCGTCTTGCCGGACTTGGGGCTGGCGACGATCAGGCCGCGCTGGCCCATGCCGATGGGAGCGAAGACGTCAAGAATGCGGCCCGTGAGGTTTTCCTCGCTCTTGATGTCGCGTTCCAGGCGCATGGTCCGGTTCGGATGCAGCGGCGTCAGGTTTTCGAACATGATGCGATGCTTGATCGCTTCAGGCGCCACGCCGTTGACCTTGTCGACTTTGACCAGGGCGAAATAGCGCTCGCCATCCTTGGGCGTGCGCACTTCGCCTTCGATCGAGTCGCCAGTGTGCAGGTTGAAGCGGCGGATCTGCGAGGGCGAGATGTAGATGTCGTCCGTGCTGGCCAGATACGAGGTCTCGGGCGAGCGCAGGAAGCCGAAGCCGTCGGGCAGGACTTCGAGGACGCCGTCGCCGAAGATCTGCTCGCCTTGCTTGGCGCGCCGTTTCATGATGGCGAACATCAGTTCCTGCTTGCGCAGGCGGTTGGCGTTCTCGATTTCCAGGCCGGCGGCCATTTCCAGCAGCTGCGAGACGTGCAGCGCCTTCAGTTCGTTGAGGTGCATCGCGGTGGGATTTTGGGGGAGAGTGAAGGAGAGTTCTGGCGGCGCGCCACGGACGGGCACACGCGGTATTGAGTGAGCGCCGCCCCGAGGGCGGCGCTTTCGTTCACGGCACGCGGCTTACAGCGCGCCGTCCAGGAATGCGGTCAGTTGCGACTTCGACAGCGCGCCAACTTTGGTGGCGGCGGCTTGGCCGTCTTTAAAGAGCATAAGGGTAGGAATGCCGCGGATACCATACTTGGTGGCGGTGCCCTGGTTTTCGTCGACGTTCAGCTTGGCGATCGTCAGGCGACCGGCGTACTCCGTGGCGACTTCTTCCAGGATCGGGGCAATCATCTTGCAGGGGCCACACCAGGCAGCCCAGTAGTCCACCAGCACCGGCTGGCCGGATTTCAACACATCGGCATCGAAGCTGGCGTCACTGACGTTCTTGATTTGGTCGCTCATGATGGTGATTCTCGGTTCGGCAGCAAAAGGCGCGTAAAAAGGGACGCGCCTCGCCGTTGTTCTTGTTTGTGGATGGACTCAAGCATACCACTGTCAATAACAACAGGCATACCACTGTTAATAACAACAGGAGTTGCTGGATTTGTGTAGGATGTTGCGGCGCAGTTGTCGCGATCCGGGCCGTGTGGCCCCGATGCGCTGGCTGTGACTGTCATCATCCTACCGAATTCGGAGCTGCTCAGGTCGTGCTCATCCCACTGGGAGCCGCGCAGAATCTAGGCTTATCCGTAAAATGTCGGTTTTTTTCCACAGATGTTGGGGATAACTTGGCCACTCCACGTTACACCGAGGCGTCCATTCGCGTCCTGAAGGGACTGGAGCCCGTGCGCCAGCGCCCGGGCATGTACACCCGAACCGAAAACCCCCTGCACGTCGTGCAGGAGGTCATTGATAACGCCGCAGACGAGGCCTTGGCCGGTTACGGCAAGCAGATCCAGGTCACGCTGCACGTCGACGGCAGCGTTTCCGTCGAGGACGACGGGCGCGGCATCCCCGTCGGACTGCATCCCGAAGAGCACGCTCCCGTGGTGGAGCTGGTGTTCACGCGCCTGCACGCCGGCGGCAAGTTCGACAAGGCGGGCGGCGGCGCCTACGCCTTCTCCGGCGGCCTGCACGGCGTCGGCGTGTCCGTCACCAACGCCCTGGCCACGCGCCTGGAAGTGGTGGTGTGGCGCGACGGGGCCGTCAATCGCCTGGTCTTCAAGGGCGGCGACGTGGCCGAGCCCCTGGCGCCCTACGATCAGGGCGGCCGCAAGAAGTCCGGCACCCGCGTGCGCGTCTGGCCGGACGCCAAGTATTTCGACAGCCCCAATATTCCGCTGGGCGAACTGACGCACCTCTTGCGCAGCAAGGCCGTGCTGCTGCCCGGGGTCAAGGTATCCCTGGTCAATGAGAAGACCGGCGACACCAAGACCTGGCAGTACCAGGATGGCCTGCGCGGCTACCTGTCCGAGGCGCTGGCCGGGGCTGAGCTGATGGTGCCGTTCTTCGAAGGCGAGCAATACGCCGGGGCCGACCACGAGAACTTCGCCGAAGGCGAGGGCGCCCAGTGGGTGGTGGCCTGGACCGAAGACGGCAACGCCGTGCGCGAGTCCTACGTCAACCTGATCCCCACGCCCGCCGGCGGCACCCATGAGTCGGGTCTGCGCGAAGGCCTGTTCGGCGCGGTCAAGGGTTTCGCCGAACTGCACAGCCTGCTGCCCAAGGGCGTCAAGCTGCTGCCCGAAGACGTGTTCGCGCGCGCCAGCTTTGTGCTGTCGGCCAAGGTGCTGGACCCGCAGTTCCAGGGGCAGATCAAGGAACGCCTGAATAGCCGCGACGCGGTGCGCCTGGTCGGCGGTTTTTCCAAGAGCGCGCTGGATCTGTGGCTGCACAGCAACGTCGAGTACGGCAAGAAGTTGGCCGAACTGGCCATCCGCCAGGCCCAGGCGCGCCAGCGCTCGGCCCAGAAGGTGGAAAAGCGCAAGAGCTCGGGTGTGGCAGTGCTGCCGGGCAAGCTGACCGATTGCGAGTCTAGCGACGCGACCCGCACCGAAGTCTTCCTGGTCGAGGGCGACTCCGCCGGCGGTTCGGCCAAGATGGGCCGCGACAAGGAATTCCAGGCCATCCTGCCGCTGCGCGGCAAGGTGCTCAATTCCTGGGAGGTCGATCGCGACCGGCTCTTCGCCAACAACGAAATCCATGACATTTCCGTCGCCATCGGCGTGGATCCCCACGGCCCCGGCGATACGCCGGACCTGTCGGGCCTGCGCTACGGCCGCATCTGCATCCTCTCGGACGCGGACGTCGACGGTTCGCACATCCAGGTGCTGCTGCTGACGCTGTTCTACAAACACTTCCCCAAGCTGGTCGAGGCCGGCAACGTGTTCGTGGCCAAGCCGCCGCTGTTCCGCCTGGACGTGCCGGCGCAGGGCAAGCGCCCGGCGCGCAAGATCTATTGCCTGGACGAAGGCGAACTCGAGGCCGCGCAGGACAAGCTGCGCAAGGAAGGCGTGCGTGAAGGCGCCTGGGCCGTCAGCCGCTTCAAGGGCCTGGGCGAAATGAACCCCGAGCAGCTGTGGGAAACCACCATGAACCCGGACACGCGCCGCCTGCTGCCCGTGGGCTATGGCGACCTGACGCCCGAAGACACCACCCGCATGTTCGACATGCTGATGGGCAAGGGCGAGTCCTCCCAGCGCCGCGCCTGGATCGAAGAGAAGGGCAACCTGGCGGAGCTGGACATTTGATGGCCGCCTCCGCGCCTGGCGCCGCCCGCATGGACGTCCAGATGACGGCCGACGACTACGCCGACTTCGCCGCTTACGTGTACAAGCGGCCGGAGTTGCGCCGCCGTCGCTACCGGTCGCATCTGCGTTTCGCGGTCTTGATGATCGTGGCTTTGCTTGCCTACCTGATCTGGCAGACCTGGGACGGCAATATGCCGAACTGGGGGCGGATCCTGCCCGTGTACTTCCAGGGGCTGGCGGTGGGCCTGGGCATCCTGGCGCTGTTGGCGCTGGCCTATGAGTTCGTCCTGCCGGCACTGGTCAGGATGAACACGCGTCGCATGCTGAAACGGCAGCCCGACGAGCTGTTCCTCGGCCGCCATCAGCTCGATTTCGGCCCTGACGGCATCACGGACACCACCGCCACCGCTTCCGGGCGCATGGACTGGTCCGACGTGCGGCGGGTCGAGGAAACCCCGCAACATCTCTATGTCATTCTCGGCACCTTGCAAGGCGTGATCATCCCCAAGCGCGGGCAGGACGCCGCCACGCTGGATGCGGTGCGGAGCCAGTTGCGCGCGCATGTCGCCGATACGCAGCTGATGTCGTCCGCACAGGCGCTTTGACGCCGTTTCGATGAAATTGTCTACCTGAACACATCATGACCGACAGCAATCAACCCGGCTTGTTCGATTCCAACCCACCCGGCGGCGATGGCGACGGTGACGGCGACGCCGCCATCACCCTGGCGCGCTACGCCGAGCAAGCCTATCTGGACTACGCGGTTTCCGTGGTGCGCGGCCGCGCCCTGCCTGACGTGGGCGACGGGCAGAAGCCCGTGCAGCGCCGCATCCTGTACGCCATGCAGGCGATGGGGCTGGCCGCTGGCGCCAAGCCCGTGAAGTCCGCGCGCGTCGTCGGCGACGTGCTGGGCAAATACCACCCGCACGGCGATCAGGCCGCCTATGACGCCATGGTGCGCATGGCGCAGGATTTCTCGCTGCGTTATCCGCTGATCGACGGCCAGGGCAACTTCGGTTCGCGCGACGGCGACAACGCCGCCGCCATGCGATACACCGAAGCCCGCCTGACGCCCATCGCCAAGCTGCTGCTGGACGAGCTGGACGAAGGCACGGTGGACTTCGTGCCCAACTACGACGGCAGTCAGCAAGAGCCGCAAATGTTGCCGGCGCGCCTGCCCGTGATGCTGCTCAATGGCGCTTCGGGCATCGCGGTCGGCATGGCCACCGAGATCCCGCCGCACAACCTGCGCGAAGTGGCGCAGGCCTGCGTGGCGCTCATCAAGCATCCGCAGTTGCCGGATGGCGAGTTGCACGCCCTGATCCCCGGCCCGGACTTCGCGGGCGGCGGGCAGATCATCACGCCGGCCGAGGACATCGCCCAGATCTACGCGGGCGGCCGCGGCTCGCTCAAGGTGCGTGCGCGCTGGCAGTTCGAGGAAATGGCGCGCGGCCAATGGCAACTGGTGGTCACCGAGCTGCCGCCCGGCACCTCGGGCCAGAAGGTGCTGGAAGAGATCGAGGAAATCACCAACCCCAAGGTCAAGACCGGCAAGAAGAGCCTGACGCCCGAGCAGACGCAGGCCAAGGCCGTGATGCTGAACCTGCTGGACGCGGTGCGCGACGAATCCGGCAAGGACGCCGCCGTGCGCCTGGTCTTCGAGCCCAAGACCTCGCGCGTGGACCGCGACGAATTCGTCAACACCCTGCTGGCGCAGACCAGCATGGAAAGCAGTTCGTCCATCAACCTGGTATGCATTGGCACCGACGGCCGGCCGCGCCAGAAGGGCCTGCGCGACATCCTGGTCGAATGGATTGCGTTCCGCACCAACACCGTGGTGCGCCGCACGCGCTACCGCCTGGACAAGGTCATCGACCGCATCCACGTGCTGGAAGGCCGCATGGTCGTCTACCTGAACGTGGACGAAGTGATCCAGACGATCCGCGAATCCGACGAGCCGCGCGCCGCGCTGATGGAACGCTTCAAGCTGTCCGAACGGCAGGCCGAGGACATCCTGGAAATGCGCCTGCGCCAGCTGGCTCGCCTGGAAGGCTTCAAGATCGAACAGGAACTGGCGGACAAGCGCGAAGACCAGGTTCGCCTGCAGGAATTGCTGGACAATCCCGCCTCGCTCAAGCGCCTGCTGATCAAGGAAATCGAGGCCGACGCCAAGCAGTATGGCGACGACCGCCGCACGCTGATCGAGACCGCGGAGCGCGCCGTGCTCGAAACCAAGGTGCTGGACGAACCCGTCACCGTGATCGTGTCGCAAAAGGGCTGGCTGCGCGCCCGCCAGGGCCACGGCCACGATGCCTCGCAATTCGGCTTCAAGCAGGGCGACGACCTGTACGGCGCCTTCGAGTGCCGCACCACCGACACGCTGATCGCCGTGGGCGACAACGGACGCGTCTATTCGGTGCCGGTCGGCGGCCTGCCTTCGGCCCGTGGCGACGGCCAGCCCGTCACCACCATGATCGACCTGGGCAGCGGCACGCGCATCGTCCACACGATCGCAGCCGCGCCCGACAGCCGCTGGCTGCTGGCCACGCGCGGCGGCTACGGCTTTGCCGCCAAGCTGTCCGACATGGTCAGCCGCCAGCGCGCCGGCAAGCAGTTCATTACCCTGGAAGAGGGCGACGAACTCTTGCGCCCGGTGCCGCTGTTCGCTGGCGCCAAGCAATTGGCGCTGCTGTCGCACAAGGGCAAGTTCCTGGTCTTCGGCCTGGACGAGGTCAAGACCTTGTCCGGCGGCGGCCGCGGCACCATCCTGATGGGGCTGGACGGGACCGACAAGCTGGACCAGACCGTGCCCATCGGCGCGGGCGGCCTGCGCGCTGCCGGCATCTATCGCAACAAGCACACCGAGGACATCCTGGCGGGTGATGCGCTTGCGCCATACATCGGCAAGCGTGCCCGCAAGGGCCGGGCGCTGGACGTGCGGCCGAAGCAGCCGGTGTTGTCGCCAGTGCTGGGTTAGGCGTCCGGCGGGCAGGCAAGAAAGCGGCGGGCTTCGGCCCGCCGTTTTTTCGCCTGTTGACCGGCGCCGGCATCCCGGTATTTAATAGATAGATCATTCAGTCTATTAATAAGCGATGCGCAAGATCGACCCCATCAAGCAGCAGGAACGGCGGAATCAGATACTGGCCGCGGCGGCGGACTGCTTTGCCGAGCACGGCTTCCATGCAACTTCCACGGCACAGATCTGCGCCCGCGCCGGGATGAGCCCGGGCAACCTGTTCCATTATTACGGCAGCAAGGCCGAAATCGTCGAGGCGCTGATCGCATCGGACACGGCGTCGGCGTGCGAACTCATGCGGGAGGCGTGCGCCGCGCCGGACGCGCGGCGGGCGCTGGCGG
>NZ_DATCUY010000035.1:0-1644 GCF_036567245.1 Achromobacter sp. | reverse complement strand
CGACTGCGGAGGGCAAGCCATGAACGGCGCCCAGGTCTCGGCATTTCAAGCCAACAGCGGCATCGCGCCTTCCGCGATGGCGACCGTCCTGGTCGGCGTCGTGTTCGCGGTCCTGCTCGTCTGGGGCGTCTGGGCCATCCGAACGGCCTACGTGGGGTGGTCCGAGAGCCGCCTCAACCAGCGCCAGTTCCTCGGCGTCTGCATCCGATTCGTCGCGATGTACCTCGTCCTGAGCTTCTTCCTCCTCTCCTGACCTGAAAGGCATGACCATGCAAAACCGCATCCTCACTTCTCGTTTTGTCCAGCGCGCTGCCGTGGCGCTGGGCGCCGCCGCGCTGCCGGCGCTGTCGTTCGCTCAAGGCCTGCCGCAGTTGGAGAACCCGACGCGCGGCACCGGCAACGGCATCATGGAGACGATCCGCAACTACGGCTACGACATCATCATGCTGATCGCGTTGCTGGTAATCGCGTCGATCTTCATCGGTGTCTGCTACCACGCCTACGGCACCTATGCGGAAATCCACACCGGCCGCAAAACGTGGGGCCAGTTCGGCTTGACCGTTGCCATCGGCGCCGTCCTGCTC
The DNA here is from genome assembly GCF_036567245.1 of Achromobacter sp. Lineage (GTDB taxonomy): Bacteria > Pseudomonadota > Gammaproteobacteria > Burkholderiales > Burkholderiaceae_B > Achromobacter. Next base: position 1,060 of record NZ_DATCUY010000035.1, on the reverse strand, counting down.
GTGATCGGCATCTGGCTGCTCACCGAAGCCACCGGCATCCTGTAAAGCGAGGCCGGTATGTCCGAGCAGCAGCACGTCCGTGCGGACGGGACGGTCACGTTCCTTCCGCACCGGCTCAACCGCCATCCCGTTGTCGTGCGCGGCCTCACCGCCGACGAGCTGTGGATCTGCTGCGGCCTGTCCGGCGCCGCCGGCCTGCTGGTCGGCGCGCCGCTTTCCTGGGTGTTTCGCACGATCGCCATCGCGCCGACGTTCGTCGTCCTGGGCGTGGCCTTGGGCGTCTTCATCGGCGGCGGCATCCTGCGGCGCCTCAAGCGCGGGCGCCCCGACACCTGGCTGTATCGGCAACTGCAATGGCGCATCACCACGCGCCATCCGCTGATGGCGGGCTGGATGGGCGGCCACGTGCTGATCTCGCGCTCCGGCTTCTGGACCACCCGAAGGTCTGCTTCAAAGGGGGCGCGATGAGCCGCTTCAAGAACGAGATCACCCACCTGCAGGCGCACATCAAGACGCTGCGGCTGGGCGCGGGGGCATTGGTCATCGTCTCCCTGGTCATGGGTGGCGGCTGGTGGAGCGCCCCGCGCGACCTGACCATTCATGTCCCCCCTGACTTGCGATCCGGCAGTACCCGGAAGTGGTGGGAAGTGCCGCCCGAATCGGTCTATGCGTTCACGTTCTACGTGTTTCAGACCCTCCACCGTTGGCCCGCGAATGGCGAAGAGGACTACGCACGCAACCTCCACACACTCTCGCCGTACCTCACGCCGTCCTGCCAGGCCTTCCTACGGGCGGACTATGACTACCGCCGTAGCACGGGTGAGTTGCGCCAGCGCGTGCGCGGCATCTACGAAATCCCGGGCCGCGGCTACGGCGACGACCCTACGGCGCGCGTGCGCGTGGTCTCCGACCGCGACTGGGTGGTGACACTGGACATCAGCGCCGACGAGTACTACGGCGCGGAACAGGTCAAGCGCGCCCTGGTGCGCTACCCCATCAAGGTCACGCGCGTGGACATCGATCCCGCCCGCAACCCGTTCGGCCTGGTGCTCGACTGCTA
>NZ_DATCUY010000034.1:0-12153 GCF_036567245.1 Achromobacter sp. | reverse complement strand
CGGGGGCGCATGCCCGGACCAAGGCAACGAGGCATCGAGGCATCGGCAGGCGCCGCCGCGTCTAAAATGGCGCTCCGATCATTTCAAGGCGCCCATGGCGCCGCCTGCCCAGGTTCCCCATGCAAGAAAACACGTCCGCCGCGCAGCCGGCATCCGGAACGCCGCAACGCCAGAGATTCGAGTCGCTCGCGCAGACGCTGGAGGCGCAGCGCGCCCGCCTGCGCCGGTGGCAGACCGTGCAGCCGGAATATCAGAAGAAGTACGAAGATGCGCTGGCGCCGCTGGAGACGGTCGAGGTCGAACTGAAGGCCAAGCTGGTGGCCTGCTTCGACCATGCCTGCAAGCAGAAAGAGCTGACCAAGGCGGAACGCACCCTGGCGTCCGAGATTGCAGCGCAGTTGGCGCAGGAGACGCTGGACGCCATCGTGCTGGACGGCACGCCGGCGGAATGCGATACGGACAGGTTGAAGGCCCTGTATCTGAAGCATGGCGGCTCGGACTATGACGCCGAGCTGGAGGAGGACGAAGAGGACGGGGAAGCAGAGGACGGGGACGCAGAGGAAGCGCTGCCGGGAGCCGCGCCGGCTCAGGAGGCGCTCGCGGAAATCGAAGCGCTGGCGGCTGCTGGTCCCGAGCGGCTGGCGGACATCGATGAGGACCGTTATGCGCAGTACAACCAGGCGCTGGAGGCGCAGCTCGCCATCCTGGCCAGCGAAATCGCGGCCGTGGAAGACGGCTTCAAAGCCAGGTACCACTTCGATCCCGCCCAATCCATCGACCCCGCGGACCTGATGGAAGATCTGGACGCGGAGATCGCCGACGCCCAGGAATACATAGGCGAACTGGAATTCGAACTATCGCAGTTCGTGGACATGCAGCAGGTCAAGGCCTGGCTCAAGGCCATGAAGCAGCAGTTGGCCGCCACGCGCCGGCGCGAAGGGCGCGGCTGAGGATCAGGCCGCCGGACGCCGCGCGACGGGCACCACCTTCATCACCGGCGCGGCGCTCTTGCCGGCATCGGCCCGCGGCCGGATCATCATGGGGAAGAAGCGCCACAGGTACAGCGCGAAGGCCAGCGCCCAGGCGGTCGCCGAGGCATGCAGAAAGCCGATGGTGGCGGCGGTCGGGAGCAGGGCGGCCAGGCGCAGCAACGCCGCCATTATCATCAGCGCATAGCTCAGCACCATGCTGCGGTCGGTCTGCAGCGGCCGGCCCAGGTGGCCGAGCGCGGTGCGCGTGACCATGCCCAGGATCAGCACCGAGAACCCGGCCACGCCGATCACATGTGCGGGCCAGGCGGGCCGCAGCACATAGCCGGCCAGTTGCGCCGCGCCCACCAAGAGGCCTATGCCCAGGCCGCCATAGCCCGCATACAGGATCCATAGCAGCGGCACCTTGCGCACCGCCCAGGGCTTCCACGATATCCATTGCGCCAGGGCGATCAGCCCGGTGGCGGCCAGCGCCAGCGCGGCCGCCTGCGGCTGGCCCGCCAGCAGGCAGGCGATCGCGACGATGCCCGTGCCCAACTGCCAATGGCCGCTGCGGGTGTGAGGCGGGATGTCCAGCCCGGCCACCGCGCGCTTGGCGAAGAAGGGGATGACGCGGCGCGCGATCAGCAGCGTCAGCACCGCCATGCACAGCAGGCCGGCATTGAAGTAGCGCATCAGCGCGAAGTAGTCGCCCCGGACCGAGGCCCAGAGATAGAGCGCGTTGGTCGCGGCCAGGCCCAGCAGCAGAAAGGGAATGCCGTAATTGCGCTGATTGCGCGTGACGGCGACGGCGCGGCCCAGCGCGCCCGCGGCCCACAGGAAGAACAGCAGGTCCGCCGCGGCGGCCACCACGAAGGCCGGCCTTCCGGGCACCAGGTAGCCCGCGCGCGCCACGATCCACACCGCGCACAGCGCCGCCAGGGGCGTGCCCCGCAAGGGGTTCTTGCCGGTCCAGTTGGCGCCCGCCGTCAGCAGGAAGCCCACCGCGATAGTGGCGACGAAGCCCCACAACATCTCGTGCGCATGCCAGGGCATGCCGTTCAACACGCCCGTCAGGCGCGCGGGCGCATGCACCCATAGCAGCACGGAGGCCAGCGCCCAGAAGCAGCCGGCCAGGTACAGCGGCCTGAAGCCCATTTCCGTGAAGGCGCTCCACTGGGGCCGGGCGCGGCGCGGCGGCGCGGCAGGTTCTTCAATGCTAAGCAGCGTGCTCATGAGGGTCCGCGGTGCCGTTTCGGTATCGCGTTTAAAGGTGTATTTGAAATACATATTAATGCGTCCAGCGCGTCGCCGCCAGCGCGGCGGCTTGATCCAGCGCAAGCCGGGCCGGCAAGAAAGCGGTGACTAGTCACATCGGCAAGGGGCTTCTGGTCGGCTGGCGAATGGTCCGCAAGGCCCGCGATGCCTAGGCTAGCCACATGTCTTCGTGAGTAAAGCGAGAGTAACCATGGCAGCAAGTCATTCCTCGGCCGGCGCGCCGATGCGGGTCCTGATTTCAAGCACGTTCGCCTTCACCATCTGTTTCGCGGTGTGGATGATCTTCGCGGTGCTGGGCATTCCCATCAAGGCGCAGCTGGGCCTGTCCGAAACCGAATTCGGCCTGTTGGCCGCCATGCCGGTCCTGACCGGTTCGCTGGTGCGGGTGCCGCTGGGCATCTGGACCGACCGCTACGGCGGCCGGCCGGTGTTCTTCATCCTGATGCTGCTGGCGGTGGTGCCGATCTGGCTGCTGTCCTATGCCACCGAGTACTGGCAGTTCCTGGTGCTGGCGCTGTTCGTCGGCCTGACGGGCGGTTCTTTCTCGGTGGGCACGCCCTATGTGGCGCGCTGGTTCCCGCGCAACAAGCAGGGCCTGGCGATGGGCGTGTTCGGCGCGGGTAATTCCGGCTCGGCCATCACCAAGTTCGTAGCCCCCGCTCTGATCGCGGCAGCCGGCGGAGCCTGGGTCATCGTGCCCCAGGTCTACGCGGTGGCGCTGCTGGTCACGGCCGTTCTGTTCTGGCTGTTCTCTTCTTCCGACCCGTCGCACCGCGTGAAGAGCGGCGCCAGCCTGTCGGCGCAGATGGCCATGCTGAAGGATCCCCGCGTCTGGCGCTACTGCCAGTACTACTCGGTGGTGTTCGGCGGCTATGTGGCGCTGGCGCTGTGGATGACCAAGTACTACATCGGCGAATACGGCTTCGACATGAAGCTGGCGGCGTTGCTGGCGGCTTGCTTCTCCCTGCCTGGCGGCGTGCTGCGCGCCGTGGGCGGCTGGATCTCCGACCGCTACGGCGCCTACAAGACCACCTGGTGGGTGATGTGGGTGTGCTGGGTGGCGTTCTTCCTGCTGAGCTATCCGCAAACGGAACTCACCGTCGCGACCGCCAACGGCCCGCGCAGCTTCGGCATCGCGCTGGGACCGGTCGCCTTCACCGTGCTGCTGTTCGTGGTCGGCATCGCCATGGCCATCGGCAAGGCCTCGGTCTTCAAGTTCATCTCGGACGAGTTCGGCGAAAACATCGGCGCGGTCTCCGGCATCGTCGGCCTGGCGGGCGGCCTGGGCGGCTTCGTGCTGCCGATCATGTTCGGAATCCTGCTGGACCTGACGGGCGTGCGTTCCAGCGCCTTCATGCTGCTGTACGGCACCGTCTGCGTCTCCCTCATCTTCATGCACTTCAGTTTCCGGCCGGAAAGCGCGGCCATCGCCCGGCAACAAGCTGCCTCTCCCTCCACCACCTCCTGAGAGTATCCCTATGTCTTCCACTCAAGTCCTTGCGCGCTGGGAGCCGGATAATCCCGGCTTCTGGAAGCAGACCGGCGCCCGCGTCGCCAACCGCAATCTCTGGATCTCGATTCCGGCGCTGATGCTGGCGTTCAGCATCTGGATGCTGTGGAGCGTGGTGGTGGTCAACCTGGACCGCGCCGGTTTCATGCTGTCCAAGAACCAGATGTTCTGGCTGACGGCGCTGCCGGCACTGTCGGGCGCGACCCTGCGCATCTTCTACTCCTTCCTGGTGCCGGTGTTCGGCGGGCGCAAGTGGACGGCCATTTCCACCGCCTCGCTGCTGATCCCGGCGCTGGGCATGGGCTTCGCCCTGCGCGATCCGACCACCACCTTTCCGACCCTGCTGATCCTGGCGCTGCTGTGCGGCCTGGGCGGCGGCAACTTCAGTTCCAGCATGGCCAACATTAGCTTCTTCTTCCCCAAGGAGAAGAAGGGCCTGGCCACCGGGCTGAACGCCGGCATCGGCAACCTGGGCGTGTCCCTGGTGCAGTTCGTGGTGCCCGTGGTCATTTCCATCGGCGTGTTCGGCGTGGCGGGCGGCGAGCCCCAGGTCATCACCGCCAATGGCGCGCAACAGAACCTGTGGCTGCAGAACGCCGGCTTCATCTGGGTGATACCGATAGCGCTGGCATCCATTGCCGCCTGGTTCGGCATGAACGACATCGCCGACGCTCGCGCCTCGTTCGCGGACCAGGCCGTCATCTTCAAGCGCAAGCACAACTGGCTGATGTGCTGGCTGTACGTGGGCACCTTCGGTTCCTTCATCGGCTTCTCGGCGGGCTTCGCCATGCTGACCAAGACGCTGTTCCCGCAGGTCGATCCCATGGCCTATGCCTTCCTCGGCCCATTGCTGGGCTCGCTGACGCGGCCGTTCGGCGGCTGGGTATCGGACAAGCTGGGCGGCGCGCGGGTCACGCTGTTCACCTTCGCGGCCATGATCGCGGCGGTGCTGGGCGTGGTGACGTTCCTGCCGGTGGCCGGACAGACCGGGAATTTCACAGGCTTCCTGACCATGTTCATCGTCCTGTTCGCGCTGACCGGCGTGGGCAACGGCTCGACCTTCCGCATGATTCCCGTGATCTTCCTGCGCGAACGCACGCAGGCGGCCGAGGGCAAGGGCGCCGCGGCGCAGAAGCAGGCCCAGGCGGACGCCGCCAAGGAATCGGCCGCGGTGCTGGGTTTCTCGGGTGCGATCGGCGCGTACGGCGGCTTTTTCATCCCGCGCAGCTTCGGCACCTCGCTGGAGATGACGGGCAGCGTGCAGGCCGCCCTGTATTGCTTCATCGGCTTCTACGCCACCTGCATGGTCATCACCTGGTGGTACTACGCCCGCCGCAATGCGCCGGTGCCTTGCTAGAGCGAAACGGACGCGGCCGGAGTGACTAGTCATTCTGCCGCGCCCGGCCTGTGCCACCGGCGAATGGTCCGGAAGGCGGGCCGCGCCCACAATGAATTCAACAGCATTGATCGCAGTACGCGCCGGCCGGACCGGCGCTCTTGGAGAATAGAGAATGAGCCATTTTCTGGACCGCTTGAAGTTCATGTCGCGGGTGAAGTCCACCTTCGCGGACGGTCACGGCGAAACGGTCAACGAGGACCGCAAGTGGGAAAACGCCTACCGCGCCCGCTGGCAGCACGACAAGGTGGTGCGCTCGACGCACGGCGTGAACTGCACGGGCTCCTGCTCCTGGAAGGTCTACGTCAAGAACGGCCTGATCACCTGGGAAACCCAGCAGACCGACTACCCGCGCACGCGGCCCGACCTGCCCAACCATGAGCCCCGCGGCTGTCCGCGAGGGGCCTCGTACAGCTGGTACGTGTACTCGGCGCAGCGCGTGAAGTACCCGATGATCCGCGGCCGCCTCATGGAAATGTGGCGCGAGGCCCGCAAGACCATGGACCCGATCGCGGCCTGGGAATGGATCAGCCAGGATCCCAAGCGCGCCAAGCGCTACAAGGCCGTGCGCGGCCTGGGCGGCTTCGTGCGCGCCGATTGGGATACCGCAATGGAAATCGTGGCCGCCGCCAACGCGCTGACGATCAAGAAGTTCGGCCCCGACCGCGTGATCGGCTTTTCGCCTATCCCGGCGATGTCCATGGTCAGCTATGCGGCCGGCGCGCGCTATCTCAGCCTGCTGGGCGGCGCCTGCCTGAGCTTTTACGACTGGTACTGCGACTTGCCGCCCGCCAGCCCGCAGATCTGGGGCGAGCAGACCGACGTGCCGGAATCGGCCGACTGGTACAACTCGACCTATCTGATGGTGTGGGGCTCGAACGTGCCCCAGACCCGCACGCCGGACGCGCACTTCTACACCGAGGTCCGCTACAAGGGCACCAAGACGGTGGCCGTGTCCAGCGACTTCGGCGAAATGGTCAAGTTCGGCGACATCTGGCTGGCGCCCAAGCAGGGCACCGACGCCGCGCTGGCCATGGCCATGGGCCATGTGATCCTGAAGGAATTCCACCTGTCGGGCGCCTCGGACTACTTCCGCGACTACGTGCGGCGCTACACCGACATGCCCATGCTGGTGCTGCTGAAGGAGCGCGACGGCTTCCATGCCCCCGACCACTTCCTGCGCGCCTCGCACCTGGACGGCGCGCTGGGCGAACAGAACAACCCCGATTGGAAGACGCTGGTGCTGGATGCCAAGAGCGGCGACCTGGTCGCTCCCAACGGCAGCATCGGCTTTCGCTGGGGCGAGGGCGCGGTCAACGGCGGCGAAAAGGTCGGCCGTTGGAACCTGGAGTCCAAGGACGGCGGCAATGGCCGCGAGATCGAACCCACGCTGAGCCTGGTCGATCAGTCCGACGCCGTCGTGAGCGTGGGTTTCCCTTATTTCGGCAGCGAGCATGGCGAACTGCAGGTGCGCAACGTGCCGGCGCGCCGCATTCGCCTGGCAGACGGCAGCGAGGCCCTGGTGGCCACGGTCTACGACCTGCAGATGGCCAACTACGGCCTGGACCGCGGCCTGGGCGGCGGCAACGTCGCCAGCTCCTATGACGACGACGTGCCGTATACGCCCGCCTGGCAGGAAAAGCACACCGGCGTGCCGCGCGCGCAGGTGATCCAGGTGGCGCGCGAGTTCGCGCAGAACGCCCATGACACCGAAGGCAAGTCCATGGTGATCGTCGGCGCCGGCCTGAACCACTGGTACCACATGGACATGATCTACCGCGGCATCATCAACATGCTGATGATGTGCGGTTGCGTGGGCAAGAGCGGTGGTGGCTGGGCCCACTACGTGGGCCAGGAAAAGCTGCGTCCGCAGTTCGGCTGGGCGCCGCTGGCGTTCGGTTCCGACTGGGTACGTCCGCCGCGCCAGATGAACGGCACGTCCTTCTTCTACGCGCACACCAGCCAGTGGCGCCATGAAAAGCTGAACGTCCAGGAAATCCTGGGCCCGACGGCGGACCGCGGCCGCTACGGCGACCTCAGCATGATCGACCTGAACGCCCGCGCCGAGCGCATGGGCTGGCTGCCGTCGGCGCCGCAACTGCGCACCAATCCGCTGGACGTGGTGGCGCAGGCGGAAAGCCAGGGCAAGGATCCGGTGGCGTATGTCGCCGAACAGCTCAAGTCGGGCGAACTGCGCATGTCCTGCGAGGATCCGGACGACCCGGCCAACTTCCCGCGCAATATGTTCGTGTGGCGGTCCAACATCCTGGGTTCCAGCGGCAAGGGGCACGAGTACTTCCTGAAGTACCTCCTGGGCACGCAGAACGCGGTATTCGGCGACGAAGCCGACGCGATCAAGCCTACCGAGGTGACCTATCAGGAAGACGCGGCCGAAGGCAAGCTGGACCTGCTGACCGTGCTGGACTTCCGCATGAGCACCACCTGCCTGTACGGCGACATCGTGTTGCCCACGGCCACCTGGTACGAAAAGGACGACCTCAACACCTCGGACATGCACCCGTTCATCCATCCGCTGAGCGAGGCCGTGCAGCCCTTGTGGGAAAGCAAGACCGACTGGGAGATCTACAAGCTGCTGGCCAAGAAGTTCAGCGAAATCGGCGGCCCCTACCTGGGCAAGCGCCGCGACGTGGTGCTGACGCCGCTGATGCATGACACCCCGGGAGAACTGGGCCAGGCTTTCGAGCCCAAGGACTGGAAGCTGGGCGAATGCGACCTGGTGCCGGGCAAGACCGCGCCCAACATGACCGTGGTCGAGCGCGACTACAACGACATCTACCGCAAGTTCACCTCGGTGGGGCCGCTGCTGGACAAGCTGGGCAACGGCGGCAAGGGCATCAACTGGAACACCGAGCACGAAGTGCACGAGCTGGCCGGCATCAACGAGGCCGTGACCGAGCCTGGCGTGAGCCAGGGCCGGCCCAAGCTGGACACCGCCATCGACGCGGCCGAGATGATCCTGACCTTCGCGCCCGAGACCAATGGCCACGTGTCGGTCAAGGCCTGGGAAGCCCTGGGCAAGATCACGGGGCGTGAGCACGCGCACCTGGCCATCGGCCGCGAGCACGACAAGATCCGCTTCCGCGACATCCAGGCGCAGCCGCGCAAGATCATTTCCGCGCCCACCTGGTCGGGCCTGGAAAGCGAAGAGGTCAGCTACAACGCTGGCTATACCAACGTGCACGAGCTGATTCCATGGCGCACGCTGACCGGCCGCCAGCAGTTCTACCAGGACCATCGCTGGATGCTGGACTTCGGCGAAGGCTCCTGCGTGTACAAGCCGGCCATCGACACCAAGACGGTTGCGCCCATGCTGGGCCGCTACCCGAACGGTGAAAAGGAACTGGTCCTGAACTGGCTGACGCCGCACCAGAAGTGGGGCATCCACAGCACCTACTCGGACAACCTGCGCATGCTGACCCTGAGCCGCGGCGGTCCCCACGTGTGGATCTCGGAGGCCGAGGCCAAGCAGGCCGGGCTGGTCGACAACGACTGGGTCGAAGTGTTCAACGTCAACGGCACCCTGACGGCGCGGGTGGTGGTCAGCCAGCGCGTGCCGGTCGGCATGTGCCTGATGTACCACGCGCAGGAAAAGATCGTGAACGTGCCGGGCGCGGAAACCAGCGGCAAGCGCGGCGGCATCCATAACTCGGTCACGCGCACGGTGCTCAAGCCCACGCACATGATCGGCGGCTATGCCCAGCAGGCCTACGGCTTCAATTATTACGGCACGGTGGGCGCCAACCGCGACGAGTTCGTGGTGCTGCGCAAGATGAAGAAGGTGGACTGGCTGGAAGGTCCGCTGGTCGAAACGCAACAAGAAGAGAAGCAATCATGAGGATACGCGCCCAAATCGGCATGGTGCTGAACCTGGACAAGTGCATTGGCTGCCACACTTGCTCGGTCACCTGCAAGAACGTCTGGACCAGCCGCGACGGTGTCGAATACGCCTGGTTCAACAACGTGGAAACCAAGCCCGGCATCGGCTATCCCAAGGAATGGGAGAACCAGGAGAAGTGGAAGGGCGGCTGGAAGCGCACCGCCGCCGGCAAGCTGGAACCGCGCCAGGGCGGCAAGCTGCGGATCCTGGCCAATCTCTTCGCCAACCCGAACCTGCCGCAGATCGACGACTACTACGAGCCGTTCACTTTCGACTACGAGCATCTGCAGAAGGCGCCGCTGTCGCAGACTCCGCCCACCGCACGCCCGGTGTCGGTGCTGACCGGCAAGAAGATGGACAAGATCCATTGGGGCCCGAACTGGGAAGACGACCTGGGCGGCGAGTTCAGCGCGCGCAGCCGCGACGCGCTGTTCGAAGGCGTGCAGAAGGAGATGTACTCGACCTTCGAGAACACCTTCATGATGTACCTGCCGCGCCTGTGCGAACACTGCCTGAACCCGGCCTGTGTCGCCAGCTGCCCGTCCGGTTCCATCTACAAGCGTGAAGACGACGGCATCGTGCTGGTGGACCAGGACAAGTGCCGCGGCTGGCGCATGTGCATCTCCGGCTGCCCGTACAAGAAGATCTATTACAACTGGAGCAGCGGCAAGGCCGAGAAGTGCACCTTCTGCTATCCGCGCATCGAGGCCGGCCAGCCGACCGTGTGCTCGGAAACCTGCGTGGGCCGCATCCGCTACCTGGGCGTGATGCTGTACGACGCCGATCAGATCGAACACGCCGCGTCCACCGCCAACGAGCAGGACCTGTACCAGTCGCAGCTCGACCTGTTCCTGGATCCGCATTCGCCCGAGGTGATAGCCGCCGCGCGCGAACAGGGCATCCCCGAATCCTGGCTGGAAGCCGCCCGCAAATCGCCGGTCTACAAGATGGCGATGGAATGGCGCGTCGCCTTCCCGCTGCATCCGGAATACCGCACCTTGCCCATGGTCTGGTACATCCCGCCGCTGTCGCCCATCCAGACGGCCGCCGAATCCGGCCAGATGCCGCAGCGCACGGTGGGCAAGAGCGCCATGATCCCGGACGTTTCCAGCCTGCGCATCCCGGTGCGCTACCTGGCCAACCTGTTGACGGCGGGCAAGGAAGCGCCGGTGGTGCAGGCGCTGGAACGCATGCTGGCCATGCGTGCCTACAAGCGTTCGGAAACCGTGCACGGCGAACGCGATACCGCCTTGCTGGAGCAGGTCGGCCTGTCCGAGGCGACCGTGCAGGACATGTACAAGATCATGGCGATCGCCGACTACGAGGATCGCTTCGTGGTGCCCAGCAGCCACAAGGAAGTGGTCGAGGACAGCTTCAACGAGAAGGGCAGCTGCGGCTTCACCTTCGGCAACGGTTGCTCGGGCGGGGTGTCGGAAGGCACCTTGTTCGGACGCAAGCCCCAGGGCAGCGAGATCTTCATCGAGATGCCGAAATCGCGCAAGAAGGCCGCTACGGCCTAGGAAAGGAGAATAACCATGAGTCTGTACCGCCTGCTTTCCGCCTTGCTGTGCTACCCCGAGCCCGAGCTGCTGGACGCGCTGGGCGAGGTCGAAGCCGCCTTGTCCGACTATCCCGATGCGGAGGAAACCCTGCAGCCGCTGGTGGCCTACCTGGCCACCAACGATCTCATCGCGCTGCAGGAAAACTACGTCGCCACCTTTGACCGCAACCGCTCGCACTCGCTGCACCTGTTCGAGCACGTGCACGGCGAAAGCCGCGACCGCGGCCAGGCCATGGTGGACCTGCTGGACACCTACCGCGAGCATGGCTTCGAACCGGTGGTGTCCGAGCTGCCGGACCATGTGCCGCTGTTCCTGGAGTTCCTGGGGGTGATCGACCCGGCCCTGGCGCAGGACCTGCTGGACGAGGCCATCCACGTGCTGGCCGCCATCGGCGCGCGCCTGGCCAAGGGCGAAAGCCCCTACGCCTGCATCTTCGCGGTGCTGCGCGCGCAGTCCCGCGTGATTCCGCGCGAACAGACCGAGGCGCCCGTGCGCGACATGGACGAGGCGATGGAGACCTTCGGCACCGGACCGGACGGCGTGGAACCGCTGCTGCGGCCTTTCTCGGGCGATGGCGCGCAGACCGTGCGCTTCTATCCCCGTGCGCCCGCGGCTCATTAATCTTCAGGACGACGCATCATGAACTCCCTGAATCAGTTTCTTTTCGGCATCTATCCCTACATCGCGCTGACGATCTTCCTGTTGGGCAGCCTGGTGCGCTTCGAGCGCGAGCAGTACACCTGGAAGACGGACAGCTCGCAGCTGCTGCACCGCGGGCAACTGCGCCTGGGCAACATCCTGTTCCACGTCGGCATCCTGGGCCTGTTCTTCGGGCACCTGGCCGGCCTGCTGACGCCGGTGGTGGTGTGGGACACGCTGGGCGTATCGCATACGCTCAAGCAGACCGTGGCCATGGTGGCCGGCGGCGTCATGGGCGGCCTGTGCCTGATCGGCCTCTTGATCCTGATCCATCGCCGCCTGAGCGATCCCCGCATCCGCGCCACCACGCGGCCCGGCGACAAGCTGCTGCTGCTGTGGATCCTGGTCACGCTGCTGCTGGGCCTGTCCACCATCGTGCTGTCGGCTGGCCACATGGACGGCGAAATGATGGTGCGCCTGATGACCTGGGCGCAGCACATCGTCACCTTCCAGGGTGACGCCGCCAGCCATATCGCCGGCGTGCCCTTGCTGTTCAAGGCACACCTGTTCATGGGCCTGACGCTGTTCGTGATCTTCCCGTTCACGCGCCTGGTCCACGTCTGGAGCGGCTTCGCCTCGGTCGGCTACCTGGGCCGCGCCTGGCAGCTGGTCCGCCCGCGCTGATTCCACGCACCAGGACTAGGAGCCGAACATGCCTGTCATCGTCAATGGCGTCGAACTGAACGACGCGGATCTGGAACGCGAACTGCCGCTGCATGCCGAGGCCGGCAATCCCATGCGCGAAGCGATCACCGCCCTGGTGCTGCGCCGCGTACTGCTGGACGAGGCCGGCAGGCTGGGCCTGGACGCCGCGGACGAGGAGGGCGCCATCGGCGCCTTGC
>NZ_DATCUY010000033.1:0-23769 GCF_036567245.1 Achromobacter sp. | reverse complement strand
GCCAGCCGACCGCCTCGTCAGCGGCCGCGCGATCCAGGCGGGCGACGTGGCCGCGTACTTCCATACCGGCGGCACCACCGGCGCGCCCAAGCTGGCGGTCCACACGCACGCCAACCAGGTCTTCAGCGCCTGGGCCGCGGTGCAATTGCAGAATGCCGGACCGGACGACGTGGTCATCAACGGCTATCCGCTGTTCCATGTGGCGGGCGTGCTGCCGGCATCGCTGGCCGCCCTGTCGGCGGGCGTGGAAACCGTCATCCCCACCACCCTGCTGCTGCGCAACCGCGACGTGCTGCGCAACTACTGGCGCCTGGTCGAACACCACCGCGCTACCTCGTTGCAAGGCGTGCCCACCATCCTCGCGGCGCTGGCCGAAGTACCGCTGGCGGGCGCCGACATCTCCTCGCTGCGCTACTGCCGCACCGGCGCCGCGCCCCTGCCCGCCGAGCTGGCGGCCCGCTTCAAGCGCCTGTTCGGGCTGCACGTCAACGAAAGCCTGGGCATGACGGAAATGGCGGGCATCTCCACCATCTCGCCGCCCGGCTGCGAGTTTCCGGTGGGCTGCGTCGGCTTTCCGCTGCCCTATGTGCAGGTCCGCATCGTCGGCCTGGACCTGCCGGCCGGCACGCCGGCGCGCGACCTGCCTGCGGGCACGGCCGGCATGGTGCTGTTCAAGGCGCCCAACGTCATCCCCAGCTTTCTCGACCCCGAGGACACGGCGCGCGCCTTTACCGAAGACGGCTGGCTGATCAGCGGCGACGTGGGCTATATGGACGACGCTGGCCGCCTGCACCTGCAAGGCCGCGCCAAGGACCTGATCATCCGCAGCGGCCACAACATCGATCCCAAGACCATCGAGGACGCGCTCGCCTCGCATCCTGCTGTCCAGCTCTGCGCCACGGTCGGCGCTCCCGACGCCTATGCCGGCGAACTGCCCATCGCCTTCGTCACGCTGGCCGAGGGCGCGGAGGTACAGGAGGCCGAACTGCTGGCCTACGCCGCCGAACACGTGGACGAAAGCCCGGCGCGGCCCAAGCGCGTCATCGTGCTGGACAGCATGCCCATGACCAATGTGGGCAAGATCTACAAGCCCGATCTGCGCCGCCTGGCCACCGCCGTATCGGCCCAGGCCGTGGTGGCGCGCACCCTGCAGGAAGCCGGCCTGATCGACGACGGCATGCTGTTCCGCGTAGAGGCCAACGCGCAGCCCGAGGTCGCGGTGCTTGCCGATCCCCGCGCGCCCGAAGCGCTTAAAGCCAGCCTGCGCGACGCGCTGGCCCGGCTGCCGGTGAAGGTCGCGCTGCGCGACTGAGCAGTCCCCCCCCCCACACACACAACAACACCCCAGGAGACAAACCCATGACCCACCAGCCCCTGCGGCGCGCTTGCCTCGGCGCCGCCCTGCTCTCGATGGCCGGCGCAGCCCTGCCTTTCGCCGCCGCCGCGCAAGGCGCCTACCCGTCCAAGCCGATCACGCTGATCGTGCCCTTCCCGGCCGGCGGCTCCACCGACCGCCACATGCGCATCGTGGCGCAGGACGCCTCCAAATACCTGGGCCAGCCCGTCATCGTCGAAAACCGGCCCGGCGCGGGCGGCACCCTGGGCCCGGCTACCATGGCCAAGACCGCCAAGCCCGACGGCTACACCGTCACCCTGTACACGCTGGCCATGCTGCGCATGCCCTACATGCAGAAGAGCAGCTGGGATCCCATCAATGATTTCAGTTTCATCCTGGGCCTGTCGGGCTACACCTTCGGCTTTACCGTCCGCTCCGATTCCCCGTACAAGACTTTCAACGAGTACATCGAGGCGGCGCGCAAGGCGCCCGGCACCATCGACTACGGCTCCACCGGCATCGGTTCTTCGCCGCACCTGCTGATCGAGGAAGTCGCCATCAACGCCAAGGTGAAACTAAACCACGTGCCCTTCAAGGGCAACGCCGACATGCAGCAAGCCCTGCTGGGCGGCCACGTCTTGGCGCAAAGCGACGCCACCGGCTGGGACCAGTTCGTGGACTCGGGCAAGATGCGCCTGCTGGTCACCTTCGGCGAAAAGCGCACCACCCGCTGGCCCGACGTGCCCACGGCCCAGGAGCTGGGCTACAAGGTGGTCTCCACCTCGCCCTACGGCCTGGCCGGTCCCAAGGGCATGGACCCCGCGGTGGTCAAGACGCTGCACGACGCCTTCAAGAAGGCGCTGTTCGACCCGGCCAGCATGGACGTCATGAAGCAGCTGAACCAGGAGCCCGCCTACCGCAACAGCCAGGACTACAAGGAATGGGCGCAGGCCACCTACGTCAAGGAAAAAGGCCTGATCGAGTACCTGGGATTGATGGCGAAGGATTGAGGAATCCTGCAGCGCCGCCGTCAGCGCAGCGCCGCGACCTCGATTGACCGTGCGCCGCTGGCTTCCACCAGCTCGGGATCGTGGCTGGCGAACAGCACCACCCGATCCTGCGCCCAGATCTTGAACTGTTCGGCCAGCACCCCGCGCGCCTGCGCGTCCAGCCCGTTGCTGGCCCCGTCCGCAATGATGACGGCCGGGTCGCCCAGGGCTGCAGCCGTCAGGTAGACCTTGCGGCGCGTGCCTGTCGACATCTGTTCGAAACGCTTGTCCAGATGCGGCTCCAGCCCCAGCCGGAACGCCAGGTCGAGCGCGCTGTCGTCCAGCGGCACATTCTTCTCGGCTGCGACCTGCTGCAGCAATCCGCGCCCCGTCTGCGCGGGCAGCGCCATGCAATTGTCGGGCACATAGGCCAGGCGGGCCCGGGCTTGCGCGGGCGTCCGGGCCAAAGAATGCCCGTCGATCCAGACATCTCCCGAATCCGGCGCGATCGCGCCCGCGATGATGCCCAACAGCGTGGACTTGCCGGTGCTGTCTTCTTCGCACAGCGCCACGCATCCAGGCGTGAACGTGTGGGTCAGCCCCTGGAAGACGAGATGGTCGCCGTAGCGCTTGCCGAGATTGTCGATTCGTAGCATGGCCGGAGTGTACGCATGAACGACTTGCCCGGCCATAGCGCCTGAGCGTGGCGCCCGCGCCGCAAAACTGAGCCCAATTCAAATATTCCCGAGTCCGCGATGTGGAAAACCGGGATTTTTGCCTTACATTACGAAACGTAATTAAATATTAACGAAGACCGGCGCCGGCGCCACTACCAAGGGCCACGACTGGCTGGCCTCGCTGGAAGTGGGCAAGCCCATCGCCCTGGGCAATAGCTGGCAACTGGAGCCGCAGGCGCAAATCATCTATCGCAACCTCAACCTGGACGACACTACGGGCCTTTTCATGCCTACCAGGTGTATTTCACACCTATCCTCGCCGCGTACTGATGGTAGTCCTGCGCGCCCCAGGATCCGGCGACATTGGTCCAGCCGGTCCAGCCCTTGGTAAAGTCGGCGTGCACGCCCAGCTTCAATTCGTAGCGGTCTTTCGGATAGAGGTCGCCTACCGGCAGTTGGTTGAACGATACCGAGCTGTCGGTGCTGCTGTGCCACCAGTTCACCGTGGCGAAGGGCTGCGCCTTGCGGCCATTTCCCAGGTCGAAGGTGGAATGCGTGCGCACGCCCAGGCGCGTAATGGTTCCATGCGAATCCGCGCCGCCCACGCGGGTGCCGTTGGATTCGGTCAGGCTGTCCGTGTCCGAGCTGACGTAGATCACCTGGGCCTGGGGTTCAAGTATCCAGTCGCCGCGCAGCTTGAAGGCGTAGCCGGTTTCGGCGGATACCGCCCACGCCCGGGAATCGTAGTCCACGCGCGGGAGGTCGGTGCCCATCACCCGGTTGTTGTACCAACCGTATTGGAACCAGGTGTCCACATAGGCGCCCAGCTTGCTCTCGTCGTTCTGGAACCAGGTCGCATAGACGCCTGTGCTGTAGCCTTGCACCTTGCCCTTGGCTTTGTAGGGATTGCCGTCGGCACGAGCCGTGCTGTCGGCGCTGCCGTAGCCCAGCATCAAACCCAGGTGCAGGCGGTCGGTCTCCGAGAACAGCTTCCATTGCGCCACGTCGCCGCCGCCTTGCAGCAGGAACATGTCGGTGCTGACGTCGAAGTTGCCATCGCGGCTATGCGAGCCTTCCCACTTGCCCACGGCGCGCAGCCAGAGCGCCCGGCGCTTGCTGTCCTCCGATTGGAATTGCTGGCTCTCGATGAACTGCGGTTCGCCCAGGCGGTCGTGCATGCTGTGCACGAACATCTGCCCGACCAGCCGTTGGTTCGCAAGATAGGCGGCGACTTCAGGCCGGTACAGCGGCTCCGGATTGGGCGGAGCCGGTGGCACTGGCGGTGCCGGCGGTCCCGGAGGCTCGGGTGGCGGTGGCGGCGGATCCGGCTGCTTAGCCGATCGCAGATACCAGCTCTGATCGGCAGGCGCGCTTGCCGACCCCTGGTACAGGCGGTACTCGTAAGGGCCGGCCACGGCCCGGCCCGCAAGGGCGAACGCGCCCGAACCGGAAACGCCGCCATTGACGACCTCGACCACCTGGATCCCGCTGGCGGTGGTCAATGCGCCTGGCCCGCCCGCGTTCTTGATGCGCAATTGCGAAGCGCCGCTGGCGCTGCCGCCATCGACGACCAGCTTGTCCGAAGGCGAGCTGTCATCGCCCAGATAGGTGTTCAGCGCGATGGTGCCGTCGCCGCTATAGTTCCGCACCGTCAGCGTCTTGTACGCCCCCGCCTGCGGTGGCGTGAAGTCGATCAGGCTGGGGTCGTTTACCAGGTTGGTGATGGTGGAGTTTCCCGTCAGCGTCCAGGTCGAATCCAACAGCGTCACATTGGACGTGCTGCCCGCCTCGGTGACCGCCGCTCCGGTCAAGTTTGCATTGCGCGCCGTCACATTGGCCATGGCGGGAGAACCGGCCTGCACGCCGCTGACGTTGACGCCGCCCGGATTACCGGCATCCGGCGCCAGGCTCGGGTCTATGCCGTGCAACGTGCGGGTCCTGCTGGCGAGCAGGGTGCCGGAGCTGGCAACCTGCAGCCAGTTGGTCGCGCCTCGGACTGTGGTGCCGTCCAGCTGGATGTTCGCCGTGCCCCCGTCGACGCCGATGGCGGTTGCGGCCCCGCTGACTATGCTGCCGCCATTGATTGCCGCGCTCTGCGTGCCCGTGTCGCTGGTCAGCAGCAGGCCTATGGACCGCGCGCCGCTGACGCCAATGGCGCTGCCCGTCGCCGCAAAACTGGAGGTGCCCGCCACCACCACGCCATGGGCCTCGGTGCCGGTGGTTTGCACCGAACCGCCGTCAAATACCACGCTGCTGGCCGCGCCTTGCGACAGGATGCCGAAGCCGCCCTGCCCGCTGGTCACGACGGTATTGCGCGCTGCCTGGAAAACGGTGGCCGGCTCGCCGCTGCTCGTATAAGCGTACAGGCCCACCGCATCCGTGCCGCGGGTCTCGGTCCTCAGATCGGACAGTTCCGCGCGCGAGCCGTCTATGCCTATCACCCCATGGGCGTCCCGTCCCTCGGTCAGAATGCTGGCCGTCGATCCGCCCTGGGGCGCCACGACCAGGTGATTGGTCGGACTGACGTAGCGGCGCAGGAACATGCCGCTGCTGTCCGCGCCCGTGGTGTGGATGTCGGTCGTGCCCTGCATCACCGCCTCGCCCACGCCCAGCATGTAGAACCCGTCAGACGTCTGCCCCGTGGTGCGCACGCGCAGCGTCGAACCCGGGGCCGAGGTGAAACGGCGCTCGACCGAAACCGGGTAGGTCAGGCTGTAGCCGAGTTCAACCCCGCGCCCATAGGTCCCGCCCGTGGTCTGCACATCGAGCACGCCGCCTGCATCCAGCGTAATGGCCGTGTTGTTGCTGGTCATGATGCCCTTGGGCCAGGGATTGCCACCGGCGGGCGCGGTCTCGATCTTGAGGGTCGCGCCGTTGCCGATCTGCAGTTGGCTCATGGTGCCGAACGGCGTATGGCCCAGGTTCACGCCCTGGAAGCCGCGCAGCGTCACCGTGGCGCCCGGCGCCAGCGTGAACCGCGCCTGCGAACTTGGAGTTGATTGCAGTCCCAGGCCGGTCGCTGTCACCGTCGTGATGGTGACATTGGTGCCGGTCTGGAAATTGATGTTGGCTGCCGCGCCGGCCGTCGCGAAGATACCCAGGTCCACATTGCCAATAGCGATATTGCCGGGGCCGAAGTTCAGCGTGGCGTCGCCGACGCGGATGGCTGTGCTCGAGCCCGTGCCCGTCACGCTGTCACCGCCATTCAGGGTGAAGGTGGTTCCTGCGGGAACGATGAACGGCGCGTAACTGGCGCCCCAGGCCGTGGTCGCGGCCAGCGACACGGCAACGCCCATCGAGCGGCAAAACAGGGGTTTGGAGGGAATTGCGCGGTGTGCCATCTGACTCGTCTCCGTGAAGACGCCCTGGCGACAGGCCCGGACGCACTCAAACCAGACCCCGGGCAACCGGGGAACAACGACGATAGACTTCGATACCTACGCCAAACGCCCTAGTCCGGACGTGTGCAATGTGCGTAAATATTCGCATCAAAATTACGAATAATCACTTTATTTTGCACTACCCGAGGGCGATTGTTCCCTTTTGGCAACGGGATTGGGACGGACAGTCAGAGGCGCCGCCTCACCATACCCGGAACACCCGCCCGGTCTGCGCGCCTTCCACGCTGCGGCTATAAGCCGACGCCACCCGGCTGGCGGGCGCGGATTCAAAGCCCTGGAAGTACGGGCCGTAGGCAGCCAGCGATTCCGTCAGGACCGTGGGGCTGACCGAATTGATGCGGATGCCGCGCAGTTCCACGGCGGCGCCGCGCACGAAGCCGTCGATCGCCATATTCACCGCGGACGCGTTGGCGCCGTAGCGGATGGGCTCATCGCTCACGATGCCGCTAGTCAGCGTGATGGAGCCGCCCTCGTTGACGTAATGCTGGCCGATCAGCGCCAGGTCCACCTGGCCCAGCAGCTTGTCGTGCAGGCCGATCTTGAACTGCTCGGCCGTCATTTCCGCCAGCGGCCCGAAATGCAGGCTGCCGGTGGTGGAGACGATGGCGTCCACCTTGCCCACGCGCTCGAACAAGGCGCGTATGCTGTCGCTGCGAGTCACATCGACTTGATGTTCGCCGCGGGATTTACCGACGGCGATGATGTCGTGGCGCTGGCCCAGCTCTTGGGCGACCGCGCGGCCGACAGTGCCGGTGGCGCCGATCAGGATGATTTTCATGAAGTGCTCCTGTGCATGCGTGTTGTGTGGGATGCGCCGGCGGGACCGCCAGCGCTTGCACGCATTCTGGCCAAGGAAGCGCCCGGGAAAAATCCTAAAATGGTGGGATCACTACACACTCAGGGTGCGCAATTCATGGACCGCTTGC
Organism: Achromobacter sp.; assembly: GCF_036567245.1. GTDB lineage: Bacteria > Pseudomonadota > Gammaproteobacteria > Burkholderiales > Burkholderiaceae_B > Achromobacter. The sequence continues at coordinate 16,440 of NZ_DATCUY010000033.1, read as the reverse complement.
TCAGCATGGAAGTCTTCGTGGCGGTCGTGGAACTGGGCAGCCTGACTGCGGCCGCGGCCCGCCACGAAATGTCGCCCGCGATGGCGGCCAAGCACATCAAGGGGTTGGAAACGCGGCTGGGCCTGAGGCTGATGAACCGCACCACGCGGCGCCAAAGCCTGACCGAAGCCGGCCAGGCCTATTTCGCGCGCTGCAAGGTGATCCTGTCGGACATCCGCGACGCGGAACAGGGTGCGGAGGCCATGCGCTCGGCGCCGCGCGGCCATCTGCGCATCACCTCCACCGTGACCTTCGGATCGTTCGCGCTGGCGCCCGCCATCGCCGAGTACCTGTCCGAGTATCCCGACGTCAGCGTGGACCTGGCGCTGAGCGATGCCGTCGAGGACGTGGTGGCCTCGCGCTACGACCTGGCGGTGCGCATCGGCGAGCCTGCCGATTCCGGGCTGGTCGCGCGCAAGATCGGGCGCTATCAGATGATCATCTGCGCGGCGCCTGCCTACCTCGAACGCCATGGCGCGCCGGAGACGGCGGGCGACCTGGCGCGCCATCAATGCCTGGATTTTTCCTACTGGAACCGCCACACCGGCTGGCGCCTGAACGCGGACGAAGGCGGCAACGCGGCCTACCCCGCCGGTCGTTTCGTGTCGAACAACGGCCAGGCGCTACGGCAGGCGGCGCTGGCCGGATTCGGCATCGTGCTGCAACCGGAACTGCTGCTGGCGGAGGACGTGCGGGCGGGCCGGCTGGTGCCGATTCTGCAGTCCGCCTGGCCAGCCGCCAGGCCAATCACGCTGCTGTATCCCAAGGACCGCAAGGCCCTGCCCAAGCTCACCACCTTCGTGGAATTCATGGTGCAGCGGTTCACCCGGCCTGCGAAGCAGGCGCGCGACTCAGCGCTCGGCTAGCTTCCGTCAGGCTTGCGGCGCCGCTTGCCGGCAGGCGCCAGCCTCCTGGAACAACCAGTCGCGAAATGCGGCAAGCCTCGGCAACTCGCGGGCCTGCGGCCGGTAGATGACGTAATAGGCAAGCGCCGACGGCACCCTCATCCGCGGAAACAAACGCACCAGACGGCCTGCGGCCAGATCGTCGTGCGTCATCACGCTGCGTGCCAGCGCGACGCCGTGCCCGTCAATCGCAGCTTGCAGCACCGCTGCGGAATTGTTTATCTTCATGCCGCGCGCAGTGGACACCCCCTCCACGCCTGCCTTTTCCAGCCACATGGCCCAGGTCGGAAAACCCAGCTGCCCGTCCATCGACAGATCGTGGATCAATGTCTCGCCCGCCAGATCCGCCGGCCGCTTCAGCGATTTCCGGCGCCGCAGCAGTTCGGGGGAACAGACCGGGTAGACCTCCTCGTCCATCAACTTCTCCGCCGCCAGGCCGGGCCATGAACCGGCGCCGTAGCGCACGCCGATATCGATCTGCTGGGCCACGAAATCGACCGGCTTGAGGTTGGTGTCCAGGCGCACGTCGGTGTCGGGCCAGGCCAGCTGGAAGCGTTCTATCCGGGGCAGCAGCCACTTGGCGGCGAACGCCGGACTTACCGCCACGGTCAGCATGCCGCTCAGGGAGCCTTCCTTCAAGCGCTCCAGGCCCAGGGCCAGTTTGCCCAGCCCCGCCTGTATCTCGGGCAGCGCGCGTTCGGCCGCCGCCGTCGGGACCAGCCGCGCCTTGCCGCTGGCGCCGCGATGGAACAAGGGCGCGCCCAGCCATTGCTCGAGCGTGCGCACCAGTTGCCCCACCGCGGCGGGCGTGACGTGCAGCTCGACCGCGGCGGCAGAAAAACTCTGGTGGCGCGCGCTGGCCTCGAAGGCGCGCAACGCGTTGAGGTGTGCGATCGACTTCATTGCAGTAAAGATTTTCTTTTAATAAGAAGTAGTTTATCTGGTTTGCCGGCAAATGCGGGCTGGCCAAAAATACGCCCTATGGCATCAGCTCCGATGTCGAAAGAGGTGCCGTCGCAAGCCACTGCGCACGCCGGTTCAGAAACAGCTTTTCTACCAACACCATGCTTCTCAATGCCGATTTCTCGCGCAACGTCATCGTGACGCCTGACCAGCAACCCTGGGTTCCGTCGCCGCAAAGCGGCGTCGAGCGCGTGCTGCTGGACCGCATCGGCGGCGAGCAGGCGCGCGCCACCAGCATCGTGCGCTACGCGCCGGGCAGCCATTTTCCGTGGCACGGGCATCCCGGCGGCGAAGAAATACTGGTGCTGTCCGGCATCTTCTCCGACGCAAGCGGCGACTTTCCGGAAGGCTGGTATCTGCGCAACCCGCCGGGCTCCGGCCATGAGCCATCCAGCAAGAACGGCGCCACCCTCTTCGTCAAGTTGCGGCAGATGCCGCCGGACGAGCAGTCCGTCGTGCGCGTCGACACGCGCGATCCCGCCGCCTGGACGCGCGAGAACGGCAGCGCGGTTTGCCCGCTCTATTCCTCGTCCGCCGAGCGGGTCCGCCTGCTGCGCCTGCCCGCCTACGCGCCGCTGCTTGGGACTGCGCCCGCTGGCGCGGAAGCGCTGGTGCTGGACGGGTCGATTGCCGATGCGCACCGCTCGTACCCGCAAGGCAGCTGGCTGCGCCTTGCCCGCGGCGCCCATGCCGCGCTCTCGGCCGGCGCCGCAGGCGCGACCGTCTATCTGAAGACTGGCCATCTGCCGGATCCAAATGGCCGGAGCCTGCCATGACGACGCAAGCGGACACCGTCATCGTCGGCGCGGGCCTGAGCGGCCTGTATGCCGCCTTTCTGCTGGAACGGCATGGCGCCGACTACCTGCTGCTGGAAGGACGCGACAGGCTCGGCGGCCGCATACTGGGCGCCGGCTCCTACGATCTGGGCCCCACCTGGTTCTGGCCCGCGATCCAGCCCGAGCTGGGCGCCATCGTCCGCGAACTCGGCCTGCCCATCGTCCCGCAGTACGAAGAGGGTGCCATGATGGTCGAACGTTCTGGACCGCCCGCGCGCATGCCGGGCTACCCCAGCTACCCGGCTTCCATGCGGCTGGCGGCCGGCATGACCGGCCTGGCCGAGGCCCTGCGCGCGCGCCTGGATCCGGCGCGCATCAAGCTGGGCCAGGTCGTGACCCGGCTGCATGCCACCGGCCACGCCATCGACGTGCACGCGCAGGACCACGAGGGGCGGACCCATACCGTTCGCGCCTCGCGCGTGCTGCTGGCTGTCCCGCCACGCCTGGCGCAAGCCCGTATCGCCTTCGATCCGCCGCTGCCGGCCACCTGGGCGGCGCAATGGCGCGGCACGCCGACCTGGATGGCGCCGCACGCCAAGTACCTGGCCGTCTATGGCGCGGCATTCTGGCGCGAGCAAGGCCTGTCCGGCGCAGCGCGCAGCGCCCGGGGACCGCTCGCCGAAGTCCACGATGCCAGCACGGATCAAGGACCGGCGCTGTTCGGATTCGTGGGCGTACCCGCCGCGGCCCGGCTCTCGGCAGGCCAGGACGTGCTGATGGCCCATTGCCGCGCGCAGCTCGCGCGGCTGTTCGGCCCACAAGCGCTGACGCCAGTCCACGAGTACTTCAAGGACTGGGCGCGGGATCCCCATACCGCCACGCCAGCCGATGGCATCGACAACAGCGCGCACGCGGCAGCGCCCGGCATGGCGGCGGAATCCGGTCCATGGCAGGACCGTCTGGCCGGCATCGCCAGCGAATGGTCCGCGGCGTTTCCCGGCTATCTGGCCGGCGCGGTCGATGCTGCCGCCAGCGGCGTCAAATGGTTGCTGCGCCGTCCCAGCAGCGCTTCCCCCTCCCTCCCCCCCGGAAACTCCGCCTGATGAAGACTTCCGCCGCCACTTATCGCGCGATCCAGAGCCCCGCGCCCGGCCAGCTTGAACTGGTGCAACGGTCTGCGCCTCAACCCGGGCCCGGAGAAGTGCTGCTGCGCGTCGAAGCGTGCGGCGTCTGCGGCGCCGACGCCTCCGACATCGACAATCCCGCCCTGCAACGGCCCCGTGTCCCAGGTCATGAAGTCGTCGGACGCATCGCCGCGCTCGGTCCCGGCGCCGACGTCAATTGGACCATCGGCCAGCGCGTCGGCGTGGGCCGCCTGGGTGGCCATTGCAATGCCTGCCCCTCATGCCGTAAGGGCCTGTTCAATCTGTGCTCGAATCAGCCAGTGATGGGCGCGACCCGGGACGGCGGCTATGCCGAGATGATGCTGGCCCTGGCGACCGGGCTGGTGTCCATACCCGAGGAGCTGGACTCCGCGCACGCCGCCCCGATACTCTGCGCCGGCATCGCCACGTTCAACGCGCTCAGGAAATGCGGCGCGCAGGCCGGCGACCTCGTCGCCGTGCTGGGCATCGGCGGCCTGGGCCACATGGCGCTGCAATACGCGCGCCGCATGGGCTTGAAGGTCGCCGCCATCGGGCGAGGCCGCGACATAGCCGCTGACGCCTTGCGCCTGGGCGCGCACGTCTACATCGACACCCACGAAGAAGACGCCGCGCAACGGCTCCATGCCATGGGCGGCGCGCAGGCGCTGATCGCCACCGTCACCGACACGCAAGCCATCTCCGAGGCCATGCGCGGACTGGCGCCGCAAGGCCGGACGATGCTGCTGGGCGTGGGCCGCGCCCCGCTCGAGGTCGCGCCGGGCTTTCTGGTGGGCGGCGAACGCGTCATTGCCGGGTCCATGACCGGCACGCCCTGGGAAACTGAAAAAGCGCTGAATTTCAGCGTGCTTGCAGAGGCGCTGCCCATGGTCGAGACTCTAGCCCTGGAACGCGCGCCCGACGCCTTGCTGCGCCTGAAGTCCGGCGATGCGAAGTTCCGCGTGGTCCTGACCATGGAGGCCGCGCGCGAAGTACCCCAGACGCAGCACCCGAGTACCCATACCAACTAAAACCGCAACCATTGAGGAGACCCACTTGTCCGCATCAATACCGGCGCCATCGGCCGCATCCAGCGCTGAACTCACGCCACAGGCGCAGCGCGGCAACATTGCCCGGCTGACCATCGCCCAGGCGCTGGCCGGCGCCAACGCCGTGGTGGTCTACGCGACCGGGGCGATCGTCGGCGACATGCTGGCGCCGGACAAGGCGCTGGCGACCCTGCCCATTTCCATCTTCGTGGTGGGCATGGCCGCCTGCATCCTCCCCATGGGCGCCATCGCCCGGCGTTACGGCCGGCGGGCGGCCTTTCTTACCGGCACGGCCTGCGGCGTGCTGGTGGGCCTGCTGGCCGCCGCGGCCATCGTGCTCGGTTCATTCTGGCTGTTCTGCCTGGGCACCTTCTTTGGCGGCGCCTACGCCGCAGTGGTGCTGTCGTTCCGCTTCGCCGCGGCCGACGGCGTGACGCCGGCGCGGCGCGCCCGCGCCCTGTCCTTCGTGATGGGAGGCGGCGTGGTGGCCGGCGTGGTCGGCCCGCAGCTCGTCACGCACACGATGTACCTGTGGCCCGCCCACATGTTCGCGGCGACCTTCCTGATGCAGGGCGCCGTTGCGGCGCTCTCGGCCCTGGTCCTATGGGGCGTGCGCCTGCCCATGCCCAGCGCGGCCGAAGTCGCGGGCGGACGCCCCTTGGCGCTGATCGCGCGCCAGCCGCGCTTCATCACGGCGGTGATCTGCGGCGCGGTCACCTACATGCTGATGAACTTCCTGATGACGGCTGCGCCGCTGGCCATGCACATCTGCGGCCATACGCAGGAAAGCGCCAACCTGGGCCTGCAATGGCACGTCATTGCCATGTATGGCCCCAGCTTCTTCACCGGCCGGCTCATCACGCGCTTTGGCGCCGGGCGCATCGTCACGGCGGGCCTGATACTTACCGGTCTGTCGGCGGCCATCGGCCTCACCGGCATCGACGTGGCCCATTTCTGGGTGACCTTGATCCTGCTGGGCCTGGGCTGGAACTTTGGTTTCGTGGGCGCATCGGCGCTGGTGCTGGAATGCCATCGGCCCGAGGAAAAAACCAAGGTGCAATCGCTGAACGACTTCATCGTCTTCGGCACCATGGCGGTCGGCTCCTTCGCATCGGGCGGCCTGCTGGCGGCCTACGATTGGGCGACGGTATTGTGGGTGTCTTTCATCCCGCTGGCGATCGCCGCGATCGCGCTGCTGGCCGGCGCCGCGAAGGTTCGACAACAGGCTTGACCCTCACGTAACGTCATGTCCCAGAGTCCGTTACGCGCCATCAACAGGAGGTATGTCGTGCAACTGAAAGTAGGAGAACTGGCCAGGCGGAGCGGACTGACGGTCCGCACGCTGCACCACTATCACGCGATCGGCTTGCTCACGCCTTCGGCGCGCGCCGACAACGGCTATCGGCTGTATGGCCGCGACGACATCGCCCGGCTGCATCAAATCCAGGCGCTGCGCCGCTTCGGATTGCCGCTGGCCGAAATCGGCGCCTACCTGGACCAGCCCGACATTCCCATGGACCAGATCATCGCCAAGCAGATTGCGATGCTCGATCGCCAGATCCAACAAGCCTCCCGGCTGCGCGAGCGCCTCGCCCAGCTGCAGAGCCAGTTGGCGCAAGGCAGGGAACCGGAACTGGCCGATTGGCTAACCACTCTGGAACTCATGACCATGTACGACAAGTACTTCTCCCCCGATGAACTGGCCCGCCTGCCCATGTACCGCAGCAACCAGGATGCCGACCCCGGCTGGCTCGCGCTGATCAAGGAAGTCCGGGCGCAGATGGACGGCGGCGTCCCGCCCGAGGAAGCGCAGCCTCGAACGCTGGCCTTGCGCTGGATGACCCAGCTGCTGCGCGACACCAATCGCGACCCGCGCCTGCTGGTCAAGCTGAACCGGATGCACGAACAGGAGCCGGCGATGCAGGCGCACGTCGGCATTTCGCCGGCCATGCGCGACTACGTGCTGCGCGCCTTCTCGGAAAGCAAGCTGCGGATCTATGAAAAGTACCTTGCGCCGGACGAGGCCCGGTACATGCGGCAGCATTATGGCGACCGCATCGGCGAATGGCCCGAGCTGATGGCCGACGTGCGCGACGCGCTCGACGCGGGCGCGGCGCCGGAGTCCGCCACGGCCCTCGAGCTCGCCCGGCGATGGCTGGACCTGTTCCGCAGCTACGCCGGCGATGATCCCGCCACCCAGGCCAAGTTCCGCCATGCGCTGATGAGCGCGCCCGAGCTCACCGCCGGCACCTGGACCGACGACGCCTCCCTGTCGTTCATCCGGCAGGCCATGGGCGCGCTGGCGGCGCAGCGCTAGGCAGCACGGTCTTCCAGGCCATGGGCAGGCCCCCTTCCCCGCCGGGCCTGCCCTTTTGCTAGACTGACCGCCCCGAGCTTGCCCTCTCCCCTTTCCCCACCATGTCCCAGGAAGCCCGTCCCGACCCCAGCGCCGACGATATCGCCAAGGAAATCTCGGCGGCCATCGTCGCGCACAAGCTGCCGCCGGGCACACGGCTGCGCGAAGAGGCGTTGGCGGGGGTGTATCAGGTCAGCAGGACCAAGATCCGCGCCGCGCTGCTGATGCTGTCCAAGGACAAGCTGATCCATATCGTGCCGGACAAGGGCGCGTTCGTCAGCAAGCCGGATGCGAACGAGGCGCGCGAGGTCTATGCGGTGCGGCGCATCCTGGAAGCGGCGCTCGCGCGCGAATTCGTGGCGCGGGCCACGGCCGCCGACTATCGCCGCATCGATGCGCACCTGGCCGAGGAGCGCCAGGCGCTGGCAGGCGGCGACGTGCAGGAGCGCAACCGGCTGCTGGGGTACTTCCATATCCTGCTGGCCGAGACCGTGGGCAATTCCGTGCTGACGGGGATGCTGCGCGAGCTGTCCGCGCGCAGCGCCGTCATCACCGTGCTGTACCAGAGTTCGCACGACGCCAGCTGCTCGTCGCAAGAGCATCACGCCTTCATCGAGGCCGCCCGCGCCGGCGACGCGGAGCGCGCCTGCGCGCTGATGGACGCGCATCTGGAACATGTACAGACGGCGCTGAACTTCAAGAACGGCGGCCGGACCGGCGGCGATCTGGTCAGCGCGCTGCTCAGCTGAAGCCAGGCAAGCCTGCGCCTGGCGTCCTGTCATGCGGACGCCTCTACAAATCAGAGTCCTTAGCCCTGCCCCTGCGCGCCCGCCCGCAGCAGTTGGCCCATGCGCTGCTGCAGCCAGAGTTCCGTCTCGCTCAGGCTGCCGCCCCGCAGCCATAGCGTGCGCACGGACAGCATGGGCAGGAACAGGTCCGCGCAGCGCACGCTGACCAGCGTGTTGCTGAACCCCTCGTACTCGCCGATGTTCAGCGGCAGGATGGCCCAGCCCACGCCATTGGCCACCATGGCCGCGATGTTGTAGCTGCTGTCGGCCCGCCAGACCGACGGGCTCAGCACCACCTGGTCGACCCCGTCCAACTGCATGAGCAGTTGTCGATGCCGCGCCAGGTCGTTGCGCCCGACCTCGGGCAGCGCGGCCAGCGGATGGCCCTGGGCCACGAAGATGCCCTGCGCCACATTGCCCAGATGACGGTGCGCGAAGGCGTTGCCGGGATCGCCGCGGTCGAAGTGGAAGGCCAGGCTGGCGCGGCCTTGCTCCACGTAGTCGGCGACCTCCGTCGCGGTGCCGTTGAGCTGGGTCAGCTCCAGCGCCGGATAGCGTTCGGCCAATTCCTTGAGCAGTTGGTCGGCCACCAGGTAAGGCAGGCCTTCGTCCAGCGCGACGCCCAGGCGCGCTTCGCGCCCGGCGGCGAAGGACAAGGCGCGCTGCTCCAGCGCGCCCGCCTGCCGCAGCAATTCCTGCGCCTCCTGCAGCATGACCTCGCCGGCAGGGGTCAGGGTGGCGTTGCGGCGCGAACGGTCGAACAGTTCCACGCCCAGATCCGCTTCCAGCAGGCCCACCGCGGTGCTGACCGCCGACTGCGCCCGGCCCAGGCGCCGCGCGGCCGCCGAAAACGATCCGGATTCCGCGGCGGCGGCGAAATGGCGCAGCTGGTCCAGTGTCCATTGCATATCGCGACTCCTCTGATACCCATCTATTTTATAGATGCTTTCCAACTTTTTTATACAGATTCGAAGATGGATAATCACGCCCTCTGAGACCCGGCCAATCCCGGCCCCGCCCGCATTCGCGGCGCGGCAGGCGTTTCAGTTTCAGGAGTAGAACCATGCAGCGGACTGAACCGAACGCTGTCGCCACGGCCGCGCCCGGCCGCTGGCTGGTGCTGGCCATTGTGTCCAGCGCCTTGTTGTTGATTGTGGTCGACATGACCGTCCTCTATACCGCGCTGCCCCGGCTGACGCATGAATTGCAGGTCAACGCGTCGGAAAAGTTGTGGATCGTGAACATCTACGCGCTGGTCGTGTCCGGCCTGCTGCTGGGCATGGGCACGCTGGGCGACCGCCTGGGCCACAAGCGCCTGTTCATGGCGGGGCTGGTCGTTTTCGGCGTGGCGTCCCTGGCCGCGGCCTACTCGCCTGGCGCGGCCACGCTGATTGCGGCGCGCGCGCTGCTGGCCGTGGGTGCCGCCATGATGATGCCGGCCACCCTGTCCATCCTGCGCCTGACCTTTGCTGACGAGCGCGAACGCGCCATCGCCATCGGCGTGTGGGCTTCGGTGGCTTCGGGCGGCGCCGCGATCGGTCCGGTCGTGGGCGGCGTGCTGCTGGAGCATTTCTGGTGGGGTTCCGTGTTCCTCATCAACGTGCCCATCGTGCTGCTGGCGCTGCCGCTGGCCTGGCGCCTGATCCCCGCCAGCCGCCCGGACGCCTCGCGGCCCTGGGACCTGTTGGGCTCGCTGCAGGTGATGGCCGGCCTGATCCTGTGCGCCTACGCGCTGAAGGAACTGGGCAAGACCGATCCTTCCTGGCTGCACGCCGGCCTGGCCTGCGCGGCGGGCGCGGCCATGCTGGCCGTGTTCGTGCGGCGCCAGCGCGCCCGGCCCTATCCGCTGATCGACTTCGCCATCTTCCGCAACCTCAGCTTCGCTTCGGCGGTGGCGGCGGCGCTGTTCGCCGCCGCGGCGCTGCTGGGCATGGAGCTGGTGTTCAGCCAGCGGCTGCAACTGGTCATGGGCATGTCGCCGCTGGAAGCCGCACTCTTCATCCTGCCGCTGTCGCTGGCCGCATTCATCGCGGGACCGCTGGCGGGTTGGTTGCTGGGCCGCGTCAACAGCTCCACCATGCTGTTCGTCTCGCTGCTGGTCTCAGGCCTGGGCATGACCGGCTACCTGCTGAGCTACGACGCAGCGCTGCTGCCGCAGATGGTCAGCCTGTGCGTGCTGGGCGCGGGCATAGGGGCCACCATGACCGCGGCGTCCAGCACCATCATGCAAAGCGCCACACCCGAGCGCGCCGGCATGGCGGCCTCGATCGAAGAGGTCTCGTACGAGCTGGGCGGCGCCCTGGGCGTCACCCTGATGGGATCCATCCTGTCCGGCGTGTACGCGCATACGCTCGCGGTGCCGGCAGGCCTGCCGCAGTCCGACATGGCGCGCGACAGCCTGGATCAGGCGCTGATCGTGGCGGACGGGTTGTCGTCGGACTTGGGCATGGCGCTGACCCGCCTGGCCAAGACCGCCTTCGACACCGGCTACGCCGCGGTCATCGCCACCGCGGCGGCGATGCTGCTGGTCACGGCCGGGTTCGTGCTGTTGAACCGCAGGCGCATGGCGGCTTGAGGGCCAGCCCGCGCCGCCGGCCCGCGGCCTGGATCAGCTGTTGCGGAAGGCGTGATCCATGTCGGCGATCAGATCTTCCTCGTGCTCCAGCCCGATCGAGACGCGGACCAGCCCTTCGGACACGCCGGCCGCATCGCGTTCGGCCGCTGGCACGCCGGAATGCGTGGTGGACGCCGGATGGCAGATCAGCGATTCGGTGCCGCCCAGGCTGACGGCCGACTTGAACAGGTGCAAGGCGTTGATGAAGCGGAACGCCTTGGCGCGCCCGCCATCCAGCACGAAGGCGAAGGTCGAGCCCGGCCCGGTGCACTGGCGCTTGTAGACTTCCTGGTAGGCCCGGTCGGTGATCATCTCGGGATGGAAGATCCGCACTTTTTCATGCGGATTGCCCGACAGCCATTGAGCCACCTTGGTCGCCGTGCGCGCGGCCTGCTTCATGCGCAGCACCACGGTCTCCATCGAGCGCGTGATCATCCAGCAGGAATGCGGGTCCAGCTGCGAACCGAAGGCGCTGCGGATGGCGCGCACCTTCTTGACCAGCGCCTTGCTGCCGGTGACGGCGCCTGCGACCAGATCGCTATGGCCGCCCACGTACTTGGTCAGCGAATACACGCACATATCCACGCCGTGCTCAGCCGGCTTCTGGAAGATCGGACCCAGCAGCGTGTTGTCGCACACCGACACGGGACGGTAGCCGTGGCGCGTTTCGAAGGCGTCCAGCTCGTTCTTCATGGCCTCGAAATCGACCAGCGCATTGGTCGGGTTGGCGGGCGTTTCGACAAAGAAAAGACGCACCGGCCCCTGGGCCGCCGCGGCCTCCAGCGCCGCGCGCATGCCCTGGGCCGACAGGCCGTCCTCGATGGCGTGCGAGCCTATGCCCCACTCCGGGAAGATCTTGGAGATCAGGGTCTCGGTGCCGCCGTACAGCGGCACCGACTGCACCAGCTGGTCTCCGGGCCGCAGGAACGCCAGGAACACCGCGCTGATCGCCGACATGCCGCTGGAGGTCACCGCCGCGTCTTCCGAACCATCCAGCAGCGCCAGGCGGTCTTCGACGATTTCCAGGTTGGGATGGTTGAAGCGGCTGTACACCAGCCCCGCCGACTCGCCCTGCGGCAAGGGCTTGCGGCCCGAGACCAGGTCGAAGAACGCCGCGCCGTCCTCGGCCGAGCGGAAGGCGAAGGTGGACGTCAGGAACACCGGCGGCTTGACCGCGCCCTCCGACAGAAAGGGGTCGAAACCGTAGGACATCATCTGGGTTTCGGCATGCAAGGGGCGGCCGAAGATGTCCTTCTTGTGATAGCTGGAGTAACTCATGGTGTGCCTCTCTGTCTGGTTACCGGGAGCCCGGATGGGCCGCCGGGCAGGCGCGTCACGCATGCGAAGACGATAGCGCCCCCGGCCCCGGGATGCATGAAAGTATGGCGGCAGGCGCAGGCAAGATTCTTTCCATTTGCATCGCCAGACAGGGATAATGGGAAACAAGATTCCCCTTGATCAGGATTTTATGAAAGATATTGCCTTGTTACATCAACTTGACGCGATCGATTGGAAAATCATGAAAATCCTTCAAGAAGATGGCCGGCTCAGCAACGCCGAACTGGCCGAGCGCGTCTCGCTGTCGGCCTCGCCCTGCTGGAAGCGCCTGAAGCGCCTGGAGTCGTCCGGCGCGATCCGCGGCTACCAGGCCGTGCTGGACCGCCGCGCGCTGGGGATCGGGGTCGTGGCCTTCGTCAGCATCTCGCTGGAGAACCACACCGAGAAGACCTGCCAGGCCTTCGAGGCCAGCGTGCTCGCCATGCCCGAGGTCCTGGCCTGCCACAACACCACCGGCCAGCATGACTATCTGCTGCACATCGTGGCGCGCGACTTCGACGCCTATTCGGAGTTCGTGCGCAGCCGCCTGCGCACGCTGCCGGGGGTCAAGGAGCTGCTGAGCACGCTGTCGATGCACGAGGTGAAGTCCTCGACCAGGCTGCACCTCTAGGGTGCCCGCAAGGCGCCCTGGCCTGTCGTGCGCTACAGCACGCCGGGGACGACGCGATTGCGGCCCTGACGCTTGGCTTGATACAGGCCGCGGTCGGCGACCTGGATCAGATCGGTGCAGGGCTGGTCGCCCTGGGGAATGGCCGTGGCCGTGCCGATGCTGACCGTCAGCCAGGGCCCGTCGCCGGTGTCCTTCTGCGGAATCTGCAAGGCTTCCACGGCGCGCCGCAGCTTCTCGGCGGCCAGCCGCGCGCTGCCCGCGGGCGTACCGGGCAATACCAGCGCAAACTCTTCGCCGCCGAAGCGCGCCGCCAGATCGGTGGACCGGTCGCAACTGGCGAAGATGGTGTTGGCCACCCGCTTGAGCGCTTCGTCGCCCGCAATGTGGCCGTAGGTGTCGTTGTAGGCCTTGAAGTGGTCCACGTCGATCATGAGCATGCTGATTTCGCGGCCGTCGCGGCGCGAGCGCTGCCATTCGGCATTGAGGTATTCGTCGAAGTAGCGGCGGTTGCCCAGGCCGGTCAGTCCGTCGGAATTGGTCAGCCGGCGCAGTTCCATATTGCTTTCCAGCAGCTGCTGCTGGCTCTGGCGCAAGGCCTGGTAGGCCTCGTCGCGCTGCACCAGCGCCAGGTAGGAGCGCGAGTGGTAGCGGATGCGCGCCACCAGTTCGATGGAGTCGGGCAGCTTCACCAGGTAGTCGTTGGCGCCGGCGGCAAAGGCCGCGCTTTTGATCGCCGGATCTTCCTTGGTCGACAGCACGATGATGGGGATGTCGCGCGTCACGGGATGGCCGCGGTACTCCTGCACCAGGCTCAACCCGTCCACGCCCGGCAGCACCAGGTCCTGCAGGATGACGGTGGGCCGGGTCTGGATCGCCACGGCCAGCGCTTTTTCGGGATCCGAGCAATAGTGGAAGTCGATATTGCCCTCCGTGGCCAATGCGCGCCTGATGGCCTCGCCGACCATCACCTGGTCGTCGACGAGCAACACCATGGCCGCATGCGAGTTCAGGTTCGCCGAAGCCGAGCTGTCAATGGGAGGTTGCATAGTGAGTCCTTGAATTCTTTCGAGGTCCGCCTGCTCAGGCAAAGGCCTGGATCAAGCGGGGAGCGATTTGGTCCAATGCGCGGATTTCCACGGCCGCCTGCATGGCCGCCGCGGCCTTGGGCATGCCGTAGACGGCGCTGCTGGCCTGGTCCTGCGCAATCGTCAGGTAGCCGCGCTCGCGCAGCGCCTTCAGCCCGCGCGCGCCGTCCTGGCCCATGCCCGTCAGCAGCACGCCGACGGCCATGCCGCGCCAGTGCTGCGCCACGCTATGGAAAAAAACATCGATGGAAGGCCGGTACAGGCTTTCCTTGGGGGTTTCGGTGTAGCGCAGCGTGCCGTCCGCCAGCATGTGCAGATGGTCGCCGGTGCCGGCCAGCAGTATCTGGCCGGGTTCGGGCCACTCGCCCTCGCGCACCAGCCTGACCGGCAGCAGCGCCTGTTCGTTGAGCCAGTCCGCCATGCCCGCGGCGAACGAGGCGTCCACGTGCTGCACCAGCACGATGCCGGCGGGGAACCCTGGCGGAATCCCCTTCAGCAACTGCGCCAGGGCCGGCGGGCCGCCGGCCGAGGCGCCGATGACCAGCAGGCGCTTGGCGTCCCCCTGCTGCATCGGCCGGGCCACCGGCGTAAGTGCAGGCCGCTTGCCGTAGCGGCCGATCAACCAGCCCACGTTGCGGATCTTGCGCAGCAGCGGCGCCGCCGCCGTGCGCATGTCGCCGCCGCCGATCACCGGCGTATCCGCCGCGTCCAGCGCGCCATGGCCCATGGCATCGAACACGCGCGAGGTGTGGCGCGCCACGTCGGCCGTGACCACCACGATCGCGCACGGCGTTTCGGCCATGATGCGGCGCGTGGCTTCGACCCCGTCCATGACAGGCATGATCAGGTCCATCAGCACCACGTCCGGGCGATCGCGGGCGCAGTGATCCACGGCCTCCTGGCCGTTGGTCGCGACCCAGGCGAGGTCCAGCCCCGGCTCCAGCGCGATCGCGCGCCGCAGCACTTCCACCGCCATCGGCATATCGTTGACGATTCCGACTCTCACGTGCGCGCCTTTCCGATCAGGTCTTCCACGGCGTCGAGCAGCGCATCGTCATGGAAGCTGCCCTTGGCCAGATAATAGTCCGCGCCGGCGTCCAGCCCGCGCCTCCTGTCTTCTTCCCTGTCCTTGTAGGACACCACCATCACCGGCAGGCCCTGCAGCTTGGGATCGGCCTTGATGCGCGACACCAGATCGATGCCGTCCATGCGCGGCATGTCGACGTCGGTCACCACCAGGTCGAATGCCTCGCTGCGCAACATGTTCCAGCCGTCCATGCCGTCCACGGCCACGGCCACGTCGAAGCCGCGGTTCAAGAGCAGCTTGCGCTCCAGTTCGCGCACCGTGAGCGAATCGTCCACCACCAGCACACGCTTGCGGCGCCGCGCCTGTTCGGCCGCTCCCGCGCCGTCCACCCGGGTCAGTTGTCCGCCTTCGACGAGCTTCTGCACCGACACCAGCATGTCTTCCACGTCCAGGATCAACAGCGGCGTGCCGTCGTCCATCAGGGCGCCCGCCATCACGTCCTGCACCTTGCCCAGGCGCGGGTCCAGCGGCTGCACTACCAACGTGCGTTCGCCCACGTAGCGGTCCACGGCGATGCCGTAGAGCCGGTCGTGATCGCCCACCAGCACCACGCACACCGTCTCCGCAGCCGGCGCGGCGCCGCCGGAGCGCAGGATCTGGCGCGCGGAAACCAGCCCGATCTGGCGGTCCATGAAGCGGAAATGCTGATGCCCTTCGAGCTGCTCGATGTCCTCGGCGCGCACTTGCAGCGCGTGGTTGACGTAGGCCAGCGGGAAGGCGTAGATCTCTTCCTGCACCTCGACCAGCAGGCTGCGCACCACCGACAGCGACAAGGGCATCTCCAGCATGAAGCGGGTACCCTGTCCGGTCTGCTGCTGGATGCGCACCGCGCCGCGCAGCTGGCGCACCATGGTCTGCACCACGTCCAGCCCCACGCCGCGCCCGGATATCTCGGTAACCTCGCCGCGCGTGCTGAAGCCGGACAGGAACAGGAACTCCAGCAACTCGGCCTCCGTCAGCCGCGCCGCGGTTTCCGCGCTGGCCAGCTTGCGCTGCACCACTTCCACGCGCAGCCGGTCCAGCGATATGCCGGCGCCGTCGTCGCTCAACTCGATCAGCAGCATGCCGGCCGCGTGGCGCGCCGACAGCCGGATCCGGCCTTCGGCCGGCTTGCCCGCCGCCAGCCGTTCCTGCGGCATTTCGATGCCGTGATCGACCGCGTTGCGCAGCAAATGCATCAGCGGCGCATCCAGCTTTTCCAGGATGTCGCGGTCCACCTGGGTGGATTCGCCTTCGAGCTCCAGCCGCACCTGCTTGCCCAGCGCGCGGCCCACGTCGCGCACCATGCGGGCCATGCCGCCCACCCCGTCGCCGAACGGCCGCATGCGGCAGGCCAGCGCGGTGTCGTACAGGCGCTGGGCCAGGTGGCCCATGCGCCAGCCGAATTCGTCGACCTCGCTGGTGCGCTGCGACAGCTCCTGCTGGCATTGCTCGACGATGCGCAGGGCATCGTCCAGCGCGGCTTGCGCCTGCGCTTCCAGCACCTGTCCGGCCAGCGCCGCGCGCACGCCGTCCAGCGCCTGGACCGCGCCCGCCTGCATGCGTTTCAGGCGCAGCATGGACGCGCCGAAGGGCCCGATCCAGTGCGACTCCACCAGCGTCTCGCTCGACAGGCCCAGCAATTTGTTGAGCGTGTCGGCCGTCACGCGCAGCACGCGCTCGCCCTCGCCCAGCCCCAGGTCCGAACT
>NZ_DATCUY010000032.1:0-3688 GCF_036567245.1 Achromobacter sp. | reverse complement strand
GGCCAACCTCAAGGTCTATGCCGGCCCCGACTTCGACTACTCGGCCGGGGGAGTGGTCACCTACGTCGTTCCCGGCGGAGCGCCTGGGCCAGCCCGCAGGCGCGGTATCAGACTTCGCGGCTGCGCGCGCGACCGGCCAGGCGCCGCCGCGCCTGATCCTGGACCAGGCCTACGCGCAATCCGCGATGGGCGACAACCGCGCCGCCACCGACTCGCTCAAGCAGGCCATCGACATGGACGACGCCGGCCAACTGGGCCTGACGCCGCTGGAACGCTACAACACGCGCAGCGGCGTCGCCGCCCTGTCGCGCGAATGGGGCGGCTCGTTTTCCGCTTCCTATCGCGGCGCACGGCCGGCCAGTTCCAGCCTGGGCGGAGCCGCCATCAACACCCCTGGCGACGTGGTATTCAGCACTGCGGAAATCTTCTGGCGTCCGCCACAGTTGAACAACCGCTGGGGCATGCTGGAAGCCTATGCGCGCAGTTCCAACACGCTGTACGACAGCGGCAGCACCTACGAGTCGCGCAGGAACGTCGACCCCTGCACCGGCGCAACCACACCGGACGACCGATCCAACGAAGAACGCTTCCGCAACAACAGCACCTCCTCCGGCATCCCCAGCACCATCGGCGCACTGGGCCTGCGCTATCTGCTAGCCGATACGGGCGTGACCTTCGGCATCGAACGCCGCTTCTTCCTGGGGTCCGCCACCCGCCAGGGCTACGCCTACCCTGAATCCAGCGCGGTGCAGTGCGGGGCGCAGCAGGCCTTCCACAACGCCTATCCCAACCTGCAGGACCAGAGCGCGGTCGCGCGCTACAAGCTCAACGGCAACGCCGGGGGCTGGATGTCCTACGTCACCTACGGCTACTACCAGGGCCGCGAACTGCGCGTGGACGTGCCGAGCTGGCTCACCATCGAAGGCTATGCACAGGCCGGCTATGCCTGGGACGACAATAGCGCCCGCTACACCGCCTACTCGGTGGATTCCAAAGGCCAGCGCCAGCAGGACCTGGGCAGTTCCTCCGGCCGCCTCAAGCGCGACCAGGCCTTCCTGTCTGGCGAACTGCGCGTGGGCCGCAGCTTCCGCGCCACCAGCATCAGCGACAAGCTGGTGCTGTTTCCGTACGCAGTCATCGGCGCGGACTGGCTGTGGCAGAAGAGCGTGGCCAAGCTCGACGACCTGCCCGGCTACGGCAGCGGGTCGGTGGTCCTGTCCGACCATGACACTTCGTGGTCGCTGGGCGTGGGCCCCGGTTTCAACGTGCGCTACTGGTTCCGCGAAGACCACTACAACGCGCCGCGCTCCTACCTGGACTTCGGCGTCCAGTACCGCACCAGCCTAGGCGGCGGCGAAAGCGACCGCGCCAAGGGCTGGTTCATGAACATGACGCTGTCGTACTGAACCGCTGATACACATCATTACAACGATTCATAAGCCCATAACAATGAATCGGGCATAGTGCTCCGCGCCACGCAGGCAGTGCAATCGCCGTGCGTGCAAACCCGATCCCTCACCGCGTTGGAGATTGAATTGCCGATTTTCAAACAAGCTCGTTTCGCCCTGACCGCCGCCGCCCTGACCCTGGCCAGCGGTGCCGCTCTCGCCCAACAGACCATGCCGGGCCAGATGCCCAACCTGGCTGCGCTGAGCGGGCAGATGCATGCCGCTGCCGAGTACTGCAATGCCTACCCGGCAGCGCAGCTCGAGCAGATGAAGCAACAACAGAAGACCGCGACCAGCGCGCAGGGCATGTCGGCCGCTGACTTCGACACCGCCTTCTCGCAGTCCTACGGCCAGGCCAAGACGCAACTGGGCGCGCTGAGCGCAGCCGACAAGGAAAAGACCTGCGCGCAGCTCAAGGCCATGGCCGCAGCGCAACCGCGCTAGCCCTTCCCCTCCGGCCTGCGTATCGGCCGCCTAGAGCGGCCACTCCCGCCTCAAGCGCTCGGCCTCGGGCG
The DNA here is from genome assembly GCF_036567245.1 of Achromobacter sp. GTDB lineage: Bacteria > Pseudomonadota > Gammaproteobacteria > Burkholderiales > Burkholderiaceae_B > Achromobacter. The sequence continues at coordinate 1,725 of NZ_DATCUY010000032.1, read as the reverse complement.
TAGGCCCGATCAGCCAGGGATCCGCCGCAAAGGCGACCACGCGTTGCGCGCGGTAGCGCCGCGCGATGCGCAACTGCCGGCGCACGCGCGCGGCATCGGCGGAACGGGCATTGAACGTGGTGCCGTCCTGGCGTTCGGACGGCAGTTCCTCGAACAGTTCGACGATCAGGTCGAACGGCGCGCGCCGCGTCAGCAGCATGCGGTGCAACGGCTCCAGCGTCTCATAGGCCGCCATGCCGGACACGCCCACACCGTCCTGCAGCATAGGTCTCAGCCTTGCCGCGTCGAGCAATCCGCTCCACAGGTCGGCCAGGCTCAGCGCTCCCGGCAGCTTGCTGTGGTACGTGGATATCGTGGGCGTCCGCCCAGTCTGTTGCAGCAGCGGATCGGACAGCTCGCGCAGCCATTGCGCCAAACGCGCCTGGCGATCGGACGCGGCCCAGCTGTGCTGCTCGATCTCATAAGGGATGTACCAGCCGCGGAAAGCCGCAAGCCCGGTTGCGTTCGACGCCCGCGCATAGGCCAGCGCCTGCGCCTGCGCGGCCTGCAGGAAAGCGGCCAGCGCCGCGTCATCCGGATTGCCCAGTTGCCGCCACCAGCGCTCGTCGTAGGGCAGGCCCAGTTGCAGTCCCATGCCCAGGCGCTCCGCCTCGTCGAAGATCAGCGCCAGCGTGGGCGCCGGCAGTTGCCAGGGCTGGACCCCGCCACTGGCCCCGACCCACTGGATGATGATCTCGCGGAATCCCAGCGCGTGCATGGCGGCGATGCGCTCGCGCCAGGCCTGCGGACTCAATTCCAGGTGGCTGGGCCACAATTGCCAGAAGGTGCTCTGCACCGACCAGGCTGGCGCGCAGGCGGGCAGGCTGGCGGCCAGCGCCGCCACGCCCAGGCCCTGCAACAGGCGCCGCCGGCCGGTGGAAGCAGGCGCGGACGCCTGCATGGGCTGCCTGGCGATAAGACTTACCCTGCGCGGTTGCCGAAGATGCCCGACAAGGACGCCAGCAGATCGGTCGGGTTGAATTGCTGCTCTCCCTGCACCTCGCCGTTGGGGGTGGCCTTGTCCACCAGTTGCGGCAGCAGCGAGGACAGCGAGCCGAGCACGGAGTCCGTGTCCTGCCCGGTCTTGGCGGCCAGTTCGTTGACGACGCCGGGATCCAGCACGGAACCGAGCTGGTCGGCGCTGACCGGCATGTTCTGGCCGGTGCCCACCCACGAGGCCACGATCTCGTTCAAGCCGCCCTTCTGGAAGCTGGCGATCAGGCCGGACAGGCCGCCCGGGTACTTGTTCAGTTGCTCGATCAGCGCGGGCAGCAGCGAAGCCGAGCCCCCTTGCTGACCGCCGCCGGCCATCGAGGCCAAGGTATCCAATAGGCTCATCATCGTGCTCCTGAAAAATCGGAAAACCAGTATAGGCCCATGCCCGGCGCCCTGCCTGTCATCTGATGGATGAGTCCCGGGATCTTTGCAAAGCTTGTCTATCCGCGCCCGCTCAGTTGGCGGCCTTCCCTGCCTGGAGGGCCTGCAGCGACTTCAGGCCGGCGCGGCCATCCGGCCGCAGGCCCAGCTCGCGCTGCGCCGTCTGCAGGGCCTCGCGGGTGCGCTTGCCGATCATGCCATCGGGTTCGCCGATCTCATAGCCGCGGGCAATCAGCAGCCGCTGCAATTCGCGCCGCTGCGCCCGCGACAGACCTGGATCGTCGGTGGGCCAGGCTTGCGCCAGGGGAC
>NZ_DATCUY010000031.1:0-5277 GCF_036567245.1 Achromobacter sp. | reverse complement strand
CACGGCGTCGGCATCAAGTTCCTGGCGCGGCAGCCCGCCGGCCAGCGCGCGTTCGCGCATGGCGTCCAGGTCGCGGCGCAGGGCCGCCACCACCTGGGTCCTGCCATGCTCATCCAGCGCGGCGTGCATGGCCGGCGCGTTCAGCAACCGGTCCAGGGAGGGAATGTCGGAGACTGCGGCCGCGCCGCCATCGGGCGTATGCGCAGCCATGCTATTCCTCCGATCCGTGCCACAGCAGCGGATTGCCGCTGGCCCGCGAATAACCCGCCTCGCCGACCAGCACGTCCAGCATCAGGCTGGCCAGGTCGTCGGCCACGGGCTCCACATGAAGGTCCTTGTCCTGGTAGAAGATCTTGCGATAGGTATGGCAGTGGTCGCAGGTTTCGGCCTTGATGGCGGGCGTGCGGCCTTCGATGGCCTGGTAGGCCACGGATTCCACGTCTTCGCAGTGCGAGCACTTCACCCGCACCATGTGCCATTGGGTCGCGCACAGGCTGCAGCACAGGTAACGGTAGCCTTCGAACTGCCCGCCCACGCGCACCACGCTGGCCACCGGCAGGCTGGCGCACACCGGGCAAACGCCGAAGGGACTGGCGACCGGCAGCTGCTTTTCGTCGAAACGGCTGGCCAGGTCGGTCCAATAGACTTGCAGGGCCGCCATCACGAAGGGCGCCACGGCGCCATCGACGCCCTGGTCCTGTTCGGACAATACGGCCTCGGCCAGGTCCTCCAGCGACTCCGGGCTCTCGGCCAGCGCGCGGCGCAAGCCGGCACAGACCTCGACGGCCTCGGCCGGCACGTCCTTGACGCCGGCCACGTGGTCTATCAGTTGGCCCAGTATGCCGCGCCACAGGGGATCGCGCGGCCAGCCCACCGCCTGCAAGGGCGGCATGCCATGGGCCTGCGCCAACGAAATGCGTTCTTCGGACGCTTCGGGCGCCGCGCAATCCTGCAAGGCGCGGTGCTGGGCGTCGACCAGATGCGCCATCAGCAGCAGGTAGTCGGCCACCGGGCTGTCGACTGCCAGCTGCCGTAGCCGGGCTGCGCGCGTGGCAAACACAGACCCGCGTTCCGGCAGGCTGACACGAGGGATGCGGTTATGGTCTAGCGCTTCGATCTCGCCGCGCGGAAGAATTCGCTGCACTTGCGTCTCCAGATAAAAAAACACGGCTGCCAGCCTTCAAGGGGAAGGATAGCAGCCGTTGGACTGGCGCGTGCGCGCCAGGAAGGGCAGGAAGCGCACGCAGTGCGCGCGCCGTGGGGGCCTTTTCCCCTTTATTTTCTGATTTGTTCCCGAAACCAGGCGCGGTGATGCTTCCACGCCCAACCCGCCGTCACATAGCCGCGCAGCATCGCGGTCAAGGAGCCCTTGACCCAGATGGCCGCGTAGATGTGCACGATGATGGAGCAGATCAGCACCAGCGCGCTGACGGCATGCAGCACCGAGGCGGCGCGGATGACCCAGATCGGGAAATAGAACGCAAAGTACTCGCGCCAGATCACGATGCCGCTGACGAACAGGCCCAGCATGCACAGGATCAGTACATAGAACAGCAGCTTCTGGCCGGCGTTGTACTTGCCGACTTCGGGCAGCTTTTCCTCGCGGTTCTCGACCACGTCGTTCAGTTGCCGCATCCACTGGCGATCCGCCTTAGTCATGAGGTTGTGCCGCCACATGTGGCCGGCGAACACGACGAAGCAGGCGAACATCACCACCCCGATGAAAGGATGCAGGATGCGCGTCCAGGGGCCGCCTCCGAACAGGTTGCTCAGCCAGTACATGGACGGGTGGAACAGCGCCAGCCCGGACAGCGCCAACAGGATGAACGTGAAGGCGATGATCCAGTGGTTGGTGCGCTCGCCCGGCGTATAGCGCTTGATGCGGCGGTAGTGGCGGTCTTCACTCATGGCGCACCTCCTCTTCGGCACGGCGTTCGTCTTCCTCGGACACCTCGTTGCGGCCAACGCGGGCATAGTGGAAGAAGCCCGCCAGCGCGGTCAGGGCCATCACGGCCACGCCGACAGGTTTGGACAGCCCCTTCCACAGCGAAACCATGGGGCTGATCTGCGGGTCCTTGGGCAGCCCGTGGTACAGCCCGGGCTGGTCGGCGTGATGCAGCACATACATGACGTGGGTGCCGCCCACGCCCTGCGGGTCATACAGGCCGGCCTTGTCGAAGCCGCGCGACTTGAGGTCGACGATCCGCTCCTCGGCGTGCTGCGTCATGTCTTCCTTGGTGCCGAAGACGATGGCACCGGTGGGACAGGCCTTGACACAGGCCGGCTCCTGGCCGACGGCCACGCGGTCGGAACACAGGGTGCACTTGTACGCCTTGTGGTCCTTCTTGGAGATGCGCGGCACGTTGAATGGACAGCCGGTGATGCAGTAGCCGCAGCCGATGCAGTTCTCTTCGTGGAAATCCACGATGCCGTTGGTGTACTGGATGATGGCGCCCGGCGAGGGACAGGCCTTCAGGCAGCCCGGGTCCTCGCAGTGCATGCAGCCGTCCTTGCGGATCAGCCATTCCAGGTCGCCCTGCGGATTCTCGTATTCGGAGAAGCGCATGACCGTCCAGGAATGCTCGGTCAGGTCGGCCGGATTGTCGTAGACGCCGACGTTGGTGCCGATCTCGTCGCGCAGATCGTTCCATTCCATACAGGCGCTTTGGCAAGCCTTGCAGCCGATGCACTTGGAGACGTCGATCAGCTTGGCCACCGAGCCCGTGATGGGCTCGCGGATGCCGGGCGGCGGCGTGGTGGTGGCGGAGCGCCGCTTGATGTCTAGGGATTGCATGGACATGACGGTCTCCTTAAGCCTTCTCGACCTGCACCAGGAACGACTTGAATTCCGGTGTCTGGGAATTCCCGTCGCCCACGAACGGCGTCAGGGTGTTGGTGAGGAAGCCGGGTTTGGCCAGGCCCACGAAGCCCCAGTGGATGGGAATGCCGACGTGATGCACCGTCTTGCCTTCGACGGTCAGCGCGCGCAGGCGCTTGGTGACCAGCGCCACCGCTTTGATGTAGCCGCGGTTGGACGACACCTTCACGCGCGAACCGTTGGCGATGCCCAATTCCTTGGCCAGCGCCTCGCCGATCTCCACGAACTGCTCCGGCTGGAGGATCGCGTTGATGCGCACGTGCTTGGTCCAGTAGTGGAAGTGCTCCGTCAGGCGGTAGGTCGTTGCCACGTAGGGGAACTTGTCCACCGTGCCCATCGCGGCCAGGTCGTCCTTGAAGACCCGCGCGGCAGGATTGCTGGTGACCCCCTTGGCCTTCGGATACAGCGGGTTGTAGCCCAGGGGCGTCTCGAAGGGTTCGTAGTGCTCGGGGAACGGCCCTTCGGCCATGCCGGCCCGCGCGAAGAAGCGCGCCACGCCCTCGGGGTTCATGATGAACGGCCCCATGCCGCCGTCGGGGTTCTCGTCGCCCTTGAAGTCGGGGATATCTGCGCCGGTCCAGAACTTGCCGTTCCACGAAACGAGGCTGCGGCGCGGATCGAATGGCTTGCCCGCCAGGTCACAGGACGCGCGGTTGTACAGGACGCGGCGGTTGGCCGGCCAGGCCCAGGCCCAGTTCAGGGTCTGCCCTATGCCGGTCGGATCGCTGTTGTCGCGCCGTGCCATCAGGTTGCCGCCGGGGCCCCAGGCGCCGGCGAAGATCCAACAGCCGCTGATGGTGGAGCCGTCGTCGCGCAGTTCCGCGAAGCCTGCCAGCTGCTCGCCGGCCTTGCGCGTCACCTTGGACGGGTCCTTGGGATCCGTCAGTTCCACCAGTGCCTTGCCCGTGTATTCCTTGGCCAGCTCTTCCGCAGTGGGATTCTGCGGATTGGAGTATGGCCAGGACAGGTTGACGATGGGGTCGGGGTACTTGCCGCCTTCGTCCTGGTACATCTTGCGCAGGCGCGTGAACAGCAGCGCCATGATCTCAATGTCGCTCTTGGCCTCGCCCGGAGGCTCGGCGCCCTTCCAGTGCCATTGCAGCCAGCGGCCGGAGTTCACCAGCGTGCCGTCTTCCTCGGCAAAACAGGTGGTCGGCAGGCGGAAGACCTCGGTCTGGATCTTGGACGAGTCCACATCGTTGGCTTCGCCCGCGTTGCGCCAGAACTCGGAGGTCTCGGTGACCAGCGGGTCCATGATGACCAGGAACTTCAGCTTGGCGAAACCGGCGTTCAGCTTGGCCTTGTTGGGCGCGGCGGCCAAGGGGTTGAAGCCTTGGGCGAGGTAGCCGTTCATCTTGCCCTGGAACATGAGCTCGTAGACCTGCAGCATGTCGTAGAGCTTGTCCAGCTTGGGCAGGTAATCGAACGCCCAGTTGTTTTCGGCCGTGGCGGACTTGCCCCACCAGGCCTTCATCAGGCTCACGTGGAACTTGCTGTAGTTCTGCCAATAGCTCAGCTGGTTGGGCCGCAAGGGCTTCTGCGTGCGCGACTCGATGTACTTGCCGTAGTCCTGTTCGGGCTCGTTGGGCAAGGTCATGTAGCCCGGCAGCAGGTTCGACATCAGGCCCAGGTCGGTCAGGCCCTGGATGTTCGAGTGCCCGCGCAGCGCGTTCATGCCGCCGCCGGCGATGCCGATGTTGCCCAGCAGCAACTGCACCATCGCGCCGGTGCGGATAATCTGCGAACCGATCGAGTGCTGCGTCCAGCCCAGTGCATAGAGGATGGTCGCGGCGCGGTTGGTGGTGGCGGTGGAAGCCAGCATCTCGCACACCTTCAGGAACTTGTCCTTGGGCGTGCCGCAGACGCGCTCGACCATGTCCTCGGTGTAGCGCGAATAGTGCTTCTTCAGCAGCTGGTAGACGCTGCGCGGGTGCGCCAGCGTCGGGTCGGTCTTGACGTAGCCGTCGTCGCCGCGCTCGTAATCCCAGCTGGCCTTGTCGTAGGTGCGCTTTTCGGCGTCGTAGCCGGAATACAGGCCTGCGTCGAACGCGAAGTCTTCGCGCACGATGAAGGAAAAGTCCGTGTAGTTGCGCACGTACTCGTGCTGGATCTTGTCGTTATCCAGCAGATACTTGATGACGCCGCCCAGGAAAATGATGTCGGTGCCGGTGCGTATGGGCGCGTAGAAGTCCGCCACGGATGCCGAGCGCGTGAAGCGCGGATCCACGACGATCAGCTTCGCCTTGTTATGGGCTTTTGCTTCCGTGACCCATTTGAACCCGCAAGGGTGGGCCTCGGCGGCATTGCCGCCCATGATCAGTACTACGTCCGCGTTCTTGATGTCGACCCAATGGTTCGTCATCGCTCCACGGCCAAACGTCGGGGCAAGACCTGCCACC
>NZ_DATCUY010000030.1:0-11353 GCF_036567245.1 Achromobacter sp. | reverse complement strand
TGCGTGTCGGCCTGTCCGGCCTGGCCGTGGCCGCGGCGGTCGCGACTGTCGCCTGGGTGGCGCAGCCCTACCTGACCGGTGAGCCCGCCACTGAAGTGCGTGTGCTGGCCGATGCCAGCACCACGCCGGCGGCGAGCGCCGACGATACGGGCCTGCGCGACTATCTGGAGGCGCATCGCCAGATGGCCGGCCCCAGCGCCGTGCGCCAGGTGTCCTTCGACACCGGAGTGGGACGCTGATGGCGTTGGTGCTTCCATCGCGCTGGCCGGTGCTGGGTCGGACCGCCACGCTGCAGGCTCACCGCGTCAGCTGGTTTGCCGCAACACTTCTGACCGCTTTCCTGGCCGCGCACGAACCCGCGCGCGCCGCTGATGCGACGCCTGCGGCCACCGATGACGTGGTCCAGTTGCTGACCCGCATCCAACAAGCCGCCCGCAAGCAGGACTACGCGGGCGTCTTCATGTACCAGCAGGGCGAAACGATCCAGTCCTCGCGCCTGGTGCACGTCATGGACGGCACCGGCGAGCGCGAACGCCTGGAAATCCTCGACGGCCAGCCCCGAGAGTACCTGCGCCACAACGAAGACGTGCAGTGCCTGATCCCTGAGCGCAAGACCGTGCTGCTGGAGCGCCGCCGCGGCGACCGCTTCCCCGGCCTGCTGCTGGGAGAAGCGGCGAATCTGTCCGAGCACTACAAGATTCGCGCCGAATCCGCCCTGCACCGAGTGGCCGGGCGGGAGTGCCGCCTGATCACGATCGAACCGCTGGACAAGCTGCGCTACGGTTACCGCCTGTGCGCGGACGTCGAAACCAATCTGCTGCTCAAGGCCCAGACGCTGAACGCCGCCCGCGGCGTGGTCGAACAGGTCTCGTTCACCTCGCTGCGGCTGGGCCCGGAAGTCGATCCCCAGTTGCTGACCTCGCGCTGGAGCACGCGCGACTGGAAAGTGCTGGAACCCTCGATGAAGCCCGTGGACCTGGCCGCCCAGGGCTGGCGCATCCCGGCGCCCAAGGGGTTCAAGCCGGTCATGCAGGTGGCCCGTTCGATGGGGAAGGGCGTCACGGTCAATCAGATGGTATTGTCCGACGGATTGGCAGCCATTTCCGTGTTCATCGAACCCTACGACAGCCAGCGCGGCCACCGTCCTCCCCACGGCGCCGCGCAGCGCGGGGCGATTACGGTTTATGGCACGCGCATCGCTGATTTCTGGCTGACCGCCGTGGGCGAAGTGCCCGTCGCGACGCTGGAGCAGCTGGCGCAAGCCACTGAGTATGTGCCCGCCGCGCCTGCGGCAGCAGCTCCCCCAGCCGAGTCCAAGTGATCGGCCGGGTGTGGCAAGCAGCAATTTCGGAGTAACACTTATGAAAGCAATGACAGTGTCGAATGCATTTTTCCGGCGCTTTCTGGTGGCTGCGGCGGCCAGTGTCATGATGTCCGCCGCTTACGTGCCTGCCGCGGTCGCCCAGGCGCCAGCGGTGACGCTGCCTGATTTCACGAGCATTGTCGAAAAGGCCGATCCCGCCGTCGTCAACATCCGCACCACGGCCACGGTGCCGGTGCGCGGCATGGGGCCTGGCGGCGGCAACGATCCCTACGAACTGTTCCGCTGGTTCTTCGGTCCCGAATTCCAGCCTCCCGGTGGCGGCGGCCAGCCCGGCCCCTCGCCGCGCCAGCGTCCGCAGCCTTCTCAGCCCGAAGAGCGCACCGTGCCGCGCGGCGTCGGTTCCGGCTTCTTCATTTCGGACGACGGCTACATCCTGACCAACAACCACGTGGTGGTGGACGCGACGGACATCTACGTTACGCTGACCGACGGCCGCGAGTTCAAGGCCAAGGTCATCGGCACGGATGAGCGCACCGACGTGGCGCTGATCAAGATCGAAGCCAAGGACATGACGCCGCTGGTCATCGGCGATCCCAAGAAGCTCAAGAAGGGACAGTGGGTGCTGGCCATCGGTTCGCCGTTCGGCCTGGATTCCACCGTCACGTCCGGCATCGTCAGCGCCATCGGCCGCGATACCGGCGAATACCTGCCGTTCATCCAGACCGATGTGGCGGTCAACCCGGGCAACTCGGGCGGTCCGCTGATCAACCTGCAAGGCGAGGTGGTGGGCATCAACTCCCAGATCATCTCGCGCAGCGGCGGCTTCATGGGCATTTCGCTGGCCATCCCGATCGACGAAGCCATGCGCGTCGTGGACCAGTTGCGCGCCACCGGCAAGGTTACGCGCGGCCGCGTCGGCGTGCAGATCGGCGAGGTGGGCAAGGACGTGGCTGAAGCCATCGGCCTGCCCAAGGCCGAGGGCGCGCTGGTCAGCAGCGTGGAAGCCGAAGGTCCCGCCGAGCAGGCCGGCGTGCAGCCGGGCGATGTGATCCTCAAGTTCAACGGCGAACCCATCAAGCGCTGGTCCGATCTGCCGCGCATCGTGGGCGAAACCAAGCCGGGCACGCGCGCCGACATGGAAGTGTGGCGCAAGGGCAAGAACCTGACTCTGTCGGTCAAGGTTGGCGAAATCCCGACCGAGAAGGCCGCGTCCGCCAGCAAGAAGGGCGCGGCGCCGGTGCCGGAAGTCACCAATGCGCTGGGCCTGGGCGTGGTCGACGTGCCGGCCGACGTGCAGAAGAAGCTGCGCATCAAGGGCGGCGTCCAGGTCAAGGTCGCCGAAGGCGCTGCCGGCAAGGCCGGCCTGCAGGAAGGCGACATCGTGTTGGCCCTGAACGACACCGACGTCACGGGCGCCAAGCAGTTCGGCGAACTCGTGGCCAAGCTGGACAAGGGCCGCGCGGCCGGGCTGCTGGTGCGCCGCGGCGACCAGACGCAGTGGGTGGCGGTGCCGGCATCGAAGTAATGCCGGGCCCGTCCCCCCGGTTCGCAGAAAAAAGGCTCAAGACCGGCTAAAATGGCTGGTTGCCGCAAGAGGGGGCGCATGGCGCCCCCTTGTTTTGCCCGGGCCAGGCCCGTTGGCACCCTCCTCGTCAGCCGTGCGTATTCCGGCGGCGGTGTCTTCCGGCCTTGTGCCGAGTGTTCCGTCCCTTATAATTTCAAGCATGCAGCATATTCGCAACTTCTCCATCATTGCCCACATCGATCACGGCAAATCGACCCTGGCCGATCGCCTGATCCAGCGCTGCGGCGGATTGGCGGATCGCGAGATGTCGGCCCAGGTTCTCGATTCCATGGAAATCGAGCGCGAACGCGGCATTACCATCAAGGCCCAGACCGCGGCCCTGCACTACAAGGCGCAGGACGGCAAGGTCTACAACCTGAACCTGATCGACACCCCGGGACACGTGGACTTCTCGTATGAAGTCAGCCGTTCCCTGTCGGCGTGCGAAGGCGCGCTGCTGGTGGTGGATGCTTCGCAGGGCGTCGAAGCCCAGACCGTGGCCAACTGCTACACCGCCATCGAGCTCGGCGTGGAAGTGCTGCCCGTGCTGAACAAGATGGACCTGCCGCAGGCCGATCCCGAAGGCGCCCGCCAGGAAGTCGAGGACGTGATCGGCATCGACGCGTCGCAGGCGGTGCTGGCCAGCGCCAAGACCGGCATGGGCATCGACGAGATCCTGGAGATGGTCGTCGCCCGCGTGCCGCCTCCCAAGGGCGATCCGGACGCGCCGCTGCAGGCGCTCATCATCGATTCCTGGTTCGACAACTACGTGGGCGTGGTGATGCTGGTGCGCATCATCAACGGCGTGCTCAAGCCCAAGGACAAGATCCTGCTGATGGCGTCGGGCGCCACCCACCTGTGCGAGCAGACCGGCGTGTTCACGCCGAAGTCGCAGCAGCGTCCGCACCTGTCGGCGGGCGAGGTCGGTTTCATCATCGCCGGCATCAAGCAGCTGGAAGACGCCAAGGTGGGCGACACGGTCACCCTGGCCAACAAGCCCGCCGCCACGCCGCTGCCCGGTTTCAAGGAAGTGAAGCCGCAGGTGTTCGCCGGCCTGTATCCGGTGGAAAGCTCCGAGTACGACCAACTGCGCGATTCGCTCGACAAGCTCAAGCTGAACGACGCCGCCCTGATGTTCGAGCCGGAAGTGTCGCAGGCGTTGGGCTTCGGCTTCCGTTGCGGCTTCCTGGGTCTCTTGCACATGGAAATCGTGCAGGAACGCCTGGAGCGCGAATTCGACATGGACATCATCACCACCGCGCCGTCGGTGGTGTATGAAGTCGAACAGCGCGACGGTTCGGTGATCACGGTGGAAAGCCCGTCGCGCATGCCTGAAGTGGGCAAGATCGCCGACATCCGCGAGCCCATCGTGAAGGTCACGCTGTTCATGCCGCAGGACTACGTGGGTCCTGTGATGACGCTGTGCAATAACAAGCGCGGCTCGCAAGTCAACATGAGCTACCACGGCCGCCAGGTGCACCTGGTGTACGAGATTCCGCTGGCCGAGATCGTGCTGGACTTCTTCGACAAGCTGAAGTCGGTATCGCGCGGCTACGCCTCGATGGACTACGAGTTCCTGGAGTACCGCTCGGCCGACGTGGTGCGCGTGGACCTGCTGATCAACAACGACCGCGTCGATGCGCTGGCCGTGATCGTCCACCGCAGCAACGCGCGCCATCGCGCCCGCGACGTGGTCACGCGCATGCGCGGCCTGATTCCGCGCCAGATGTTCGACGTGGTGATCCAGGCCGCCATCGGCGCTGAAATCATCGCGCGTGAAAACGTCAAGGCGCTGCGCAAGAACGTGCTGGCCAAGTGCTACGGCGGCGACATCTCGCGCAAGAAGAAGCTGCTGGAAAAGCAGAAGGCCGGCAAGAAGCGCATGAAGCAGGTGGGCAGTGTGGAAATTCCGCAGGAGGCGTTCCTCGCCATCCTGCAAGTGGAAGACAAATAGAACCCAAAGAAGGCGGTTAGCTGATGAGTTGGAACTTTGCCCTGATTCTTTTTGTTTTGCTGGTGTTGACCGGCATTATCTGGGTGCTTGATCTGGCAGTGCTGCGCAAGGGCCGCGAACGCCGGGCCCAGGCGGCGATGGCGCAATACGATACGGCCTTGGTCGGCGACGCCCAGGAAGCCGAGCGTTTGCGCCGCGAAGCCGGCGACGCCGCGCGCCGCATGCCGTGGTGGATCGAATACGCCGTCAGCTTCTTCCCCGTCATTCTGTTCGTGTTCATGCTGCGCTCGTTCGTGGTCGAGCCGTTCCGCATTCCGTCGGGCTCCATGCTGCCGACCCTGCAGTCGGGCGACCTGATCCTGGTGAACAAGTTCAGCTACGGCCTGCGCCTGCCGGTCATCGACAAGAAGATCATCGAGGTGGGCAAGCCCCAGCGCGGCGATGTGTTCGTGTTCCGCTACCCCGTGGATCCGGACGTCGACTACATCAAGCGCGTGGTGGGCCTGCCGGGCGACGAGATCGCCTACCTGGACAAAAAGCTCTACATCAACGGTGAATTGGTGCCGCATGTGCGCGACGGCGACTATTTCGAGCCGGATCGTGTCTCCTATATTGCGCAATATAAAGAGAAGTTGGGCGAAATTGAGCACAAGATCCTGCTGGATGAGGGTAAGCCGCAGGAATACGGGGCAATGTGGCAATTTCCCAACCGGGAAAACTGCCAATACAGCCGTAATGGGGTACGCTGCAAAGTACCCGAGGGGCAGTTTTTCGCCATGGGCGATAATCGGGATAACAGCGCCGACAGTCGATACTGGGGCTTCGTTCCGGAAGCCAATATCGTCGGCCGCGCGTTCTTCATCTGGATGAATTTCAGCGATCTCAGCCGCATCGGCCGCTTCAATTGATTATGTCGCTAGCCACGCTAGAAAACCGCCTGGATCACCACTTCAGTGATCCGGCATTGCTCGAACAGGCGCTGACGCATCGCAGCCACGGCGCGCGCCACAACGAGCGCCTGGAATTCCTCGGGGATTCCGTGCTGAACTTCGTCGTCGCGGCGATGCTGTTCGAGCGTTATTCCAAAATCGACGAAGGCGATCTGTCGCGCCTGCGCGCCAATCTGGTCAAGCAGGCCTCGCTGGCGGACATCGCCCAGCGGCTGGAGCTGTCGCAGTACCTGCGCCTGGGCGAAGGCGAATTGAAGAGCGGCGGCTTCCGCCGTCCTTCCATCCTGGCGGACACGGTCGAGGCCCTGTTCGGCGCCGTCTTCCTGGACGCGGGCTTCGATGCCGCGCGCCGCGTGATCGTGCGCCAGTACCAGCCGGTGCTGGCCTCCGTCGATCCCAAGACCCTGGGCAAGGACGCCAAGACCTTGCTGCAGGAATTCCTGCAGGGCCGCAAGCTGGCGCTGCCGGTGTATACGGTGGTGGCCACGCATGGCGCGGCCCACAGCCAGCAGTTCGAAGTCGAATGCGCCATTCCGGCGCTCGAGATCAAGGTGATGGCGCCTGGCGCCAGCCGCCGCGCCGCCGAGCAATCGGCGGCCAAGCTGGCGCTGGAGGCCGCATTGGCCGTCAGCCCGGCGACCAAGGCTGCCCGCAAGTCGGGCAAGGCGCGCAAAACCGCGCAATTGTCGCTGCCGGTGGCAGTGGCTCAAGAGACTAAATGAGCGATACCCCTTTTCGTACTGGCTTCGTCGCCATTGTTGGCCGCCCCAACGTGGGCAAGTCCACCCTGACGAATGCCCTGATCGGTTCCAAGATTTCCATCGTGTCGCGCAAGGCGCAGACCACGCGCCACCGCATCCACGGTGTGCTGACGCGTGAGCACGAGCAGTTCGTATTCGTCGACACTCCCGGTTTCCAGACCCGCCACGGCGGCGCCATGAACCGCATGATGAACCGCGTGGTCACGCAGGCCCTGGCCGACGTGGACGTGGTGGTGCATGTGGTGGAAGCCGGCAAATGGTCTGAGGGCGACGCCAAGCTGCTGCCGCTGTTGCCCGCGCCGGAACGCACCATCCTGGTCGTGTCCAAGATCGACGCCTTGAAGAACCGCGACGACCTGTTCGCCTTCGTGTCCAAGATCATGGCGCTGCATCCGTTCGGCGCCGTGGTGCCTGTCAGCGCCACCAAGAACCAGCAGCTGGATCAGCTGTTGGAGGAAATCGCGTCGCGCCTGCCGGAAGGCGAGCCGATGTTCGAGGAAGACACGCTGACCGACCGCCCCATGCGCTTCATCGCCGCCGAACTGGTGCGCGAGAAGATCTTCCGCCTGGTCGGCGACGAACTGCCCTACGGCTGTACCGTCGTCATCGAGCAATGGGAAGAGACCAGCAAGGGCGCCAGCATCAATGCCTGCGTGGTGGTCGAACGCGACAGCCACAAGCCCATCCTGTTGGGCACGGGCGGCATGCACATGAAGCGCATTGCCACGGAGGCGCGGCAGGACATCGCCAAGCTGCTGGACAAGCCGGTGCACCTCGAGGTCTACATCAAGGTGCGCAAGGGCTGGTCTGACCGCGAGGGTGCGCTCCGCGATCTGGGCTATGAGTAGACGGGCGCCCCGCGTCCAGGATCGACCCGGATATATGTTGCACGCCACTGCGTGGCGTGAGACTTCCCTTATCGTTCAGACTTTCTCCCGCGACCATGGCTGTGTGGCCATGGTCGCCAAGGGCGCCAAGCGCCCGTATTCCGTGCTGCGTCCGGTGCTGTCCGCGTTCCAGCCGCTGCTGTTGTCGTGGACCGGCAATGGCGAGGTCAAGACCCTGACCCGCGCCGAGATCGCCGGCATCCGGCCGCTGACAGGCACCGCGTTGATGTCGGCCTGGTACATGAACGAGCTATTGCTGCGGCTGCTGCCGCGCGAAGATGCTCACCCTCTGCTGTACGACGCCTACGATTTCGCCTTGCAGCAGTTGTCCGGCGGCACCCGCGCGGCGGGGGCGCTGCGACGTTTTGAATGGACGCTGTTGCGCGAAACCGGTTATGGCGTGGACGAAGCGCCGCCCGATTTCGACGATCCGGCGATCGAGCCGGCGCTGCGCCGAGACCTGCGCGAACGGTTGGCCGAAATCCTGGCGGGCCGGCCCTTGTCGACCCGCCGCGTGTTGATGGACCTGCAGCGCATCTGAGCGCATCGCGAGCCGGCCATGACCTTCACGCTCAAGCAGGTCGAGACCTTTCGCACCGTCTACGAAACGGAAAGCGTGACCGCCGCCGCCAGGCGGCTGGACGTGTCGCCCGCCACCGTCAGCGCGACCCTGGCCGCGCTCGAAGCCAGCATCGAGCTGCGCCTGTTCGAGCGTGTGCGCCAGCGCATGCAGCGCACGCCCGAAGCGACTCTGCTCTATGAAGAAATCCGCCGCCTGAACGTCGGCCTGGAAAGCCTGGGCCGCAAGATCCGCGCGATCCGCGGCGCGGCGCAGCCGCGGCTGCGCGTCGGCTGCATCCATGCCTACAGCGGCGCGATCATCAGCGACACCATTGCGCGCTTCCGAACCCGGTTTCCGGACACCGGACTGTATCTGCAGATCCGCGACTCCAACACCCTGCGCGACATGGTGGTGTCGGGCGAACTCGACCTGGCTGCTGTCGCCGACGAGTCCGAACTGGAAGGCTTGCGCGGGCACCGGCTGGCCAGCCTGCGCGCCGTGGCGGTTTTTCCCAAGGGACATCCGCTGGCGCGGCTGGAACAGGTGGAGTTTTCGCACTTGGCCGACGCCGACGTGATCGCGTTGAACGCCGAGGACGGCTCGCGCAAGCGCCTGGACGCGTTGCTGGCGCAAGCGGGGCAGAGCCTGAAGGTGGCGATCGAAACGCCATATTCCAGCACCGTGTGCCAATTGGCGCTGGCAGGGCACGGCGTGGGCATCGCCAACCCGGCCACGGCGGTCGGCATGGCGGCGGCGGGCCTGAGCTATCGTCCGCTGGCCGCGCCGGTGCATTTCGAATGCCACATGATCTTGCACGGCAGCCGCCCCTTGTCCGAAGCCGGCAAGTTCTGGGCGACCTGCCTGCGCGGCGCGCTGGCGCCGCTGGTGGACAGCTTCGGCGTCTAGTGTCCTGTTCCGGGAAGCTAGCCGCGGCGCCCGTCCGAGGTCACGATCAGCACGACAGACGATTCCGCGTCCAGCAGGCCCGAGCGGCGCAGGCGCGCCACCGCCGCTAGCGCCGCGGCCGACGACAGCTCGGTCGCCAGCCCCATGCGTTCCAGCCGCTGCTGCGCTTGCGCGGCCGCTGCGTCTGATATCTCCACGGGCGTGCCGCCCGAGCGCGACAAGGCTTCCAGCGATTGCAGCGTGCTGGTGCTGCCCGCGATCGAATACTGGTCCGTCACGCCGTCCCATTGCTTGCGTGCGTCGCCGGTAGCGCGGGCGCGTGACAGACGGGCGTACGGCTCCACCGCGTGCAGGCGGGGCAGGCGGGCGATGCGGCCGCTTTGCAGCAGATGCTGCCAGCCCAGGAAAATCCCCCACAGCAGGTCGCCGCGCGCGGTGGGCACGACGATGTCGCTGGGCACGCCGCAGGTTTCCAGGATTTCCAGCGCGATGGGCTTGTAGCCTTCCACGCCGTAGGGATGGGTGCCCACGGGCGGATTCAGATAGTTGGTGCCGGCGAAGGCGCCATGGTTGCGGCACAGGTTCTCGACGTGGGGCCAGCGGCTCAGGCTGTCCTCGAAGGCGGTCAGACGGGCGCCAAAGCGCTGCATGGCCTCACGCTGCAAGGGCGGACAGTTGGTGGTGATGGCGATGTCGGCCTCCAGCCGCGCGGCGGCGCAATAGGCGGCCAGCGAGACCCCGGCATTGCCGCTGGATGCGGCCGCCACGCGGGTGGCGCCCGCCAGGCGCGCGCGCGACACCAGCTGGGCCGCCATGCGGTCCTTGTGGCTGCCGGTGGGGTTGGCGCTTTCGCATTTCAGCCACAGCTGGCCTACGCCCTCGGTTTGGGCCAGCGCGGGCGCGGCGAGGCAGGGGGTGGCGCCTTCGCCCAGCGTGACGGCGTCCAGCACCGGCAGGGGCATGGCGTGGTCCGTGGAAGGTTCGTAGAGGCATTCCAGGCCGGCAGGGTGGCCAGCTTCCAGGCAGCTGGGGCAGCCTTCGGGGTAATCGGCGGGTGGCCACAGGCTGGAGCAGCGGATGCAGCGCAGGCCGGACAAGCTAGGGTTCATCTGCATGTGTCAGTACTTCGAAGCAAGAGAATCAAGGGGAAGGGCGGGAGCCACCTGCAGCAGGCAATCGCCGTCGTCGCTGCGGGCGATGGAGCGCAGGCAGACGACGGTGCCGGCCTGCGGGCTGGTCAGGGTCCGCGCCGGCATGTCGGGGCGGGCGGGTTCCATCAGTTGGCCGACGCGCTGGCGCGCACCGACCATTTGTCCCAATCCGACGGCAGGCACGAATACGCCGGCTTCGTTGGCGCGCAGGGTGGCGGCGGGCGCGTCCAGGTCGTAGAGCCTGACTTCGGGCCTTAACGCAGGAGGTCGGTCGGGCAAGAGGCTCAGTTCGCCCAGGCAGCCCAGCAGGCCGTCGCGGCAGCGGTCGACCAGCGCCTGGCTGGTTTCGCGTCCGCCGCCGATTTCAGCGCTCAGGCGCAGTACGCCGTGACGACTGGCGGCGGCCGGCATGGAGCCCGGCTCGGTGCCGCGGAAGAACATGCAATCGGGCAGCCCGAAGGCGCGCGCCAGAGCGGGCAGGCGTTCGTCGTAGGCATCGTTGCCGTAACGCGTGATCACCGATGAAGGCAGGTAGCGCAGCGACGCGCCGCCGCTGTGCACGTCCACCAGCGCCTGTATGCGGGGCAACAACCGGGCTTCCAGCGCGGCCGCCACGCTTTCCGTGTAGCCGCGTGCGGGGGCGCCCAGGAAGGCGCGGTTCAGGTTGCCGTCGTCCGAGGGCGACAGGCGCGTGCCGGCCAGCGAGGCCTCGGCGTTGGCCGCGGGCAGCAGATAGACCGTGCCGCGCCGCAGGATGCCGGGCAGCAGGCGCCACAGTTCCAGGATGGCGGCCTGGCCTTCCCATTCGTCGCCATGCACGCCCGCCATCAAGGCGACGGCGGGGCCTGGCCCCGCCTCGATCCGCAGCATCGGTATGGTGACGCGCCGGTAGGCCGACGCGTTGGTCGCCGCGGCGCAGGAGAAGTCCTCGCGGCTTACCGTGGCCATGCGGGGGCTCCCGTTCGTGCGGCGTTCGGGTTCAATCCAGCGTGGTGCCGGCGGCCTTGATGATGCCTTCCCATTTGGGCAGCTCCTTGCGAATCTGGGTCTGTACGTCTTGCGGCGCGCCGCCCAGGGGTTCCTGGGAGCGGCTGCGCAATTCCTTGCTGACGTTGTCCGAACGCAGCGCCTGGTTCATCGCCGTGTTCAGGCGGGCGATGACGGGCGCGGGCGTGCCGGCGGGCGCGACCAGCGCGCTCCAGGCCGATTGTTCGTAGTCGGGATAGCCTTGCTCGGCCACGGTCGGCACGTCGGGGTTGGACGCGGCACGGGTCTTGGTGGTGACCGCCAGGGC
>NZ_DATCUY010000029.1:0-3854 GCF_036567245.1 Achromobacter sp. | reverse complement strand
CCAAGGCAATCTACCAGCGCCAGCTGGACACCGCCATCAAGCGCGCGCGCTTCCTGGCCCTGTTGCCTTACACCGACAACCACAACTAATCCGGGGCACTGAAATGCAAGTTATTCTGCTCGAAAAAGTCGTCAACCTGGGTAACCTCGGCGAAGTCGTCCGCGTGCGTGATGGCTACGCCCGCAACTTCCTGATCCCCCAGCGCAAGGCCCGTCGTGCAACCGACGCCGCCCTGAAGGAATTCGAAGCGCGCCGCGCCGAACTGGAAAAGGCCCAGGCTGAAAAGCTGGCCGCTGCCCAAGCTCTGGGCGAGCGCCTTGCCGGCTTCCAGCTGAAGATCGCCCAGAAGGCTGGCGTCGACGGCCGTCTGTTTGGTTCGGTCACCAACGCCGACATCGCCGAAGGCCTGAAGAAGGCCGGTTTCGAAGCCGTCGAAAAGTCGCAAGTGCGTCTGCCCAACGGCCAACTGAAGTCGGTCGGCGAGTTCCCGATCCAGGTTGCCCTGCACGCCGACGTGCTGGTCGACGTGACGGTCCTGGTCGAAGGCGAACTGTCCTAAGCCGGTACCCGCAGTAAAAAGAAGCCGGCCTGCGTGCCGGCTTTTTTTCTTTTTGCCCCCACACGTATTGCGTGTAGGCTTCGGACTCCACGATCAGGCCTTGCGCCGTATTCCTCAGAGGACCTCTTGACTCAGCCCCCCGTTCACCACAACGCGCCTCCCGGCTTGCGAGCCTGGCTGGAAAGCGTGGATGCGTCGCGTGAACCGTCGGTGCGGGATGTGACGATAGAGGGCGTGCGCTGCATCATCAAACGGCGCCGGCCCAGCATCGGCCGGGGCCTGAGCTATGCGCTGCGCTATGTGCGCGCCCTGTTCCTGGGCGTGGGGTGCAAGATCTTCCTGGGCGAATTTCCGAGGCCGGGCGTGCTGCTGCGCAATGGTCTGGCGCACGAGTCGCAACGCCTGGCGCAGTTGTTGAAGGCAGGCTGCCGCGTGCCCGAGGTGTGGTGGCAAGAGCAGGGCCTGCTGGTGCTGGAGTACGTGGGCGAGGACCTGGCCGACCTGATCCGCAACGAGGACACCACTTCCCGGTTGTGGCTGGCGCGCGCGGCCGCGGCCGATCTGGCCGCCTTCCATGCCCGCGGCATGTGGCATGGCGGCGCGCAGATCCGCAACATCACCTTGCAGGATGGCGAACTGTGGCGCATCGATTTCGAAGAGAACATCGGTTCGACCTTGTCGCGCCCGCTGGCCCAGGCCTATGACCTGTTCCAGATGCTGGCCTCTCTGGTGTCTTTGCGTAAATTGCCGGACGACGTGGCCCGCACGCTGGGTAAACTGGCGCTTGAAGTCTATTTCGAGAGCAACCCCGATGCCGAGGTCCGCGCTCGCCTGACACGCCTGGCGCGTGTGCTCTGCGCCATTGCGGCGCCCTTGCGCGTGGTCCTGGGCCGCCTGCCCTCGCGCGATATCCAGGGATTCTTCCGCGTTGCGGATATCCTGCAGCCGTTACTATTGAAGTCATGAATACACCCGCCGATTCCCAGCTCGAGTACCTGCGCGTTCCTCCCCATTCCATCGAGGCTGAACAGTCGGTTCTGGGCGGCCTGTTGCTGGACAACGCAGCCTGGGACCGCATCGCCGACGTGCTGGTGGAAGAAGACTTCTATCGCCACGACCACCGCCTGATCTGGCACCACATCGCCCGCCTCATCGGGCTGGCGCGTCCCGCCGACGTGATCACGGTTAACGAGTCCCTGATCAGCGCGGGCAAGGCCGAAGACGCAGGCGGCCTGGCCTACTTGAACGCGTTGGCGCACAACACGCCGTCCGCCGCCAACATCCGCCGCTACGGCGAGATCGTGCGCGAGCGCGCCATGCTGCGCAAGCTGGTGTCGATCGCCGACGAGATTTCCTCGGCCGCCCTGAATCCGCAAGGCAAGGAAGCCCGCCAACTGCTGGACGAGGCCGAATCCAAGGTCTTCCAGATTGCGCAGGAAGGGTCGCGCGGCGCTGCTGGCTTCCAGGAGATTCAGCCCTTGCTCACGCAGGTGGTTGAACGCATTGACGAGCTTTACCACCGCGAGGGCAGCTCCGATGTGACGGGCGTGCCCACCGGCTTCGCCGATCTGGACAAGATGACGTCCGGCATGCACGGCGGCGACCTGATCATCGTGGCCGGCCGCCCGTCCATGGGCAAGACCTCGTTCTCCATGAACATCGGCGAACACGTGGCCATCGAACAGGGCCTGCCCGTGGCGGTGTTTTCCATGGAAATGGGCGCGGTGCAGTTGGCGATGCGTATGCTGGGCTCGGTCGGCCTGCTGGACCAGCACCGCATGCGTACCGGCAAGCTGATCGCCGACGACTGGCCGCGCGTGACGCACGCCGTGCAACTGATGCAGGACGCGCAGGTCTACATCGACGAAACGCCCGCGCTCAGCCCGATGGAAGTGCGCGCGCGTACGCGCCGCCTGGCGCGGCAGTGCGGCCAGCTGGGCCTGATCATCATCGACTACCTGCAGCTCATGTCGGGCAACGGTTCCGGCGAAAACCGGGCCACCGAAGTGTCGGAAATCAGCCGTTCGCTCAAGGGTCTGGCCAAGGAACTCAACTGCCCGCTGATCGCGTTGTCGCAGTTGAACCGAAGCCTGGAACAGCGCCCCAACAAGCGTCCCGTGATGAGCGACCTGCGCGAATCCGGCGCCATCGAACAGGACGCCGACGTGATCCTGTTCATCTACCGCGACGAGGTCTACAACCCCGACTCGCCGGATAAGGGCACCGCCGAGATCATCATCGGCAAGCAGCGTAACGGCCCTATCGGCACGGTGCGCCTGACCTTCCAGGGTTCGAGCACGCGCTTCCTGAACTTCTCGGGTTCGCAGCCGCGCGACATGTACTGAGCGCATTCCGGCCCAAGAAAAAACCGCGCCTCGGCGCGGTTTTTCATTGCAGGCGGGAATCCGCTTCAGGCTTCAGCCTCGGGGCGCTTGCCGAAGCGCGCGGCCAGTACGCCGCACACCATCAACTGGATCTGATGGAACAGCATCAGGGGCAGCACGATTGCGCCCACGGCGTGGCCGGCGAACAGCACCTGCGCCATCGGAATGCCGCTGGCCAGGCTTTTCTTCGAGCCGCAGAACAGCAGCGTGATGCGGTCTTCCACGTTGAAGCCGAGCACCCGGCCGGCCAGGGCCGACAGGCCCAGCGCCAGCGCCAGGATGACGGCGCAAGCCACCACCAGGCCGGCCAGCGCGGGGATCGGGGTCGAGCTCCACAGGCCTTCGTTGATGGCTTCCGAAAATGCCGTGTAGACCACCAGCAGGATGGAACCCTGATCGACGAACTTCAGCATGGCCTTGCGCTTGTGCACCCAGGCGCCGATCCAGCGGCGGGCGAATTGGCCCAGCACGAAGGGCAGCAGCAGCTGCAGCATGATCTTGCCGACTGCGTCGAACGAAATCGGGGCGCTGCCCGCGTTGGCCACCACCGTGCCCACCAGCAGCGGGGTGAGGAAGATGCCGAGCAGGCTGGAGGCGGAAGCGCTGCACACGGCGGCCGGCACGTTGCCGCGCGCCATCGAGGTGAAGGCGATGGCCGATTGCACGGTGGCGGGCAGGCAGCACAGGAACAGGATGCCCAGGTAGAGTTCCGGCGTGACCAGCGGCTCCAGCACCGGCTTGAGCGCCAGGCCCAGCAGCGGGAACATCAGGAAGGTCGCCGAGAAGATCGTCAGGTGCAGCTTCCAGTGCGTCAGGCCGGCGATGATGGCCTCGCGGGACAGGCGCGCCCCGTGCAGGAAGAACAACAGGCCGACGGCAATGTTGGTGATCCAGCCAAATATCACGACGCC
>NZ_DATCUY010000028.1:0-12977 GCF_036567245.1 Achromobacter sp. | reverse complement strand
TCGCTCGGCACCGACACGGCCGGCTCGGTGCGGATGCCGGCGGCTACCTGCGGCCTGGTGGGGCTCAAGCCGACCCAAGGGGTGATCCCGGCGGACGGCGTGGCGGCCTTGGCGCCAACGCTGGACACGGTGGGGGTGATCGGCCGAGACGCGTTGGACGCCGCCTGCGTCTATGCCGCGTTGCGGCCGTCGGCGACGGTCGCGCCGGCACTGCCCACGGATGCGGCGGGTATCGAACAGGAACTTTCCAGGCCCCGGCGCTGGCGGGTGGCGTCCACGCTCGGGACCGCCGACGCGCGCGCCGACGTGGGCGCGGCGATGGCGTGCTTCGAACAGCGATTGCGGGATTCGGCGCGGATCGATGCCCAACCGGGGCCCGATCTGGACCGCCTGAACCGCCTGGCGCAGATCGTGCTGCACGCGGAGGCTGCCGCCACGCTCGCCGGCAGTGTGCGCCGCGAATTGGCGTCGCTGGCGCCCGCCACCCAGGCCATCGCGCTGCCTGGTTGGGCCATGCCGGCGATTTGGTATCGGCATGCTCTGTCGCAAATCGCGTCGTCGCGCGCCGCGTTCGTCGCCACGTATCTCGTCGATGCGGACCTGCTGCTCACGCCCTGCCTGCCGCAAGGGGTGCCGGACCGCTCGGCGGTCACCACCAGCAGCCCTGCTTTCGATCCGCGCGCGCTCGCGGCGCTGCATCGCCACCACGCCTACCTCAACTATCTGGGCCTGCCCGCGCTGGTCCTGCCCGTCGGCATCGACGCGCTGGGCCGCCCCGTCTGCGTGCAAGCGGTCGGGGGGCCAGGCAGCGAGGCCCTGCTGCTGGCCTTCGCGCACCAGTTCGCCCTGCCCTTTTCCGCCATCCTGCAACGCTAATCCACGGACTCATCATGGCCAGAATCAATGCCTCCCCCACCCTTGCGCGCTTTCGCGTGCTGGACCTTTCGCGCGTGCGCGCCGGCCCGACCTGCGTGCGCATCCTGGCCGATTTCGGCGCGGACGTGATCCGCATCGAACCGCCGGCCGGAATCGATCCCAATGAAGCCATGTTCGCCGCCGACCGCACCGGCGGCGACTTCCAGAACCTGAACCGCAACAAGCGGTCGATGACGCTGAACCTGAAGAAGCCCGAAGGCCTGGCCGTGTTCAAGCAACTGGTGGCCACGGCCGACGTGGTGGTGGAGAACTGGCGTCCCGACGTCAAGGCGCGCCTGGGGGTGGACTACGACGTGCTGCGCGCCATCAATCCCCGCATCATCCTGGCCAGCATTTCCGGGTTTGGCCAGGACGGCCCCTATGCGGACCGGCCTGGCTTCGACCAGATCATCCAGGGCATGGGCGGCCTCATGTCGGTCACGGGCTTCGCCGGCGGCGGCCCGCTGCGCGCCGGGCTGGCGGTCGCCGATTGCGGTACCGGCATCTACGCCGCGGTCGGCGTCCTGCTCGCCTTGCTGGAGCGCGAACAATCCGGCGTGGGCCAATGGGTCCACAGTTCCCTGCTGCACACGCAGATCGCGCTGATGGACTTCCAGGCGGCTCGCTACCTGAACGATGGCGACACGCCGGTGCAGGTGGGCAACGACCATCCGACCAGCAGCCCGATGGGCCTGTTCGAAGCCAGCGACGGCGCCTTCAACCTGGGCGCGTCGGGCGAAGGCAACTGGCGCCGTCTGTGCGAGTGCCTGGACGCGCCGCAATGGCTGGAGGACCCGCGCTACGCGACCGAGAAGCTGCGCGTGGTGAACCGCGCCGAGCTCAATGAATCGCTGGCGCAGCGCTTCCGCCAGCAAAGCGTGGCGCATTGGGTCGGGCTGCTGAACCGGGTCGGGGTGCCGGCCGGCCCGGTCTACAGCATCCCGCAGGTATTCGAGGACGAGCAGGTCCGCCATCTGGGCGTGGCGCAGCCGGTCGCGGACGAGACCGGACACGAGTACCGCCTGATCTCGCAGCCTGTGGCCTTGACGCGCACGCCCGCCCAGATCGCACGGCCCGCCCCCGGCTGGGGCGAGCACACCCGCGAGATGCTGGCGGAGGTGGGCTATGGCGAGGGCGACATCGAGCGCTTGTATGAAGCGGGGGTGGTATGAGCGGCGGCCAAATCCAGGTCGATTTGCAAGACGGCATCGCGACCCTCACGGTCTGCCATCCGGAACGGCGCAATGCGATGACCCTGGCCATGTGGCAGCAATTGGCCGCTGCGTTGCGTGAACTGGAGGGCGCCGGGGTGCGGGTGCTGGCGCTCGCCGGCGCCGGTACCCGGGCCTTCGTGTCCGGGGCCGACATCAGCGAGTTCGACCAGGCGCGCGACGGCGCCGCCGCGGTCGCCAGGTACAACCAGGCGGTGGCGGACGCGCAACAGCTGCTGGCGGAGTTCGCGGCCCCGACCGTGGCGCTGATACAGGGCGCCTGCATGGGCGGCGGCATCGGCCTGGCGCTGGCCTGCGACCTGCGCTATGCCAGCGCCAGCGCCCGTTTCCGCATGCCGGCCGCGAGGCTGGGGCTGGGCTACTCCTATGCCGACATGCGCAGGCTGGTGGGCGTGGTGGGTGCGGCGTCCGCGTTCGATCTGTTCTATACCGCCCGCAACCTCGACGCCGAGCAGGCCGAACGCCGCGGCCTGGTCCATGAGCGGTACGCCGACGACGACTTCATCCGCCAGACCCAGGCGCGGGTGCGCGGCATTGCCGCCAATGCGCCCCTCTCCCTGCGCGCGGCAAAGGCGGCCATACTGGCGACCATGAATCCGCCTGCGTCCGCCCGGCTCGACGCGATCGATGCCTTGGTGGCCGAGTGTTTCGGCAGCGAGGACTACGCCGAAGGCCGCCGGGCGTTCGCCGAAAAACGCGAGCCGGTCTTTCTCGGCCGCTGAGCCGTCTTTGAACCATGAGCAAGATGCCATGAACAACCCACGCATTCCTTTCATGCTGTCCAGCCAGCGCCCGCCCCTGGCGGCGCTGGACGGCCGGCCGATCCTGGTGCACCTGGTGGTCAATGTGGAGCACTGGCCGTTCGACCAGCCCATGCCCCGTACTCTGCTGACCGCGCCGCATGGGCGCGAAACAGTGCCGGACGTGCCCAACTACAGCTGGGCCGAGTACGGCCTGCGCTGCGGGCTGCCCCGCATCATCGATGCCATTCGCGGCCGGGGCCTGCCGGCCTCGGCCAGCCTGAATGCTTCGGTCATCGACGCCTATCCCGAGGCGGCGCAGGCGCTGCTGGAGGCCGGCTGGGAATTCATCGGCCACGGCATCCACCAGCGGGCGCTCTCGCAAGAGGACGGCGACGGCCAGGCCCGCACCATCGCGGCGGCGCTGGACCGGATCGAGCGCTTCAGCGGTAGCCGTCCGCGTGGCTGGCTTTCGCCCGGCCTGCGCGAAACGCAGGACACGCCGGATCTGCTGGCCCAGGCCGGCATCGACTACCTGTTCGACTGGTGCCTGGACGACCTGCCCAACTGGATGCAGACCGCCGGGAGGCCGTTGCTGGCGCTACCCTACGCGCTGGAGCTGAACGATTCGGTCATCCACGCGGTGGAAAAGCATGCCACCGGGGAATTCAGCCGGCGCCTGGAAAGGACGCTGGATCTGTATGCCCTGGAGGCCCAAGCCGCTGGTTGTCCGCGCGTCCTCACGCTGGGACTGCATCCCCATCTGATGGGCGTGCCGCACCGCTACGCCGACCTGGTGACCATGCTGGACTTGCTGCAGCGGCATCCGATGACCACTTTCGTCACCGGCGCCGCGATGTATGACTGGTATGCCGGCCAGGTTCCCGCCAAGTCCGCCGGAGCCGCCGCATGAACGCCATCGATACCTTGGTCACGCATTTGCTGCGCACCCGCTACCAGGACCTGCCGGCGGCGGCAGTGATGGCGGCCCAGACCTTCATTCTCGATGCGGTCGGCGTCGGGCTTTCCGGCTCGCGCCATCCGCGC
The DNA here is from genome assembly GCF_036567245.1 of Achromobacter sp. Lineage (GTDB taxonomy): Bacteria > Pseudomonadota > Gammaproteobacteria > Burkholderiales > Burkholderiaceae_B > Achromobacter. The sequence goes on along the minus strand of NZ_DATCUY010000028.1, from coordinate 9,043 downwards.
ATGGCGTCGCTGCGCCAGGCGGCCCAGGCTCTGGGCCAAGGCGCAGAGGCCACCGTCTGGGGCAGCGGCGAGCGGCTGCCGCTCGCCAGCGCGGTCATGCTGAACGCCTATCAGGTCTTCAACCAGGAGTTCGACGCCATCCACGACCGCGCCGTGGTGCATGCGTTCGCCTGCATCGTGCCGGCGGCGCTGGGCTACGCCGAGCGCGAAGGCGGCATCGATGGCCCTCAACTGATCACGGCGGTCGCCGCTGGATTGGACTTCGCCATCTACGTCGCGCTGGCTCAGCGCGCGCCCATGCGTTTCTTCCGGCCCGCCATGTGCGGCGGCCTGGGCGCCACGGCCACGCTTTGCAAGCTGGCGGGATTGGACGAAACCGCCACGCGCGACGCGCTGGGGCTGGCATACAGCCATCTTTCCGGCACCATGCAGGCGCATATCGAAGGCTCGCCCGCGGTCGGCCTGCAGGTCGGCCTGAACGCCAGGGCCGCCGTCACGTCCTTCGAACTGGCGCGCGCGGGCTTCCCCGGGCCGCGCGACATCCTGGAAGGTCCCTACGGCTACTTCGCGCTTTACGACGCCGGCCAGGCCGACTGGGACGCGGTTCGCGGAGACGTGGGCCAGGTGTTCCAGATCACCCGCATGAGCCACAAGCCGTACCCGACCGGCCGCGCCACGCACAGCGGCATCGGCGCCGTGCTGGATCTCATGCGCGCCCATGCGCTGCGGCCCGAGGACGTGGACCGGATCACGGTTCGCGCGTCTTCGCTGATCGTGCGCCTGGTCGGGCGGCCAGCCCATCCGGGCATGGATTCCGCCACCGCCAGGCTGTGCATGGGTTATGCCATGGCCACGGCCCTGCTGCGCGGCCGGGTCGGCATCCCCGATTTCGATCCGGCCGCGCTGGCCGAAGCCAGGACTTTCGAACTGGCCGGCCGCATTCTGGTGGTGGATGACGGCAATCCCGACCCCAACGCCATGAGCCCCCAGCGGGTCGAATTGCGGCTGAAGGACGGCCGCGAATTCGCGGTCGACATGCCAGTTTTTCCCGGCAGTCCCGAATGTCCTTTGGGCGTGGCCGAACAGGACGCAAAGTTCGAAGCCTGCTGCGCCTCCGCGCAGCCGCCCTTGCCTGCCGCGCAGACGCGGGAACTGGCGCGCAGACTGCGCGGGCTGGAGAGCGAACAGGACGTGCGCGGAATCGTCGGGCTGTTGGCGGCTCCGCGCGCGTCCTGATTGCGCCCGCCGGGCTGGGCGCGTCAGTACTTGAAGCTCAAGCGCGCCCAGACCGTGCGGCCCGGCTCGTTGACCGCGGTGTTGGCCGCATAGCCGAAGCCGGCGTTGCCGGCCAGGTTCAAGTGCTCGCTGTAGGTCTTGTTGAACAGATTGTCCACGCCCAGCGACAAGCGGACCTGCTTGTTGACCGCATAGCCGCCGTTGAGGGAAAACACGCCGAAGCCCGCGCTGGGGCCGAAGTCCTTGCCCACGACATTGCCTTCGTTCAAGGCGTAGCGGTGCTGCGCGGCCACGATGCGCCATAGCGCGCCGGCGGACCACGTGCCGTCGTCGTAGGCGGCGCTGAGCTTGGCCTCCAGCGGCGGCATCTGCGGCAGCGCCCTGCCGTCGCTGCGGTTCTGGCCCCAGGCATACGCCAGCGTGGCGCCCAGCTTCCATGATGGCGCCGGCTTGTACGAGGCGCCCAACTCGCCGCCAGCGATGCGGGCGTTGACGTTGGTGGCTTGCGAGGCCGGGCCCATCATCCCGCCCGAGGTGTAGCTGAACAGGATGAAGTCGTCGACATAGCCGGCGTAGCCCGAGAACCAGGCGTCCAGCATTTCGGTCTTGTATTGCGCGCCGAAGTCCAGCTGGGTGGTCTTCTCGGGCTTCACTCCCTGGAAAGCGTTGGCTGAGCCCGTTGGGCCGCGGTCCGGGGAGAACAGTTCCCAGTAGTCCGGGAAGCGCTCCACATGGCCCAGGCCGACATAGACCGTGGCCGGCAACGACGCCAGATCCTGCTCGTAGCGCAGGAAGCCGCTGGGCAGCGTGTCGTTGCGGCGCTCATCCGCGGTGGGGTTGGGCATGGGCATCATCATCGAGCCGTTGTCCTGGCGAAAATCCTTGGCCGAGGCCCAGTCGATCCGCGCGCCGCCGATGACGCGGCTGCCCGGCGCGGCGCGCCAGGTCAGCTCGCCGAACAGTCCGGTGTTGGAAAAGTCCGCATCCTTGATCCAGCGCTGGCTGCTGTACGGCACAGTGTCGGTGCCGTTGCGGGAACGATGGCGGCTCTGCTGGAAGTCCAGGCCGGTGACCAGGTTGAGATCCGGCGACAGTTCCCAGGTGCCTGCATAGCGGCCGCCCCAGGTCGCGCGGTCCACGTCGGCGGCCATGGCCATCGGCATGGCGCTCATGGGATCCGGCGCGCGCAGCGTGTAGTTGTCCATCACATGGTCGGCATAGTTGTAGTACAGCTGCGCCTCGACCTTGCTCAGCACCGGACCGAGGTTCCGCTTCTCGAAACGCAGGCCGAAGCTCTCGCGCTTGAACTGGGATCCATCCATGCCGCGGCCGGCGTAGCGCGCTTCGCCGTCGCCCGTGCCGGCGGTCAGTTCATACAAGGTGTCGGCGTCGGGCGTGTAGCCCAGGGTCAGGTCGGCGTTCCACTTGTCCCAGCGCGAAGGCACGGTATTGCCGTCGCCGTCCTTGTAGTCCTGGGAGTGGGAATGGTTGGCCGTGATGCGCGTGTAGACCTGGTCGTTGCCGATGGTCAGGTCTGCGGCCTGGTCGTTGCGGCCGAACGAGCCGCCCGTCAAACTGCCATCGAATCGCACGCCGGCTGCCGTGAATCTCGGCGTGTCGCGATCGAACTTGACCGTGCCGGCCGACGCACCCGGGCCCCACAGCACCGTCTGCGGTCCCTTGATGACCGTGAGCTGGTCGAAGTTCTCGGGCGAGATGTAGGAACTGGGCGCGTCCATGCGCGCCGGGCAGGCGCCCGGCATGGAGCTGCCGTTAGTCAGCAGATTCAGGCGCGAGCCGAACATGCCGCGCAGCACGGGATCGCCATTGGTGCCGCCATTGCGGATCGCCGAGAAGCCGGGAATCGTCTTCAGGTAGTCGGTCCCGTCGCTGGCCGGCAGCGGCTGGCGCGGGATCTTCGGATCCGTGGTGAAGGTCAACGGCGCGCTGGGTTCCACGCCCGTGATGACCACGGGATCGGTGGTGTAGATGTTATTCGTCTCGGCGGCTTGGGGCCAGGCGGGGAATGAGGCGGCCAGGGCGGCGGCCAGGCAACTCATTCGCAGGAATTCCTCTTTTCTGGTCATGTCAGGTTTCTATCGATCAGGCAAGTTCTGTAGCGGGCGCGGACTGACGGCGACCCGCGCCTTCAGGGGTGAAGGCTCGCGCAGTCGCCACGTATGAGGCGCGCATCGATGGCACGTGGACGCCCCTCCCCGCGGCGCGTGGGACCGGTGGTCCGGTGCGTGCCGGCGATGCTGGCGCAGCCGTTCAGGCCCGCAGGCTTGCGGGCTGAGCGGATGGCCTGTCGATAACGTTTGGGAAGGAGGTCAGGCGGTCTGCGGCGGCGCTCGCGACTGCTGTGGCAGCCGGGCTAAAGCGCTGGAGAATTGCGGTTCCGCGGCCGGAGGATGGACGGCGGGCGCCGCCGCCGGCAGGAACCAGGCGAGCAAGAGAATTTCGGGAGGAGTGGCCCCGCTGAGCATGGCGCAGCCTGCGCTGCAGCAATGCGGTAAGGCGCCGCTGTGCTGCTGTGCGCCTTGCCCCTGCCCATCGACATCCAGCGTGACCACGCGCGGGCCGCTGGCGGTGCAGACGATGGTGGTGACTGCCGCCTTGGCCGTTCCCATGCCGGAGGCTGCCAGCGCGGAGGACGCGATCAGCGCCTGAAAGACGAACAGGGCCATCGCGACCAGCGCGACCCAACGTCTACGGGCATAGGCAGATGCGTGCATTCGGGGTTCCTTATCGGCGCAGATGCTATCACGCAAGGCGGAGCAGATACCTCGGATGCATCAAGCCTTGCGGTCAATTCGGATTGCGACATGATGTAGATCAGATATCGTGAGCAGTTCTATCCATACGGACGGCTAACGTGGCAATGACATGCTTGATTGACGAAACGCGGCTCGTGGCGGCAACCGCGATACCCGTTGCATGTAACGACTTCCCCGTGTACTCTGTTACATGCAACAGGGAGGCTGACATGGTGACATCCGATGTAAACGCCCGCGTGAACAAGCATCGCACCGCGCTACGCATGGCCGGCTTGCGTCCGGTCCAGATCTGGGTGCCTGATACCCGGCGGCCGAATTTCGCCGAGGAATGCCGCAGGCAGTCGCGCCTGGCGACCGAGGCGGATGCCGCGGATCATCCGACGCGGCGCCTGATGCATCAGGCCCTGTCCGAGCTGGATGGCTGGGAGCCCTGATGCGCGGCGAACTGGTGACAGTCGTGGCGCAAGGCGATTTTGGCAAACCGCGGCCGGCCTTGGTCATTCAAGCTGACCTGTTCAGCGAACACGGAAGCATCACCGTCCTGCCGGTGACCAGCAGTCTGGTCGACGCCCCCTTGCTGCGGGTCAACGCAAGGCCGACTGCTCATAACGGTTTGCAACAGCTATCTCAAATCATGGTCGACAAGGCGCTGACCGTAAGGCGGGACAAGCTTGGCCCTGCTTTCGGCCGCATCGAGGCTGCAACGCTGCTGGAAGTCGAGCGCTGTCTGGCCGTCTTTATTGGAATCGCCAAGTGATCGGGCTACCCTGTCGCGGGCAGCTTGTTGTGGCGACCCGGCTTTTCACCCATTGAACAAAGAGGATGCAGATGTCCCGTTGGACCTTTTATTCCGCCCCTGGCACCTGTGCGCTGGCGACGCATATCGCGCTGCATGAAGCAGGCGCCGATTTCGATCTGGTCAAGCTCGACATGGCCGCCCAGCAGCAGCAAAGCCCCGAGTACCTGCGCGTCAATCCCAAGGGCCGCGTGCCGGCGCTGGCGACCGAACACGGCGTGTTGACCGAGACCCCCGCCCTGCTCGCCTTCGTGGCGCAGAGCTTTCCGGCCGCGCAGCTGGCGCCGGTCGATGATCCGTTCGCGTTCGCGCGGATGCAGGAATTGGCGAGCTATCTGGCGTCCACCGCGCACGTGGCGCACGCGCACAAGCGCCGCGGCGCGCGCTGGGCGGACGATCCGGCCGCGCATGCCGCCATGCAGGCCAAGGTGCCGCATTCCATGACCGCCTGCGCCGCCTATCTCGAATCGCAAATCGTCGGCCCGTGGGCGGCGGGCGAACGCTACAGCGTGGTCGACGGCTATCTGTACACCATAGGCAGCTGGCTGGAGGGCGACGGCGTCGACCTCACGCAGTTTCCCAAGTTGACGGCCTATCTGGCCCGGGTTGCGGCCCGGCCGGCCGTGCAGCGCGCGCTGGCCGAAGCGCAAGCCGCCGCCTGACTTCCAGGCCATGGCCCCATGGCGGACTGGCCGGCATGCGATGTCCGGCCAGCACTGCCCGCGGGGCGCATCGATTCTCCAGGCGCCGGGTTTGATCGCCACCAAGGTTTGATTGCTATCAAAATTGGAACGCTGCAGCCAGTTTCATACGGCTAGCGCGATATTGCATCATTTCCTATCCTTCTTTCGTGCCGTCTTTGTCAGCTGGGTTTAAGCCAGCAAGCGACGGAATGAGCATCCGGACCTCTCCGGGCGCCGAACATCAAGAGAATCAAATGAAGCACACCTACGCAGCATTCCTCGCGGCCTCGCTCCTGGCCCTGGGCAGCCTCCCCGCGCACGCCGCGCCCGTGGACTACCAGATTGATCCGGAACACACGGAAATCGTGGTGACCTGGGACCACCTGGGCTTTTCCAAGCCTACGGCCCATGCCGGCGCCGTGACCGGCGTGATCCGCTACGACGCCGCCCAGCCCGCAAAGTCGGCGGTGGACCTGAGCGTGCCCGTGGCGCGCCTGACATCCCATGTGCCCAAGCTGGATGAAATGCTGCAGGGCGCGGAGTTCTTCCAGGCGGCCAAGTACCCGGACATCCAGTTCAAGAGCACCTCGGTCGCCGACCGGGGCAACGGCAATCTCAGCATCAGTGGCGTCTTGCGCATCAAGGGCATCGAAAAGCCGGTGGTGCTGCAGGCGCGCCAGAACAAGCAAGGCATGCACCCGATGGTGCAGCGCCCGGCCATCGGCTTTGACGCCATGACGGTCGTGAAGCGCAGCGATTTCGGCGTGGATGCGTTCGCGCCAGGCGTGAGCGATGAGGTGCAGTTGCGCATCACGGTCGAGGCCGTGGCCAGCGCAACGCGCTGATCTTCCGGGCGCCGGCATCGCAAAGGGGCCTGTCCGCACGCAGGCTCACGCCGCTTTAAAGGAATCCGATCCAGCGCCCCGCGACCAGGCAACCCAGCCACAGAACTAAAGACGCGCCGGCCCGCAAGCGCATGCCGGCCGAAGCCATGCCCTGCTCCTGGACCGCCTCCCAGGCTTTGCTGCGCCGTGCCAGCAGCGCGTTGAGCGCGCCAGCGGCCAGCAGACCCATCTTGATTCCGAAGGCGGGATTTTCCAGGTACTCCAGCGGCCGCACGCTGAAGAGCATGGCACCGGTCAGCACAGCCAGCGCCAGGCCCGCGGCCGCCGTGCGTGCCAGCACAGGCGCCAGCAGGGTCAGCGGTCCAGGTTTCAACAGCCCCAGCAGGCGCATGTCCAGCGGCACGATGGAGCCGATGAGCAGGCCGATGGCGCCGATGTGGGCGGCGTTCACCAACAGATATAGCGTGCCCGACCGCCGCAGCCAGATCGACGGCGGCAGGGATTCAAGCTGTTCCAGCGCCAGGCGCAGCAGCTCAGGCATGGGCCGGGCCCGCTTCAGGGCTTCTTGATGCGGCTGGGATAGATGTCGTAGGTCTTGCCGCCGACCTTGATCTGGACGGCCTTCATGCGTTTGGCGCCAGCGTCGCTGTCGCGGTTGCCGATGGCGACGATGGCATCGCCCGGCTTGGCGGAACCCTCGACGAATCCGGCGTCCTTGGTCTGGGTGGGGTTGCCCAGCTCCACGCGCCAGACGCCGTCGTCGGCGCGCACGTCCAGCCAGGGATGCGGGGGCGCGATCTGCACCTGTTGGACGGTGCCTTGCAGTGTCATCTGTTCGGACTCGGCCCAGGACCAGCCGTGATGCGCCAGCGCAGCGGGCATCACGCCCAACAGCGCGGAAAGCGCCAGCCCTGCCGTTGCCACGCGTATGGATAGCTTCATCTCCACTTTATATAAATCACATTAACTAAGACATATTATTCTTAATAATCAATGCATTAAGAATCGATAGTAAAGTTTTACTTTATATCTGAATGCAGGCTGAACACGTGTAATTGGCGTCATCCCGGGGAAAACCCGGAGAAACTTTTACGCACTGCTGCCGGTCGCAATTTGTTCAGGTGATTGTCAGGCCCCGTCCCCGAAACGCCGTCGCCTCCCGCGCTCGCCGCGCCCAACCGAGAGCCTCCGATGACACAGCCCACCCTGCGCTCGTCCGCGAGTCCGGCCCTGCTGCGCCAACCGCGTGCGCCAGCCGGCTTGTCGGTGATGGATGCCACCATGGTGCTGGTGGGCGTGGTGATCGGGATCGGCATATTCGGCTTTCCGCCGCTGGTGGCGCAGCACGCGGGTTCCGAGGCGGTCTATATCGGACTCTGGTGCGCAGGCGGCCTGGTGATGCTGGTCGGTGCGCTTTGCTATGCCGAGCTGGGATCGGCCTATCCAGGCGCGGGCGGCGAGTATCTGTACCTGACGCGGGCCTGGGGGCGGCGCGTCGGCCTGATGTTTGCCTGGGCGCGCTGCTCCGTCATCCAGACCGGCGCCATCGCGGTCGTGGCCTATATCTATGGCGATTACGCGCAGCGCCTGGTGCCGCTGGGCGCGTATGGCCCCGCCCTGCACGCCGCGATATCGGTGGTGGCGCTGACCGCCTTGAACGTGGCGGGCACGCGCTATTCCAAACGCCTGCAATGGCTGTTCACCGCCTTGACGGTGGCGGCCTTGGCGGCCGTAATGGCCGCGAGCCTGGCCGCGGCGGGAGACAGCCCGCTGCGCACCGATGCCGCGCCCGCGCCTCTGGCGGGCAACACGGCGGGGCTGCTGGGCATGGGCATGGTGTTCGTATTGTTGACCTATGGCGGCTGGAACGAGGCCGCCTATCTCAGCGGGGAATTGCGCGATCCCGGGCACAACATGAGCCGCGTGCTGCTGATCGGCACGCTGCTCGTGACCGGGGCGTATGTGCTGACCAACCTGGCGCTGCTGGAGATCTTCGGCCTGCAGGGCTTGCGCGACACGCCGGCGCTGGGCGCCGACGTGATGCAGCTGGCGGCCGGCCCCTACGCGGCCGCCCTGCTCAGCCTGACGATCTGCGCCACGGCGCTCAGCACCATCAACGGCACCATCATCACCGGCGCGCGCGTGTATTTCGCGCTGGGCCGCGACGTGCCGCGCCTGCGGGCGCTGGCGGCCTGGAACGCGCAAGGCGAGACGCCCGCGTCCGCGCTGCTGGTCCAGGGGGCGATCACGCTGGCGCTGATCGCGCTGGGCGCCTTCAGCCAGAACAGCGTGCAGACCCTGGTCGCCTACACCGCGCCGGTGTTCTGGATCTTCATGCTGCTGGTCGCGGCTTCGGTATGGCGGCTGCGTCGCATCGACCCCGACCGCCCGCGCCCGTTCCGCGTGCCGCTCTATCCCCTGCCCCCGTTGCTGCTGGCGCTGACATGCGCCGGCCTGGTGTACTCCAGCGCCATGTACGCCGGGGCCGGCGCCTTGATCGGGTTGGCCGTGCTGGCCGCGGGCCTGCCCTTGCTGCGCCTGCTGGGGCCGGCGCAGCCGCAGGCCTAGCCTTGTTTTCCGGGACGGCCGCCAGGCAAGGCCAGCCCGTCCGCATGCCCTATCTGCAAGGAGCCCACATCATGCAAATCGCGATCCCGTCCTTCAGGCCCGTGGCCCGGGCAACCCCGCCGCGCTTACGCGGCGCCT
>NZ_DATCUY010000027.1:0-6650 GCF_036567245.1 Achromobacter sp. | reverse complement strand
CGGCGGCGCCGTCTCCCGCGGCCGCGCAACCTCAGCCGGCGCCAGCCGTCGACTTTCGTCTGGTGCAGGCCAAACCCGCCGCGCAGCTTCAAGCCATCCGCGTCAGGGGGCAAGTGCTCCACATGTTGCCCACGCCGGTCTTGACGCGGGCGGATCTGGCCAACGTCGTCCCGATGAAGACGAAGGAAGGAGCCGCCTTCCTGCGCCTGCAGTTCACCCCCGAAGGCGCGGGCAAGCTCGGGGAGATCACGCGGCGCAATGTTGGCAACTGGCTTTTGTTCACGGTGAACAATCAGTTCGTCGAGCTGCCGCGCATTGGCGGGCCGGTAGCCAATGGCGTGATAGATATAGGCATGGGATCGGAACAGAACGCCATCAATGTCGCCAATCTCATCGTGGGAGCGCCGCCTGCCAACGCATCGGTGGCGGCGCCTGCCAATCGGCGCTAGAGGCAACCAGGCACTTGTTGCGGCGCGCCGAGCAGACAGGCCTGATGCGGGCAGCCGATGATGGGTATCGGGTCGAGCCAAGCGTTTAGCGCGTCAGCCGCGAGTAGTATTGCGCTCGTCGTATCGATAGAAGAACCGCGTCATGATCATCCTGGAAACCGACCACCCTGAGCGCCTCTGGGCCCGCATTCAGAAAGCGGTATCCGAACGCCGGTTCGAAGGGTGGGAGGCGCATTCCGATGTACACCTGGCGCAAATGGACTGGCCGACCCGCTATGCCAATCTGCGCTTGCGCGCGGGGTACGTGCGGGATTCGTGCGAACTGCGCCTGCATGACCTCAGCGGGGATCGGCGCTTGCCTGCGCAGGAACTGTTCACTTACCAGAAGAGCCTGGGCGCGCAGCTGTGCAACATGTTCGCGGCGCACATCAAGAACGCGAGAATCAGCGTGCGAGTACAGAACAAGGGCGGAGGTAGGCGCAAGCGACGCTTTGCGGCCGAGTTTGAGCCACAGCGGTTCGAGCATTGCATAAACGGCAATGACCTGGCCGAATACCGCTTCCAGTGATGCCGCGGCCCGCGCTGCGCGGGATCCGGTCTTTCCGGCGCCCCGGCGCGGCGCATTTGCGCAGCCCCGCCGCCGCGGCTAGACTGGCCGCTTCCCCTTCATTCACGCATTCCGCCATGGCCCTGCATAGCTGGCTCATCTACCTGATCGCCGTCATCGGCTTGTCGGTGACTCCTGGGCCGAATACGCTGCTTGCGCTGACGCACGGCGCGCTGCACGGACACCGCAAGGCGTTGTGCACCATTGCTGGCGGCGCGGTGGGATTTGTGGCGCTGATCGCCTTGTCGATGCTGGGCATCAGCGCCTTGCTCAAGGCCTGGGGACCCGCGCTGACGGTGCTGAAGTGGGCCGGCGGCGCCTATCTGATCTGGCTGGGCATGCAGCTCTGGCGCGCGCCGGGCGTGCAGTTGCAGCCCGCCCCGAACATGCCGCGCGTAAGCGGCATGCGCATGTTCAGCCAGGGCCTCCTGTCCGCAATCTCCAACCCCAAGGCGCTGCTGTTCTACGGCGCCTTCCTGCCGCAGTTCATCGATCCGGTTCGCAGCCTGTACACGCAGTTCGCGATCATGGCCGCGACTTTCGTGGTGGTGGAGTTTCTGGTCGAGTATGTGCTGGCGCGGTTGGCGCATCGCGTGCGCCCCTGGCTGGAGCGCTCCGGCCGGCGCTTCAACAAGGTGTGCGGCGGTCTGTTCGCCGCCATGGGCGCGGCGCTGCCGGGGTCTTGATCGCAGAAGTGCCGGCCGGGCCCGTATCGTCGCTTGTTCAAGGTCGTCATCAAGGGCATGGGCCGTTCCGACCTGAACCATCATGCGACCAGCCTCGGGCCGCGGTTGATCGATTTCTATCGTCCGGCGCAGCAGCGCGCAGCCGCTGCTGGATTGCATGGGCAGCGACGTGGTGGCGCAGTGTTGAACTGATCCGCTTCATTCCTCCGGCAACCACAACCCGGATTCCGGGTCGAGCGCGGCGCGCGCGCCGTTCACCCGGATCTGTTCCTCGTCCAGCCGCGACGCCGTGGCGGCATCGATATCGAATTCGATGCCGAGCGCGCTTGCAATGCGGGGGGCTTCGATGGGCAGTTCCCAAGTCAGGAACAACTGCGCCAGATCCAGGCCTGCCGCGAAGTCTGCCTCGCGAAAGCCCGTGCCGCGCCGCAGGATGACGCCGTGCGGCTGGCCGGTGTCGAAGATCATGGCGGCGCCACGGACCAGGGGAAGGCGCAGGCCGCTAGCCGGGAAGTGCACATCCAGGCCCCGGTCTTCACTCAGGAACAGATTGCAGAAGGCGGCGCCGCCGTATTGCGCGCCGTCATGGTGGTAGCGGGCGCCGCGGCAGGCCATGAGGACGATGTCGGCGGATGCCAGCAAGCCGGGCAATCCCAGTCCTTGCGTCCACTCATGCATGGCTTGCAGGCATGAGCCGTACTCGGGCCAGCGCGCCTGCGTACGGGCCAGCGGCATCTGCTCCACGTCCCCCGGTTCCAGGTACAGGCGCGAGGCCATCTCGCGCTCCCAGTCCGCCAGCAAGCGGGCGGGCGGCGTGGGCAGGTCCAGCGTTCCGGTCAGCACGGTGCTGCTGACGCTGCGGCTGCGCATGGCGTCGCCGCTCCAGTAGTAGGACGCCAGGCGATCGGACCTGCGTTGCGGCGGCGGGACGTGGCTCATCGGGGTGGGAGGATCCGGGGGCACGGCTGTGCAAGGGAAGGCGCTGTGGAAAGCCGTTATGTTAACGGCGTTCCGCGGGCCCCCGCGCCGGTGGGCCTAGTCCCGCATCAGCGCGGCCAGCCGCTCCACCTCGATCGCCAGCCGGTAGGCGCGCTTCAGGTAAAGCTGAGCGTCGTGCTCCCAGGAGAAGCCTATGCCTCCATGTACCTGGATCGAGAGTTTTACCGCTCGCCGCGACGCACTGGCGGCCAGGCGCGCGGCCAGCGCCGCAAGCTGGGGATCGGCCGAGGCGCGCGTTGCCAGTAAGGCCTCCACGGCATAGCGGCTATTGTCCAGACCGGTCCAGGCGTCGACCAGGGCGTGCTTGATGGCCTGGAACTGCCCGATGGGCCGGCCGAATTGTTCGCGCTCCTTGGCGTAGGCGATGGCCAGGTCCAACGAGGCCGCCGCGGTGCCGACCAGTTGCGCCAGCAGGAAGGCCAGATGGTTTTGCAGCGCGGGCAAGACCTGCGTCGCGGGCAGTTCGGCCTGCGCGAGGGCGGGGCCACGCAGGCGGGCCAGCGCCACGGTGGGATCCAGGCCTTGCACCGACTCGAGCATCGCCGGGTCGTAACGGGCCAGCAGCCAGCCCTGGTCTTGACGGCTTAGGCGCAGGTACTGGGCCACGGGGCCGTAGGCGTCGATCCAGCCCTGCTGGTCGCCGGCGCGGTCGCAGCGGATGCTGGCTGGATGCGCGCTCAGGTCCAGCACGACTTCCGCCAGGGCGGGCGTTTGCTCCAGCAAGGCGCTGGCGAGAAAGGCCGAAGCGCCATAAGGCAGGGTGAGCAGGGCGCGTCCAGCCCATTCGCCCATGAGCTGGGTGCCGGGACCGTACTCGGCCTGGAAGGCTTCCGATCCCGCTTCCAGCCAGCCCCCTTCGGCCAGTTCCTTCCACAGGGCGCGCTGGGCGGCGTCGTCCGCCGGCAGCGCGCGGCGGGCGTAGGCGGCGGGATGCTGCTGTTCCAGCAGGCGGCCGAAGGTGGAGGACAGCAGTGTCCTGATTTCGCTATGCATGTTGTCCCCTGTCCTTGGGCAGGCCGAGCAGGCGTTCGCCCACGATATTGCGTTGGATTTCCGAGGTGCCGGCCACGATGGTTTCGGCGCGCGACCACAGGAACTCGCGCAGTACGCTGGCCTCTCCGGCATGGGGTGCGCCAGCCTGCGGGCCGAGGATGGCGGCCTCGCCCAGCAGTTCCACCCGCTGCTCCCAGATCCGTTGGCGGGTTTCGCTCCACAGCAGTTTGAGCATGGCGCCGTCGATGCCAGGCGTGTTGCCTGCGGCGACCTCGCGCAGCACGCGGTCCACGCGCCAGCGTATGACCTGGCACAGGTCCGCCAATTCGCGCACGCGCCGCGCCTGCACGGCGTGTTCGTCCGAGGCCAGCGTGGCTTGCGCCAGCGCTGCGGTCAGTTGCTGAAGCTCGTCTTCCAGCAGCACGACGCGCGGCATGAAGTAGATGCCGCGCTCGTACTCGGCGGCGGCCATGGCGATGCGCCAGCCCTCGCCGGGTTCGGCCAGGATGCGGCCTTCCGGCACCGGCGTGGCGTCGAACAGCACTTCGTTGTAGTCGGCCTCGCCCGTCATCTGGCGTATCGGTTCGACCCGCACGCCTTCGGCCTGCATGTCGATGAGCATGAAGCTCAGGCCGCGGTGGGCCTGGCTGTCGGGATCGGTGCGCACCAGCGCGAAGCACCACTTGGCCAGATGCGCCTGGGTGGTCCAGATCTTGCGGCCGCTGACGCGCCAGCCGGCGGCCTCGGGTTTGGCACGGGTGCGTACGGACGACAGATCCGAACCGGTCTGGGGTTCGGAGTAACCCTGGCACCAGACCTCGCTGCCGTTGCGGATGCCGGGCAGGAACTGCGCCTTCTGCGCAGGTGTGCCGAAGCGCAACAAGGTGGGCGCCAGGATGGCGTGCGCGATGCTGTTGATGGGTTGCGGCGCATGCAGGCGCGCGCATAGTTCGTGGAAGGCGATCAGCGCGGCGGTGCTGAGTTCGCGGCCGCCGTATTCGCGCGGCCAGGTCAGCGCGATGAGGTCGGCTTCGCATAGCATGCGGTTCCAGGCCTGGCGGCATTCCTGGGTGTGCGAGGCGGTGACCGGATACTGCTCGCGCAACTGGGCCAGCGCGGTGCGCAGCCAGGCCTCGGCGTCTTCGAGAAAATGTTCGGTGCGTATCATGGTTGAGAGCAATCAGGAGTTGGGATGCAGGACACGCGGCGTGTCCTCGAGGCGCACGGGCGCGTCGATCCAGCGGTGCAGTTCGGAAGGCGGCAGGCCGTCCACGAGGGCCAGGGGCACGAAGGCCCCGCCGCGCACGTCGAAGATGCCGATGTCGGCATAGACGCGCCCGACCACCCCCGCGCCGGTCAGGGGCAGGGTGCAGCGGGCGCGCAGACGCGGCGCACCCTCGCGGGTCAGCGCTTCCATCATGACCCAGACGTTGCGCGCGCCCACCGCCAGGTCCATGGCCCCGCCCACCGACGGCATGGGATCGTCCGCGCCCAGCGACCAGTTCGCCAGGTCGCCATCGCAGGACACTTCGAAGGCGCCCAGCACCGTGATGTCGATATGGCCGCCGCGCATGATGGAAAAGGAATAGACGTGGTCGAAGATGGCCGCGCCCTCGGTCAGCGCGATCGACTGCTTGCTGGCGTTGATGAGGTCGCCGTCGGCGGTCTCGTGGTCTTGCAGCAGGCGCATGCCGAGGATGCCGTTCTCGCTGTGCAGCTGCACGCCGCGCGCCGGATCCAGGCGGTCGGTGACCATGGTGGGCATGCCTATGCCCAGGTTGACCACGGCGTGCGCCGGCAGGTCGTCGGCCACCAGGGCGGCCAGCTGTACACGTGACAGTCTTTTCATTGCGGGCTCCCCAACAGGCGATGCACAAACAGGCTGGGCGTGACGATGACGTCGGGATCCAGCGCGCCGCAAGGCAGGATCTCTTCGACCTCGACGATGGTGCTGCGGGCTGCCATGCACATGACCGGACCGAAGTTGCGCTGGGCGCGGCGGTAGACCAGATTGCCCGACTGATCGGCCCGGTGCGCGCGGATGAAGGCGAAGTCCGCGCGCAGCGGTTCCTCCAGCACGTAGCCGCGGCCGCCGAACACGCGCGTCTCGCGGCCTTCGGCCAGCGGCGTGCCATAGCCTGTCGGCGAGTAGAACGGCCCCATGCCCGCGCCGCCGGCGCGGATGCGTTCGACCAGCGTGCCTTGGGGCATGACTTCCACCGCCAACTTGCCGGCCTGCACCCGCTCGCGGATGACGTCGTTGCCCGGCATGCGCGGGTAGGAGCAGACGATGCGGCTGACGCGGCCCGAAGCCACCAGCGCGAGGAAGCTGGCCTCGCCCGCGCCGGCGTTGTTGTTGATCAGGGTGAGGTTACCCACGCCTTGTTTGGCCAGCAAGCCGGCGAGCAGGCGCGCCGGTATGCCCGAACCGCCGAAGCCGCCCACGAAGATCACGGCGCCGGATTCGACGCCGCGCAGGGCTTCTTCCACGTTTGCGCAAGTCTTGTCTTTCATTGTTCCTCCTCGGCCCAGGCCGCGCGGCCCTGGGCGCACAGGGCGCCGGCCTGGTGGCAGGCCAGGGCCACGCCTTGCGGCTGCCGCCACAGCGATACGGCCACGTCCAGGCCCGGATAGACCGGCGCCATGAAGCGCAGGTCCAGTTCGCCCAGGCGCAGGCCCGGCAATTGCCGCAGGCCGGCTTCGAGGGCGCGGTTGACCATGCCCAGCAGCGCCGCGCCGTGCAGGATGGGACGTTCATAGCCCGCCCGCTGCGCGGCAGCCGGGTCCACGTGCAGCGGATTGCGGTCGGCGTTCAGGCGGTACAGCGCGCCCTGGTTGCGGCTGGTGGGCAGGACGATGACGCTGTCCGGCGGCGTGACAGGCGGCACGGGGATGGGCGCGGCCAGCGCATCGCTG
>NZ_DATCUY010000026.1:0-11832 GCF_036567245.1 Achromobacter sp. | reverse complement strand
ATCCGCCAGCTCATCGACGTGCTGATGCGGCGCCGCCAGAACAACCCGCTGCTGGCCGGCGAGGCCGGCGTCGGCAAGACGGCCGTGGTGGAAGGCCTGGCGTTGCGCCTGGCGGCGGGCGAGGTGCCGCCGCAGCTGCGCGACGTTGCCCTGTATCTGCTGGACATCGGCTTGTTGCAGGCGGGCGCGGGCGTGAAGGGCGAGTTCGAGCAGCGGCTGCGCGGCGTCATTGACGAGGTGCAGGCCAGCGAGCGGCCGGTGGTGCTGTTCATCGACGAGATCCACACGCTGGTGGGCGCGGGCGGCGCCGCGGGCACGGGAGACGCGGCCAATCTGTTGAAGCCTGCGCTGGCCCGCGGCCAGCTGCGCACCATAGGCGCCACCACTTGGTCGGAATACAAGAAGTACATCGAGAAGGACCCTGCGCTGAGCCGCCGCTTCCAGGTCATACAGGTGCACGAACCGGATGAGGCGCGTGCGTTCGGCATGCTGCGGGGCCTGGCTGAAACGCTGCAGGCCCATCATGGCGTGCTGCTGCTGGACGAGGCGATCGAGGCGGCGGTGACGCTGTCGCACCGCTATATTCCCGCGCGCCAGCTGCCGGATAAGGCCGTCGCGCTGCTGGACACGGCGTGCGCGCGTGTCGCGGTCAGCCAGCACGCGGTGCCGCCCAGCCTGGAGGACGCGCGCAGGCGGGTCCAGGCGTTGGAGCTGGCGCAGCGCATCGCCGAACGTGAACTGCGCCTGGGCGAAGGCGATGCGCAGCGGATTCAGCGCCTCGCCGCCGAGCAGGCCGGCGCCGTGGACGACGAGCGGACGCTGGCAGCGCGCTGGGAATCGGAACGGGCACTGGCCGGGCAGGTGCTGACATTGCGCCAGACCCTGGAACTCGCTTCCTCCGATGCGCAGGATGACCAGCGCCATGCGTTGACGCAGGCGCGCGAAGCGCTGGCGGCCAGCCAGGATGAGACGGCGATGGTGCATTGCGCGGTCGATGCTGCGGCGGTCGCGGCGGTGGTGGCCGACTGGACCGGCATCCCCGTGGGCCGCATGCTGCGGGACGAGGCGCGCGCCGTGCTGGATCTGGCGGATACGCTTTCGACCAGGGTGATCGGCCAACGCGAAGCGCTGGAGGCGGTGGCGCGCCGGGTCCAGACCTCTCGTGCCGGCTTGACCGACCCGGACAAGCCGGTAGGCGTGTTCCTGCTCTGCGGCCCCAGCGGCGTTGGCAAGACGGAGACCGCATTGGCCTTGGCCGAGGCGCTTTACGGTGGCGAGCAGAACCTGATCACCATCAACATGAGCGAGTTCCAGGAGTCGCATACGGTGTCCACGCTCAAGGGTGCGCCGCCTGGATACGTGGGCTATGGCGAGGGCGGCGTGCTGACCGAGGCGGTGCGCAGGCGCCCTTACAGCGTGGTGTTGCTGGACGAGGTGGAGAAGGCGCACACGGACGTGCACGAGATCTTCTTCCAGGTCTTCGACAAGGGCTGGATGGAAGACGGCGAGGGGCGCTACATCGATTTCCGCAACGCGGTGATCATCCTGACCTCCAACGTGGGCGCCGACCGCATAGCGGCGCTGTGCCGCGACCCGGAACTGCTGCCGGACGCCGCCGCGCTGGCCGCGGCCTTGCGCGAACCGCTGCTGCAGGCCTTTCCCGCTGCCTTGCTGGGCCGGCTGGTCGCGGTGCCCTATCTGCCGCTGCCGGACGCCATGCTGGCACGCATCGTGGACCTGCAGTTCGAACGCGTACGCCGCCGCCTCCTGGAGCACCACGGCATCGTGCTGGAGGTGACGCCCGAGGCCACCGCGCTGGTCGTGGCGCGTTGCGCCGAAGTGGAGTCCGGCGCACGCATGGTGGATGCCGTGCTCACCAACACGGTGTTGCCCAGGATCAGCCGGGAGCTGCTGGGCGCTTCGATGCAGGACCGCAGGCTGAGCAGGGTAGGCCTGTCAGCCGCGGACGGGGAGTTCCGTTATGACTACGCCTGATACTTCAACGGTCCTTGTCGCCGGGCCCTGGCTTGACGGGCGCGGGCCGCAAGTAGCCGCCGATCTCCCGCAGATGGTCGGATGCGCTGCGATTGTCCGTGGACTCGCGCGGACGGCCCAGGGCATCAGCGACGGGGTGGGCGCGGTGCTCGGCCAGCGCGTCGTGGGCGGGCAGGGCGGACGGGGTGCCGTCCGAGAAGATGCTGGGCGTGCCATCGCCGGGCGCGTCGAACAGCGCCAGGGGATCGGTGGGCGCGAGCGACACGACGCTGTCGCCGGGCGGCAGGTGGCGCAAGGGGTCTTCCGGGTTGCGCGCCTGGGCGGAGTCCAGATCGAAGGGATGCGTGGAGACGTCCGGCGCGCTGCCCACGGGCAAGGTGCCCGGGCCGAACAGGTCGCTGAAGATGTCATCGTCGGCCACCACGGACGTAGCGCTTGCCGCCGCTTCGGGCGCACCCGTATCTGCCCGCAGCCGGTAATCGCCGATCTGCAGCTCGTCGCCGGGATTCAGCGGCACTTCCTGGTCCCGCGCGAGCGCCTGGCCATTGACGCTGACGGCGCTCATGCCGCTCAGGTTCAGCACAAAGCCGGCGTCCGCGTCGTTGACCCGGATCGCCGCCTGCACGCGGCAGATGGCGCGCGTCGGATCGGGCAGGGCCAGTTGATTGTCGAGACTGCGCCCTACCGTGCCGCCGGGCGCCGTGAACACGGCGTGGAAGGGGTCGAAGGCCGGATCGCCGGCACGCTGGAACACGATGAGCTTCACGCCTGTCTCCTGGGCGCCGTTGGCGCGTTAGCGAGTCTGGGACGCCTGCGCCGACTGGAAGGCCGGCCCCCACAGGGGATGTCCGGCCTCATTCGGCGCAAGCTGGAACGAGGGTTGCAGCTGCAGGATGCGCACGAAGCTGTCCTCGCACAGCTGGCGGTAGTTGGTCACGCAGTAGCTGAAGGCCTGCAGCTTGAGGGCTTCGACCCGCATGGGCGTGGGCGCGGTGGCCAGTGCGTCGGAAGTCGCTACCGTGCGCACGACGGCGCCGAAGCGGTTGGCGGCATATTCGTCGCGGACCTGCTGCAAAGCGTCCACGGCCTGCGGCGATGGCGTGGAGGCACAGGCTGCGAGCAAGGCGAGACCGGATATCAAGCTGATGCGTGCGGGCTGTTTCATGGCGCGGGCGTGTCGTTCGGGGTGGGTAGGCCTGGTCATTCCGCCGATGATAGCGGCCCGTCGCGCAAGGTATGCGTCGCGGCGTAACAGACGTGTGTACTTTTATTTCCGAGGCCTTATGAGCAGTCCATGCCTACGAATGATTCCGACGGGACGGCGACGCATCGCGGCGATTCTTGCGGGCGTGCTGGCGGCGGCGGTGCTCGCGGCATGTTCGTCGACGGCCAGACGCGTGCCCGTGCCTTACGCGATAGAGCTGCGCGCGGATCCCAAGGTCAACCAGAACGCCAGCGGCAGGCCATCGCCGGTGCAGGTGACGATTTACGAACTGAAGTCGGCCAGCATCTTCGAATCGCGCGACTTTTTCACCTTGCAGGGCGATGCGCACGCGGCGCTGGGCGCGGAGCTGCTCAACGTCGATCAGGTAATCCTGAAGCCGGGCGAGACCAAGGTGGTGCAGTACCCCGGCAATGCCGAGGCGCGCGTGGTTGGTGTGGTGGCGGCCTATCGCGAGCTGGAGCAGAGCAAGTGGCGGCTGCTGGTGGCGCTGCCCGAGGCGCAGAACACCAATATGTACAAGGTCTGGCAGTTTTCGCCGAATGAAGAGACGGTGAAAGTCGCGGTCAAGCGCGACGGGCTGGAAGAAGTGGATCGCAGCCGTTCGTGGTGGCCTTTTTAGATGCTGAGAGAACCGGACATGGTGAGCAGAGACAAAGTGATCTGGTCGGAGGGTATGTTCCTGCGGCCCCAGCATTTCCAGCAGTTTGAACGCAATATGCTGCACACCGCGCAGCAGCGCGCGGCCGCGCTCCAAGGGTTCTTCTGGGGATTCAGCCAGCTGTCGCTGGACCGCGACGCGCTGGCGATAGGCAAGGTCGCGCTGACGCGGGCGCAAGGGGTCATGCCCGACGGCACGCCTTTTGATTTCTCGCACCCGGACGCGGCGCCGGCGGCGTTCGAAGTGCCGGCGCAGACGCGCGGTGCGCGCATCCTGCTGGCCCTGCCGCGCGTGCGCGCCGGCGCCAGTGACGTCATCTACGAGGGAGAGGAAGACACGCTGGCGCGCTATCTGGTGCACGAGGCCGAGGTGGAGGACAGCGGCTCCGTGGCCCTGGAACCCGTCCTGATGCAGCTGGGCCGCTTGCGGCTGCGGCTGATGCTGGAAGACGAGCTGACCGACGATTGGCTGGGCCTGGGCGTGGTGCGCGTCCTGGAGCGCCGCTCGGACAACCGGGTGGTGCTGGACGAGGGCTACGTAGCGCCCTGGGTGGCGGCGGGCGAGCATCCGGTCCTGCGCGGTTTCATCGATGAGCTGCAGGGGCTGCTCGACGCGCGCAGCGGGGCGCTGGCCGCGCGCCTGTCGCAGCCCGGCCGCGGCGGCGTCTCCGAGGTGTCGGACTTCATGTTGCTGGAGACCGTCAATCGCTATATGGGCTCGATCTGGCATGCGCGCCAGAACGCCGCGCAGCATCCGGAGCGCCTGTTCCACGACTGGCTGATGCTGGCCTGCGACCTCGCCACCTTCACGTCCGCCACGCGGCGGCCGGGCGTATTGCCGGGATATGCGCACGACGATCTGCAGGGCAGCTTCACACCCCTGATGAATGAGCTGCGCCGTTCGTTGTCAGCCGTGCTGGAGCAGCGCGCCTTGCAGATTCCGCTGCAGGACCGCGGCCAGGGCGTGCGCGTGGCGCAGATCCAGGATGCTGAACTATTGCAATCGGCCGGCTTCGTGCTGGCGGTGCATGCGGATCTGGGCGTGGAGACCGTGCGCACGCGCTTTCCGGCGCAGGTCAAGATCGGTCCGGTGGAGCGCATACGTGACCTGGTGCATCTGCAATTGCCGGGCGTCGCCGTGCGTACGCTGCCGGTGGCGCCGCGGCAGATTCCATACAGCGCCGGACACGTTTACTTCGAGCTGGATAAGAGCGGCGAATTCTGGAAGCAGCTGGAGCGCACCGGCGCGCTCGCGCTGCATCTGGCGGGCGATTTCCCCGGGCTGACGATGGAGTTCTGGGCGCTGCGCGATTGAGCGCAGCCCAACCAGACGGAGACAACTATGCATGCTTCGGATCACACGCTGGCCGGCCCTCCGGGCGGCATGGGCGATGGCGCTGCCAGTACGGCGGGCAGGCTGCGGCCCCACGACTACGTCATCAGCGGCACCAATCCGCTGGTGGCGGCAGCGAACCCGCTGCTGGACTTGATTCCGCAGATCCGCGCCACGGCGACCCATCCGTCGCCCGCGATGCTGCGCGAGCACCTGCTGGACGAGGTGCGCCAGTTCGAGCTGCGCGCGCAGCAGGCGGGCATATCCAACGAAACCATACTGGGCGCGCGCTACTGCCTGTGCACGGCGCTGGACGAGGCCGCCGCGCTCACGCCATGGGGCGGGGGCGGCGTATGGTCCGCGCACAGCCTGCTGGTCACCTTCCACAACGAGACCTGGGGCGGCGAGAAGTTCTTCCAGCTGCTGGCCAAGCTGTCGCAGAACCCGGGACAGCATCTGGATCTGCTGGAGCTGCTGTACTACTGCCTGCTGCTGGGTTTCGAAGGACGCTACCGCGTGATCGACAACGGCCGCTCGCAACTGGAGACGTTGCGACAGCGCCTGTTGCGGATCCTGCGCGGCGCGCGCGGCGAGTATCCGCTGGCGCTGTCGCCCCATTGGCGCGATGAGCCGGCGCAGACGCCCTTGCGCCGCTTGCCCGTGCCGCTATGGGTATTCGGCGCATTGGCCGCGGTGCTGGCGCTGGCGCTGTACTGGGGCCTGGGCTGGCGCCTGGGCAGCCAATCCGATGCCGTGTTTGCGTCCATCGCCAAGCTGCGTCCGCCTACCGTGCAGATCGCGCCGACGGCGGTGAAGCGGCCGGCGCCCGCGCCGCGGCTGGCGGTGTTCCTGGCGCCAGAGATCCGCGACCAGCTGGTCAGCGTGCGCGACGAGGTGGACCGCAGCGTGGTGGTGCTGCGGGGTGACGGCGTGTTCGAGTCTGGCGCCAGTTCCGTGCGCGACCAATACCTGCCGGTGCTGTCGCGCGTTGCCGATGCCTTGCGCGAGACGCAGGGCAGCATTCTGGTGCGCGGCTATTCGGACAATACGCCGATGCGCAGCGCGCGCTTCCCGTCCAACTGGCACCTGTCGCAGGCGCGCGCGGATGCGGTCAAGGACATGCTGGAGCAGCGCCTGGGCCAGACGGCCAGGGTGCGCGCGGAGGGCCGCGGCGATGCCGATCCGGTGGCGCCCAACGACACGGCCGCGGGCCGCGCGCTGAACCGGCGGGTGGAAATCACGGTGCTGGTGCCGCCGCCGGCGCACGAGCAGGGAGGACAGGAATGATCTACAGGCTGTTCGGATGGTTCTTCAGCCGCCGCGTGTGGAACTTCCTGGGGTTGGTGGCCCTGGCGGTGCTGATCTGGATCGCGGGGCCGCTTATCGCGATCGGCACCGTGCGCCCGCTGGAAAGCGAAACGGTGCGCATTGCGGTCATCGTGGCGATGTTCGCGATCTGGCTGCTGCGGCTGTTGTGGCGCAAATGGCGTGAAGGGCGTTTGAACGCACAGTTGCTGAGCCAGCTGCGGCGGCCCAGGCCCAAGGCGGACAAGCCTTTGGAGGAGAGCGCCGGCAATGACGAGATACGCCAGCTGGAGGCGCGGTTCCATGAGGCCGTGGAGCTGCTGCGCAAGACACGCTTCGAGAGCCGCGGCAGGCGCGGCGCGCTGGACCGGTTCTCCAAGCAGTATCTGTACCAGCTGCCCTGGTACGTGATCATCGGTGCGCCGGGCGCCGGCAAGACTACCGCGCTGGTGAATTCGGGGCTGAACTTTCCCCTGGCAGAACGCTACGGCAAAGTGGCCTTGCGCGGTGTGGGCGGCACCCGCAATTGCGACTGGTGGTTCACCGACGATGCGGTGCTGCTGGACACGGCGGGGCGCTACACCACGCACGAAAGCGATCCGACCGGCGACGAGGAAGAGTGGCGCGGATTTCTCGGCCTGCTGTCCAAGTATCGCGGCCGGCAGCCCATCAATGGCGCGATGCTGACGGTCAGCGTCGAAGACCTGCTGTCGGCCTCCGACGCGGAACGGGCGCAGCATGCGGCGGTGTTGCGGCGCCGGCTGCAGGAGCTGCGCGAGCAGTTGGGCATCGCGTTTCCGGTCTATGTGCTGGTAACCAAGACCGACCTGTTGTCGGGCTTCGAAGAGTATTTCGCTTCCTTCACTCGCGAGGAACTGGCGCAGATATGGGGCTTCACCTTGCCGTATGCGCGCGCGCAGGAGCCGGACTTCGATCTGTACGAGGCGTTTCACGAGGAATATGCCCTGTTGCAGCGGCGCCTGGATGACGCCTTGCCCGAAGTGGTGGCGGCCGAGAGCGACCCGGCGCGGCGTGCGCTCGCCTATATGCTGCCGCAGCAGTTCGCCGGCCTGCAGGCCATCCTGGGCCATTTCCTGAGCGATGTGTTCGCGACCTCGAAATTCGAGGCGCGCGTCATTCCACGGGGCGTCTACTTCACCAGCGGCACGCAGGGCGGCGAAACCTTCGACCAGGTGACCGGTCATCTGAAACGCTACCTGCGCATCGACGGCGGCGCCGCGTCCGCAGCCAGCGTGCCGGGCGAAGGAGAGGGCCGCAGCTACTTCCTGAAGAACCTGCTGCAGGACGTCATCTTCCGCGAAGCGGGCCTGGCGAGCCGCAACCTGCGCTGGGAACGCCGCTACCGGCAGTTGCATTGGGCGGGATACGGCCTGGTGACGGCGGCCTTCCTCGCCTTGATCGCCGGCTGGACCATGAGCTATCGCAACAACGCGGCTTACGTGGAGGAAGTGGCGCGGCGCGTGCCCGCAGTGGAGAAGCTGACTCGCGAGATAAAAATCACGCGCACCGGCGACCTGCTGGGACTGATGCCTTTCCTGGACAGCCTCTGGTACCTGCCGCAGCACGAAGGCTTCGAAATCGACAACCCGCCGCTGGGCTATCGCTATGGGCTTTACCAGGGCCTTAAGCTGCAGGCGGCGGCGCAGGGGGTGTACGGCAACACGCTGGACCAGGTGCTGCTGCCGCAAGTGGCGCGGCGCGTCGAGACCGCCTTGCGCGACGCCTCGGCCAGCGACCTGGAGTATTCCTACGAGGCGTTGCGGGCCTATCTGATGCTGTACGAGGCCGAACGCTACGACGCGGAGTTCATGCATGCCTGGCTGCTGTCGGATATGCAGGCTACCTTGCCCGAAGGCTATACGCGGCGCCAGTACGAACAGCTGTCGCTGCATCTGCGCAACCTGACGCAGAGCCACGTGCTGGCCTCGCCGTTTCCCAAGGATGACGCGCTGGTGGCGCAGGCGCGCGAGAAGCTGGCGCGCTACACGCTCGCGCAACGCGCGTACAGCCGGCTGCGCCGCACCCTGGCCAACGCCGATGCGGCGCCTGAGATCACGGTGGTGACGCTGGGCGGTGCGCAGGCCAGCGCCGTCTTCGTGCGCAAGAGCGGCAAGCCGTTGAGTCAGGGCATTCCCGCGCTCTACAGCTATCGCGGCTACTGGGACGTGTTCAACAAGCGTGTGACCGGCGTGGCCGAGGTGCTGCGGTCGGACGATGCGTGGATCTTGAACATACCCTTGCGCAGCCAGCTGGACCAGACGGCGCAACGCCAGCTGGTGGTGGACATCAAGCGCTTGTACATGAACGACTACGTGGCGCAGTGGGACGGCTATCTGAACGATCTGCAACTGGCGCCCAGCAAATCGCTGCTGCAGAACATTCAGATGGCGCGCACCTTGTCGGCGCCGGAGTCGCCGCTGGTGCGGCTGGTGCGCGGCGTCGCGCGCGAAACCTCCTTGCTGCGCGATACCGGCAAGGACGACCGCTCGCTGGTGGATCAGGCGCGCGACCGCGTCAGCAGCACGCGCGAGGCGCTGGAGCAGATGTTCGGGCCGACCGGGCCGGGCGCGGCCACGCGGGCCGACGCCACGGATGAGAAGCTGGAACGTATCGTCGACCAGCATTTCGAACCCTACCGCCGGCTGGCCGAAGGCGAGGGCGCGGCGGCTGGCGCCTCCTCGCCGATCGCCGCCACCACGGGCCTCATCAACGAGCTCTATACCTATCTGACGGCGGCGGACGCGGCCTTGCGCAGCGGCAGTCCCGCGCCCAGTTCGGATGCCGTGACCAAGCTGCGGGCGGAGGCGGGCCGCCTGCCCGGGCCGCTGCGCGACGTGCTCAACTCCCTGTCCGTGAACGCGTCCGGCGAGGTCTCCGACGTGGCCCGGGCGCGCATGGGCGAGACCGTGTCCGCCACCATAGGCATGTTCTGCGGCCAGTCCGTGGCCGGGCGCTACCCGTTTTCCGGTCGTTCCACGCGCGACGTGGCGCCCAACGACATGGCGCGGCTGTTCGGGCCCAACGGCCTGATGGACGACTTCTTCCAGAAGAACCTGGCGAACCAGATCGACGTGTCCGCACAGCGCTGGCGCTTCAAGCCCGGCATCGACGGCAAGTCGGGGGAGAACTCCGCCACGCTGGACGCGTTCCAGCGCGCCGGCGTCATCCGCGACGTGTACTTCATGGCGGGCAACCCGATGCCCTCGTACCGGGTGGCCATCAGGCCCGTGGAAATGGACGCGGGCATTACCCAGTTCGTGATGGACGTGGACGGCCAGGCGGTGCGCTATGCGCACGGCCCGCAGGTCGCGACCACGGTGCAGTGGCCCGGCCCTCGTGGCAGCAACCAGGTGCGCATAGAGCTCACGCCGCAGGAAGGGGCGGCGGGCATGACCACGTCCGGCCCTTGGGCGCTGAACCGCATGCTGGATCGCGCCCAGCTGCGTCGCGGCGCCACGGCGGAAATCACGCTGGCCACATTCGACCTGGGCGGGCGCAAGGTGGTGCTGGAGATCACGGCCAGCAGCGTCAAAAGCCCTTTTCATCTGACCGAGATGCAGGCCTTTGCCTGCCCCGGCGCGTCGTGAACAGGACATGGACATGGAGCGAGCAGTGGAGCGGGAGCGTGTGGGCTGGTACGGCAAGATTCCGGCGGCGGGCGACTTCGTGCACCGGCGCCTGTCGCGCGAGCTGATCACCTGGTGGGATCGCTGGCTGCAGTTCGGACTGGCGGCGCTGAAACAGGCGCCGGACGTCAACGCGGCGCGCGGTTTCGCGTCGGCGCCCATCTGGAATTTCGCGATTCCATCGGGGCCGGGCGCGGGTGTCGCGCAGCTGGGCTGCATCACGCCCAGCCGCGATCGAGTGGGCCGGGGCTATCCGCTATGCGTCGTCATGGCCGTGCCGCCCGAGCAGTACCACAGCAGCATCCTGGACGGCGCCAGCGACTACTACCGGCAGGTCGGCGCCAGCCTGCTGGCGGCGGTGCGCCATGGCTGCCCGGCGGAACAGTTCGACCGCAGTCTGCAGCAGTTGCGCATGCCCCTGGCGGCGGCGCGAGTGTCCGCGCCGGGCGCCGTCGCACCGCGCGGTGGCAGCGACATCATGGACATCCTGAGCGCGGGCCTGGAGCAGGATTCCGCGCCCCTGGCGCGCCGCGCGCTGGGCGCCTGGCCCGATCTGCCGTTCTGCTTCAACCCCAGTTCCCACACCAGCTATTGGTGGACCAACCAGGCGGACGGGGCGGCCTTGCAGACCTACATCCATGGCGGCGCGCTGAACGCCACGCTGTTCGCCAGGCTGTTCTCATCCTTGCCGACCTGGCATCCCTGAACCTGTCGGAGGACTGCGCATGCTTCGAACTTCCGCCGTGCCACCAGGGCCGGGCGTGGCCGGCCTCCCCGCTGCCCCAGAGATGGGGTTGGACGAAATCTTGCGCTTGCCGCCGGGGGCGCGGCGTGAACAGGCGATCCTGCAGATCGTCGCCGGTCTGTACGCGTCCCTGAATGTCTTGCACGAAACCGGACAGACGCATGGCGGCATCTGCCCCGCTGCCGTGCTCCGTGACGCCGAGGGCTGCGTAATCCTGGCGCAGCCGCCGGCCGCAACGGCCGATGATGAAGCCGCCATGCGGCACGCCGGCTACGCCGCGTTCGAACAATACACGGACGATCCGGCTCATCCCTGCGGCCCCTGGACAGACGTATACGGGCTGGCGGCGCTGGCATACTTCCTGGCGGCGGGCGCGGCTCCTCCAGGCGCGCTGGCGCGCTGCGTGCGCGACGACTATCTGTCTTTGGACGACAGGCAGCCAGGAGCCTATTCGGCAACCTTCTGCGCCGCTGTCGACGACGGCCTGGCGCTGGAGGCGCAGGCGCGGCCGCAGGCGGCTGCGGCGTTGGCCCTGGCAATGGGGGTGACCCCGCCACCGGCGCAGGTTTCCGCGGCGGATCCGGAACCGGACCTGGCCGCGCCTTCATTGATGACCGGGATCCCCGTCGACGAGGCAGCCGATGCGTCACCGGCTGCCGTGCGCCTGACGGCGATGCGGCCGGAACATCCGGGGCGGGGGCGGCACGTCCTGCCGCTGGCCTTGGCAGTCCTCCTGTTGCTCGCGGCGGGCGGATACGCGTGGCTGCGGCCGGTACCGCCGCCGGTCGAACTGGCTGACGCGGCGCCGCCCCAATCCCAGCCCCTCGAACAGCCGCGGCCTTCCTCGCAGCCTCCATCGCAGCAGCAAGTCCAGCCGCAATCGGAGTCGCCGCCGTCATCGCCGCCGCAACCTGCGCCCGCCGAG
>NZ_DATCUY010000025.1:0-2889 GCF_036567245.1 Achromobacter sp. | reverse complement strand
GCCAAGTAGTCCGCGTCGAGCTGCATCGCCTCGAACGGCGTCAAGGGTTCGTCGTGCAGGACGTAGAGGTTGCCGAGGATGCGGCCGGTCTTCGGGTCGCGCCGTCGCCGCACCAGACTCAACCATCGGGTGAGGCGCAGCAGCGTCAGCGCCCGTGCCACGGTTTCATGTGAGGCCTGCCCGGCGCAGGGCATCGAGGCCAGCCAGGGTCGAAGCTGCTCATACGTCGGGAATGCCGTCACGCCGTCGTCGCCCTGCATCAGCCGGAACACCTGCCAGGCGTTGCGCTCCAGCGGCGTCAGGCGGCGGTCGAGAAACAGCCGTCGCGGCACGGTCTCGTGCCGGTTGCCACTGAACAGGAAGGCATCGCTGGACGTGGCGGGCGTGGGTGACTGTGCAGGTGTGGACGTTGGCGCGCTGGGCTTGGGCGCAAGGTCTTTCAGCGCAGCGTCGAACAGGTCTGCGAGTGCGACGGGGCCATGGCGTGGTGCGGTGTCATCCACGGCCATGGCTCAACCCAATCCCTGATCGACCCAACTCTTGATCGCGGCCCAGACCACCGACAGAGGCAGCGACATGACTTCGGCCAGATCCATGGCGGCGTCGAGGATGGAGGTTTCGTCGTCAAGATCGACGTTCCTGCTGCCGGTCGCCGCCTTCCATCGCCGCCACAGCTCCGTGTCTTGCTTCTCGTCCAGCACGGGATGGCGACCCTTGCGCTTTGGCAGGCCGAGGATTTCGCGGCGAAGCGCCACTTCCTGGTGGGTCAGGCCATAGAACCGGCTGACCATCTCGGTGCTCGCACCCAGCCTCAGCATGCGATCGACCGTGGCGATTTCCTTCTCCACGTCCTGCGCCTGCTTGAGCAGCCGCCGGAGCACTTCGCGGTTGACCGTCACCGAGCACCAGGAGACGTTGGCGTTGGCCAGCACACTGATCAGCGCGGGATGCTTGAGGGCGTCCAGTTCTTCCTCGCCAAACCCCATGAGTTTGCAGCGACGCAGTTGCCCATTGCGCAGGTCATAGAGGGCCTGGGCAATGACGGCCTGGTTGAGTGGGTGTGGTGCGGACATGCTGGCCTCCCTCGCTCAGGTTCCAGAGTCCGCAGCGCCGGCTTCCAGGTCGAGCAGGCGCCGGGCCAGCCGCAGCAGCCGGAACAGCTTGACCAGCGCGCTGTCGCTCAATCGCCGGGTTGCGTTCCCCCGGCCATGCAGCAGCGCCGGCAGGTCGATGACGACTTCCCCGTTGTCCAGGCCGACGTCGGCGGGCTGCTGGCCAGCCAGGCAAGCCAGCAGTGCGAGGACGGCACGGCCCAGCGGCGCCGGGGTCTGGCTGCGGGTACGGCATGCGAAGCCGATGCCGTCTGGACGGTCATCGATGCACTCGTCCAAGTCCGCCTCGCCCGCGATCTCGCGGGCGAACTGCGAGATGTGGATGCGCAAGCGGTCGGGTGTGTCCAGGCCAGGGTCGATGTACCAGACATCGGAGATCGGATAGAGCCCACCGGCCTGCACCGGGATGGACTGCAACACGTTCGCCGAGAAATCTGGCGGTAGCGCATCGCCCAACTGGTCGGCGACCATGCGCTGGATGGACTGGAGCCGCTCGGTCGTCGGCGCTGGCGAGACGATGTGCTCCTGAAGCAGGTCGCCAGCCGCTGGAGGGCTGGCCACGCCCGCCTGGCTGGCGTCCGCGTCGCTGTCGCGCGTCGAGGGCGCACTCGCTGGTCCGCCTGCAGGCGGCGCAGGCCTCGCGACGGGCGGCACGGTTTCGGTAGGTGGACGCGCGACGGCCACCGGCTCGGGCAATGCGGGAGGCGTCGAGGGCGGCGTCGGGTCGCTGACCAAGGCACGGTGACGGCTCTCGGATTCGGTCATGTCCAGGGCAAGCACGTCGTAGTCGATGCCCAGCAGCTCGGCCATCTGTCCGATCAGCTCGTCCTGTACGCGCTGCGCGGAGAACTCATCGGCTTGGACATCGAACTGCGACAGTACCTCCTGAAAGAAGTCGTCGAAGTCCTGAACCAGGGAGCGTCCTTTGGCGTAGTGCTCCCAGGTGCGCTCGCCCGCCTTGCGCATGACCGACAGCCGCTCAACCTGGTGGCGTCCCAAACCGCCATAGAGAACGGTCGGAATGGCTGGTAGCAGATAGCGCACGGCATCGGCCATGCGGCTGATGTGCGACTGCTGCACCGGATACCCATCGGCACCCAGGCGGCGGGCCAGTTCGGACTGGCTCAGCGTCGTGCCGGTCTCCAGTTCGTAGAACTCGCGCGCTTTCTCGACACCGAGGGCGCGCTCGATGAAGGTCAGGCCGCCGCGCAGTTCGTTCTCCGCGAGATGCCCTGTCAGCGCGACGATCTCACCGCGCTCGGGCCAAGGCCGGAAGAGACAAGATATGCGGAAGAACCGTTCGTCCTTGGTCTCCGACCACAGTTCGCGCAGGATCGCCAGCCGCGTGTTGCCGCCGTTGCGGATGATGTAGCTGTCGTCGCCGGGGCGTCGGGTGATGGCTGGCGCCGCGTCCAGGCCGCGTTCGCGGATCGACGCCTTGATGTCCTCGTAAGCCGGATTGCGCTTCTTCCTTGGGTCGTGGTCGTAGGGGCGCAACTGGTCCAGCGTCACGACCATCGGCGTGTCGGCAATCGGGTCGCTCAAGGTCGTGGCCGATGGCCGTTGCGCTCGAACCCGGCGGCAAGCAGCTTGCCGGCCATGTCCTGGGACGTCATCTCAGTCATGACCGCACCCATTGGCGGCCTGGGCCATGCGGGCCTCGCGCTCGGCACGGCGGATCTGCGCGCGGGCGTTGAGGGTCGCCCGGTGGTCGCTTGCCGTCGAACTGGTGTAGATCGCGGCGCAGCCTGCCTTGGTGAATTTGAGGTGGCCGCCC
>NZ_DATCUY010000024.1:0-5971 GCF_036567245.1 Achromobacter sp. | reverse complement strand
GACGCCGTCATGAGCCGCGTCGACACGCCCCTGCTGCGCGCCGCCGCCGCACGCGGCTGCCGCACGCATCCGGGCCTGTACATGCTGGAAGGACAGATCGCCGAAATTGCCCGCTTCCTGGGCATGGAAGAACCGCGCCGGGGCCTGCCCGCCAGCGCGCTTGCTTGATCCACATATTCACCACACTCCCGTTCCACGGAGGAGACACGCATGAAATTGGCTTTCACCACCGGCCTGCTGTGCCTGGCCGGCATCGCCGCATCGGCCCAGGCCGCGCCCGTCAAGATCGGCCTGATCGAAACGCTGTCCGGCCCGCAGGCCTCGACCGGCCTGATTTTCCGCGCCGCGGTCAAATATGAGCTGGACCGCATCAACGCCGCCGGCGGCTGGAACGGCCAGCCGCTGGAACTGGTCGAGTTCGACAACCAGGGCGGCCCGGTAGGCGCCTCCGACCGCTTCCGCGCGGCGGCGGCCGAAGGCGTGCAGATCCTGGTGCAAGGTTCGTCGTCGGCCATTTCCGGCCAGCTGACGGAAGACGTCCGCAAGCACAACCTGCGCAACCCCGGCAAGGAGGTCGTGTTCCTGAACGTGGGCGGCGAAGCGCTGGAGCTGACCGGCCAGAAGTGCCACTTCTATCACTTCCGCTTCGCCACCAACGCCGACCTGCGCGTGAAGGCGCTGGCTTCCGTGATGTCGGCCGACGGCACGCTGGGCAAGCGCGTGTACGCCATCAACCAGAACTACTCCTGGGGCCAGGACATGGAAGGCGCCACCGAGCGCTTCGCCCAGCAGTACGGCTATGAAGTGGTCGGCAAGACACTGCATGAAGTCAACAAGATCCAGGACTTCGCGCCCTACGTGGCGCGCATCCGTTCGGCCACGCCCGACACCGTCATCACCGGCAACTGGTCCAACGACCTGCTGCTGCTGATGAAGGCCACGCAGGCCGCGGGCCTGAAGGTCCGCTTCGGCACGGTGTTCCTGGACCAGGTGGGCAACCTGGCCAACGCCGGCGAAGTCGCGCTGGGCCACTACATCGCCCATCCGTACAACATCGAGGCTGCGGGCGAGGAAGGCGCCAAGTTCGCCGAGGACTACAAGGCCAAGACCGGCCACTACCCCAGCTACACCGAGCCGCAGACCGTGATCGGCATCGCCTTCCTGGGCGAGGCGCTCAAGCAGGTCAAGCCGCAGGACGGCAAGCTGTCCGTGCCGGAACTGGCAAAGGCGCTGGAGAAGGTCACCTACACCTCTTCGCTGGGCACCTACACCATGCGCGCGGAAGACCATCAGGTGCAGCTGCCCATGGTGGTGTCCAAGGTAGGCAAGAGCGCCAAGTACAAGGCCGACGGCACCGACATGGGCTTCGAGCCGGTGAAGGTGCTGGCCGCGGCCGAGGTGTCGGCGCCGGCGCAGGCAACCTGCAAGATGCAGCGGCCGAACTGATGGGCCGCAAGCGCGTCCGACGCCAGCTTGCGCATGGCGCTCCGGACGCGCTTCCTCATCAGCCTTCGTCGCAGATCAATAAGCGCACCCCCGGCGCGGGCCGGAAAAACCCCGGTGCGCAATCGCTCGCAAGACGTCCGTCGTCTTAGCGCAAGAATCCTGGAGCGGACATGGAATACTTTACCGTCTCGCTGTTGAACGGCGTGATTTACGGCCTGCTGCTATTCATGGTGTCGGCAGGCCTGACACTGATTTTCGGCATGATGGGCGTGCTCAACTTCGCGCACGCCTCGTTCTACATGATAGGCGCGTACGCCGCCTACACCCTGACGCCCGTCACCGGCTTCTGGGCCGCGCTGGTGCTGGCCACCCTCATCGCCGGCCTGCTCGGCATGGGCGTGGAGCGCTATTTCCTGCGCCGCGTCCACAAATTCGGCCACGCGCAGGAACTGCTGGTGACCTTCGGCCTGGCCTTCATCGTGGCCGAACTGATCAAGCTGTTCTACGGCGACTTTCCGGTCGACTACCGCGTGCCGCAGTTCCTCAATTTCCCCGCCTTCCGCGTGTTCGGCGCGGATTACCCGTTCTACCGCCTGCTGATGGGCGGCGTGTCGCTGGCGATGTTCGCCATGATCTATCTGTTGCTGTCGCGCACCCGCGTCGGCATCGTGGTGCGTTCGGCCATCTACCGCCCGCGCATGGCCGAGGCGCTGGGCCACAACGTGCCGCTGGTGTTCATGAGCGTGTTCGGCGTGGGCGCGGCCATGGCCGGCCTGGCCGGCGCGGTGGCGGGCGCCTTCTACACCACCAATCCGAACATGGCGCTGGAGCTCGGCGTGCTGGTGTTCGTGGTGGTGGTGGTGGGCGGCCTGGGTTCGCTCGAAGGCGCGATGATCGCCTCGCTGCTGATCGGCCTGATCAGTTCCTTCTCGGTGGGCATCGACGCCAGCCTGGCGTCCTTGTTCGGCCTGTTCGGCGCCGGTGAATGGGCCGAGAGCGTGGGCGGCCTGATGACCGTGAAGATCTCCAGCCTGGCCGCGACCCTGCCCTTCCTGCTGATGCTGGTGGTGCTGCTGGTCAAGCCCTCGGGCCTGAAGGGAGAGCAGGCATGAGCCAGACCCGCCGCACTTCCGCGATCTTCCTTCTGATCCTTTGCGTGGCCGCGCTCTGCGCGCTGCCCTGGCTGCTGCCCCCGGGCCAGCTGGTGGCGGCAGTGCAGATGCTGATCGCCGCGCTGTTCGCCTGCGCCTTCAACCTGCTGGCAGGCCAGGGGGGCATGCTGTCCTTCGGCCACGCCGCCTACTTCGGCGTCGGCACCTTCGCCACCATCCACGCCATGAACGCGCTAGGCGGCGCGGGCTTGCTGCCCACGCCGCTGATGCCGCTGGCGGGCGGCGTGGCCGGCCTGCTGTTCGGCCTGGTCGCAGGCTGGTTCGCCACCATGCGCGCCGGCGTTTACTTCGCCATGATCACGCTGGCGCTGGCCGAACTGCTGCACGCGCTGGCGCCGCACCTCAAGGGCGTGTTCGGCGGCGAGGCGGGCGTGTCCGCCATGCGCATGCCGGCCTGGGGCTTCACTTTCGGTTCCGACATCGAGGTCTATTTCCTGGTGCTGGCCTGGGTGCTGGTATCGCTGGCGGCGCTTTACGGCCTGACGCGCACGCCGCTGGGCCGGCTGACGCTGGGCCTGCGCGAAAACGCCAATCGCCTGCGCTACCTGGGCTATCGCCCGCATACGCTGAAGACCCTGGTGTTCGCGCTGTCGGCCATGTTCGCCGGCATCGCCGGCGGCCTGCAGGCGCTGAACATCGAAGCCGGCAACTATGTGCTGTTCGACGTCAAGCTGTCCACCGATGCGGTGCTGTTCGCCTACATCGGCGGCGTCAACGCCTTCCTCGGCCCGGTGCTGGGCGCGTCCATCCTGACCTTCCTGTCGCAGACGCTGGCCGACATCACCCGTTCCTGGCTGCTGTACCAGGGCATCCTGTTCGTGCTGGTAATGCTGTTCGTGCCGGATGGCCTGGTCGGCCTGGTGCAGGGCGCCGCCAGGTCGCTGCGCGAGCGCGGCCTGGGTAACTGGTTGCCGCGCGCCGCGGTGTCGGTGACGGGCGGCCTGCTGCTGACCTGCGCCACGGTCTTCACGGTGGAACTGCTGCAACGCATGTTCGCCCGCGACTACCGCTCGCTGCTGGCCATGAACCCCGAGGCCGGCTGGCCCGACATTCCGCTGTTCGGCCACGACTGGGCGCCGCTGGCGCCATCGACCTGGCTGATTCCGCTGGCGCTGTTCGCCGTGGGCCTCGCCGCCTGCCGCTGGGCGCTGGCCCTGTGGCGCGACGACGCCCAAGCCGCTCCCGCGCTGGAGGCCGCACAATGAGCCACGAGATCCTTACCCTGACCGACGTGCGCAAGTCTTTCGGCGATGCGCAGATCATCCGCGGCGTGAACCTGCAGATCGAGGCCGGCGAACGCCATGCCGTGATCGGTCCGAACGGCGCGGGCAAGTCCACCTTGTTCCACCTGATGTCGGGCTCGTTCGCGCCGACCTCGGGCGACATCAGCCTGCATGCACGCTCCATCGGCGGCCTGCCGCCGGAACGCATCAACCGCCTGGGGCTGGCGCGCTCGTTCCAGATCACCAATGTTTTCCCGCGCCTGTCGGTGCGCGAGAACCTGCGGCTGGCGGTGCTGCGCATGCACGGTCTGGTCTACAACTTCTGGCGCCCCATCGCCCGCAACCGCGCCGTCAACGAAGACGTGGAGCGCCTGCTGGAGAAAGTGCGCCTGGCCGCCAAGCAGCACACCGCCGCCGGCGACCTGAACTATTCGGAGCAGCGCTCGCTGGAAATCGGCATGACGCTGGCGTCGCGCCCCAAGGTCATCCTGCTGGACGAGCCCATGGCGGGCATGTCCCAACACGAAGTGGACTACACGGTCGAACTGATCAAGGACGTGACCCGCGATTGCACGCTGCTGATCGTGGAGCACGACATGCAGGTGGTGTTCTCGCTGGCCGACCGTATCAGCGTGCTGGTCTACGGCGAGATCCTCGCTACCGGCACGCCGGCCGACATCCGCGGCGACGCCCGCGTGCGCGAAGCCTACCTGGGAGAGGAAACGGTATGACGACGCAATCCCCCTTGCTGAGCCTGCAAGGCGTGCACGCCCACTATGGCAAGAGCCACATCCTGCACGGCATCGACCTGACCGTGGGCCGCGGCGAAGTCGTGAGCCTGCTGGGCCGCAACGGCGCCGGCCGCTCCACCACCATGAAAAGCATCATGGGCCTGGTGGACGTGACCGGCGGCAGCATCGCCATCGAAGGCCGCGACATCACCAACAAGCGCCCTTTCGAAATCGCCCGCGCCGGGCTGGGCTTCGTGCCGGAAGAGCGCGAGGTATTCGCCAACCTGAGCGTGGACGAAAACCTGCGCATGGGCGAACAGCCCAAGCGCGACGACGCGCCCTACTGGTCGACCGAGCAGATGTTCGACTACTTCCCGCGCCTGAAAGAGCGCCGCGGCACCAAGGCCGGCAACCTGTCCGGCGGTGAGCAGCAGATGCTGACCATGTGCCGTTCGCTGCTGGGCAACCCCAAGGTCATGCTGATCGACGAGCCCACCGAAGGGCTGGCGCCGAAGATCGTGGAAGTGATCGCCGACGTGATCCGCGACATCCACAAACGCGGCGTGTCCGTGGTGCTGGTGGAACAGAAGCTGACCATCGCACTGAAGGTCTCCACCCGCGTCAGCGTGATGGGCCACGGCCGCATCGTTTTCGAAGGACCGCCCGCGCAGCTGCATGAGCGCCAGGACGTGGTCCAGGAATGGCTGGCGGTCTGAGCGCCGGCAAATACATCGCTAAGAGGCAAACATCGTGGACCAAACCCCGGAAGTCATCCATCCCGACCTGCGCGGCCAGAGCGTCGTCATCACCGGCGGCGCCAAAGGCATAGGCCTGGCCACGGCGCAAGCGTTCGCGCGGCAAGGCGCGCGCGTGGCGCTGCTGGACATGGACTCGGCCGCCCTGGACGAAGCCGTCGCCGGCCTGGCCGCAATGGGCGCCGAAGCCCTGGCCGTGCAAGCCTCGGTGACCGACGCCGACGCGGTTGAACGCGCCTTCGCCCAGGTCGAACAGGCCTGGGGCCGCATCGACGTGCTGGTCAACAACGCGGGCGTATCGGCCAACAAGCCCACGCTGGAAGTCACCGTGGACGAATGGCGCCGCGCCGTGGACATCAACCTGACCGGCGTGTTCCTGTGCGCCCAGGCCGCCGGCCGCCGCATGGTGCCCGCCGGCGCCGGCAGCATCATCAATCTGGCCTCGATGTATGGCGTGGTGGCGGCGCCCGACCGCGCCGCCTATTGCGCCACCAAGGGCGCGGTAGTGCTGCTGACCGAGACCCTCGCGGTGGAATGGGGCCCGATGGGCGTGCGCGTGAACGCGCTGGCGCCGGGCTACGTGGAAACGGACCTGGTGCGCGACCTGGCCGCGCGCGGCCGCCTGGACCCCGAACGCCTCAAGC
>NZ_DATCUY010000023.1:0-3600 GCF_036567245.1 Achromobacter sp. | reverse complement strand
GCCAGCGCGACGCCCTGGGCGTGGTTGCCGGCCGAGGCCGCGATGACGCCGCGGTTGCGCGCGGCCGGGCTCAGGTTGGCCATCTTGTTGTACGCCCCGCGCAGCTTGAAGCTGAACACCGCCTGGGTATCTTCGCGCTTGAGCAGCACCGTGTTCGAAATCCGTTGCGACAGCAGCGGCGCCGCTTCCAGCGGCGATTCGACCGCGACGTCGTAAACCTTCGAGGTCAGGATGCGTTTCAGATAATCAGTGGACATGGGACAGCGGCTGGCGGCAGGAAGTAGGGAAGTGGGGCAGATTATGCACCCGCGCGCGGCTACACTCGCCCCACTATGGAAGAAAGTCTGTTGTCCGCTGTGCATTGGATGCTGGGGGTGCTGGCGCTGCCCTCGGTCGGCCTGTCCGCGATCTTCACCGTTTCGCTGGTGTCCGCGACCCTGCTGCCGCTGGGCTCCGAGCCGGCCGTGTTCGGCTATATCAAACTGGCGCCGGACATGTTCTGGCCGGCCATCCTGGTGGCGACCCTGGGCAATACCGTGGGCGGCGCCATCAGCTACGCCATGGGCCTGGGCGCCGAACGCGCCGTGCAGCGCTGGAAGGAAAAGCACCCTCATCCGCATCCCGACGCGACCGAAGGCGGACGCATGCGCGGGCGCTGGAACGAGCGGGCCCACGACTGGATCCACCGCATGGGGCCGCCAGCGCTGCTGTTGTCCTGGCTGCCCGCCGTGGGCGATCCGCTGTGCGCGGTGGCGGGGTGGCTGCGGCTGTCCTTCTGGCCCTGCGTGTTCTACATGGCCATCGGCAAATTCCTGCGCTATCTGGTCATGACCGCCAGCCTGCTCTGGTTCTTTCCCGGCCAGGTCTAGCGCCGATATCTCATTTAATTAGGGACATAGCGTCCCCGCCAATTCCAGGTTTCGAGCGCTTCCCTAGGGGTATTAGGGGCCAGACTCGGCCAATGGCATAAAATAATTTTTTAAGGGCCCCCCTCTCGCAGCCATGAACGCCCCACTCGCCAGCCACATCTTGAACGGGGCGATGCCGCCCGCAGCACCCGCGCGCTTGCGCGAAATCCCGTACAACTACACGTCGTTTTCCGACCGCGAGATCGTCGGCCGGCTGTTGGGCGATGACGCCTGGAGCCTGTTGAGCGACCTGCGCGGCGAGCGCCGCACCGGCCGTTCCGCCCGGATGCTGTACGAAGTGCTGGGCGACATCTGGGTGGTGCGCCGCAATCCCTATCTGCAGGACGACCTGCTCGACAACCCCAAGCGCCGCAAGCAGCTCATCGAAGCCTTGCATCACCGCCTGGGCGAAATCGACCGCCGCCGCGAGCCCGACGTGCCCGCCGAGGCCGGCCATGATCCGCACCGCGACGAGAAGGTCGTCGGCCTGCTGGCGCGGGCGCGTTCAGCCATCGCCGCGTTCGAAGGCGAGTTCGACCAGACCGCCATGATGCGCAAGCAGGCGCAGAAGGTGCTGGGCCGCATCACCGCGCGCGACAACATCAAGTTCGACGGCCTGTCGCGCGTCTCGCACGTGACCGACGCCACCGACTGGCGCGTGGAATATCCCTTCGTGGTACTGACGCCGGACTCGGAAGACGAGATCGCGGCGCTGGTCACCGCCTGTATCGAGCTGGGACTGACCATCATTCCGCGAGGCGGCGGCACCGGCTATACCGGCGGCGCCATTCCGCTGACCTGGAAGTCGGCGGTCATCAACACCGAAAAATTCGACAGGCTCGGCAAGGTCGAGTCCTGTCTGCTGCCCGGGCTGACCGAGCCCGTAGCGGTGATCCATGCCGGCGCCGGCGTGGTGACCAAGCGCGTGTCCGAGGCTGCGGAAGCGGCCGGCT
Source organism: Achromobacter sp. (assembly GCF_036567245.1). GTDB lineage: Bacteria > Pseudomonadota > Gammaproteobacteria > Burkholderiales > Burkholderiaceae_B > Achromobacter. The sequence continues at coordinate 1,739 of NZ_DATCUY010000023.1, read as the reverse complement.
TCGTGTTCGCCGTCGACCCGACCTCGGCCGAGGCTTCCTGCGTGGGCGGCAACATCGCCATGAACGCGGGCGGCAAGAAGGCCGTCCTGTGGGGCACCGCGCTGGACAACCTGGCCTGGTGGCGCATGGTCGACCCGAACGGCAACTGGCTGGAAGTGGCGCGCCTGGACCACAACATGGGCAAGATCCATGACGTGGAAGTGGCGCGCTTCGAGCTCAAGTGGTTCGACGGCAGCGGCAAGCCGGGCGAGCGCTTGCTGAAGACCGAAACGCTGGAAATCCAGGGCCGCGTATTCCGCAAGGAAGGCCTGGGCAAGGACGTCACCGATAAGTTCCTGGCCGGCCTGCCCGGCATCCAGAAGGAAGGCTGCGACGGCCTGATCACGTCGGCGCGCTGGGTGCTGCACCGCATGCCGCGCTACACGCGCACGGTCTGTATGGAGTTCTTCGGCCAGGCGCGCGACGCGATTCCGTCGATCGTCGAGGTCAAGGGCTACCTGGACGGCGAAGGCCGCGCCCGCGGCGCCATCCTGGCGGGGCTTGAGCACCTGGATGAACGCTATCTGCGCGCGGTGGGTTACGCCACCAAGAGCAAGCGCGGCGTGCTGCCCAAGATGGTCCTGATCGGCGACATCGTCGGCGACGACGAAGACGCCGTGGCCGCGGCATCGAGCGAAGTGGTGCGCCTGGCCAATACGCGCCATGGCGAAGGCTTCGTCGCTGTCAGCCCGGAGGCGCGCAAGAAGTTCTGGCTGGACCGTTCGCGCACCGCCGCCATCGCGCGCCACACCAACGCCTTCAAGATCAACGAAGACGTGGTGATCCCGCTGCCCCGCATGGGCGAGTACACGGATCACATCGAACGCATCAACATCGAACTCTCGACCCGCAACAAGCTCAAGCTGCTGGGCGAGCTGGACGCCTATCTGTGCACGCCGTTGCCCGTCGGCAAGATCGATGACACGGACGTCGAGACCACCCGCGCCGAAATGCTGGCCGAGCGCACGCGCCAGGCGCTGGAACTGCTGGCCGCCGTCAGGCAGCGCTGGCAGTGGCTGCTGGACAACCTTGATCTGCCGCTGATGCAGGCGCTGCCCGAGCTGCATGGCCTGGGCCTGGGCGAATTGCAGCCGGCCCTGTCGGACCGCCTCGCGGCGCAGCCGGGTGCGTGCGTCTTCGACGTGGTGCAGGATCGCACCATCCGCCTGTCCTGGAAGACCGAAGTGCTGGCGGGCCTGCAGCGCACCTTCTCGGGCGCGGCCTACAAAAAGATCGTCGACGAACTGGTCGCCATCCACGGCCGCGTGCTCAAGAGCCGCGTCTTCGTGGCACTGCACATGCACGCGGGCGACGGCAACGTGCACACCAACATTCCGGTCAACTCGGACGACTACGAGATGCTGCAGGAGGCCCACCAGGCCGTCGAGCGCATCATGCAGATCGCCCGTGACCTGGACGGCGTGATCTCGGGCGAGCACGGCATCGGCCTGACCAAGTACGAATTCCTGACCGAAGCCGAACTGGCGCCGTTCCAGGACTACAAGCGCCGCGTCGACCCCAATGGCCACTTCAACGCCGGCAAGCTCATGCCTGGCGCGGACCTGCGCCACGCCTGGACGCCCAGCTTCAACCTGATGGGCCACGAGTCGCTGATCATGCAGCAAAGCGACATCGGCGCCATCTCGGAATCCATCAAGGACTGCCTGCGTTGCGGCAAGTGCAAGCCGGTGTGCGCCACC
>NZ_DATCUY010000022.1:0-11922 GCF_036567245.1 Achromobacter sp. | reverse complement strand
CCCAAGGACATCCGCTTCGGTGACAACCTGCCCAAGACGCGCTCGGGCAAGATCATGCGCCGCCTGTTGCGCGTGGTCGCCAAGGGCGAGGAAGTCACGCAGGACGTTTCCACGCTGGAGAACCCGGCCATCCTGGAGCAGCTCGCCAAGCCGCTGTAATCGTTCCTGTCCGCGAAATGGACGGGAACGGCCTGCCTGAAGGCCGCATGCGCGGCCAGGCAGGCGCATAATGTCATACGCCCGTACCGGAAATCGCCGGTACGGGCGTATTTGCTTTTTCGCGTCCTTTTTTCATACGGAGCCGTGCCAGTGAGCCGCAGCAGTTTCGATCGCGCAGGACTAGCCCTGATGTTCAGCACCATCCTGGTCTGGGCGGGCAGCTGGATCGCGATGAAACTGATCGTGCCCTACATCGGCCCGTTCGATTTCGTGGCGCTGCGCTATGTATCTGGCGGCCTGGTGCTGTTCGCGCTGGCGTTCGCGTTGCGGCGTCCGCTGGCGATGCCACCGTGGAAACTGACCTTGCTGATCGGCCTGACGCAGACGGCAGGGTTCCAGGGCTTTGTGCAGACGGCGCTGGTATCGGGCGGCGTGGGCAAGGTCTCGCTCATGGCCTACACGATGCCGTTCTGGGTAATCCTGTTTGCCTGGTGGTTCCTGGGCGAACGTCCCACCGCGCGGCATGGGCTGGGCATCGCCCTGGCTGCCATCGGGCTGGTCTGCTTCGTGGAACCCTGGAACGGCGTGGGCGATATCCGCCCCGTGCTGCTGGGGCTGGGCAGCGGCCTGTGCTGGGGCGTGGGCACCGTATTGTCCAAGCGCATGTTCGAGCGCCACGCGCCCGATGTGATGACATTCACCGCCTGGCAGATGTTGCTGGGCGGACTGGTCATGACGCCTGTCGCCTTTCTGGTGCCGCAGATGCCCGCCATCTGGGGGTGGCAGCTCTGGACCGGCATGGCCTACATCGTGCTGATCGCGACGGCCGCGGGCTGGCTGCTGTGGCTGCTGGTAGTGCGCCTGGTGCCGGCTTCGATCGCGGGCCTGTCCAGCCTGGGCGTGCCCGTCGTGGCCATGCTGTTCGCCTGGGCGCTGTTGTCCGAACAGCCTACTGCGGCCGAGCTGGGCGGCATGGCGCTGATACTGGCCGGCATCTGGGTGGTGAGCCGCGCGGCGCCGGCGGCGCGTGCTGACTAGAGCGTGTTATGAACGTTGGGATAGGTTGGCAGCATTTCCCGGCATCAGCATGCTGAAGACCACTTCGACGGAACTTGTGGCTGCGCCAAAGCCCCGCTAGCATCGGCTCAACTGCATTCCCGTTCTGCCCCCGCATCCATGATGGAAGCTACCGTGACCGAACCGACCGCCATTGAAGTTTCAGTCGAAGCCGCATCTCATAAGGGCGAATTTTTCCTGATCGACGCCAGCTTCTTGGGAAACGGCAGGGTTCCCGGCATCGAAATCGCCAACGAAGAGAAGCTGATCGATCCGGGGATGAATGTCGTCTCGCGTCCTAATGGAATGCCAGATCAGTATCCGGAGCGTCCCCACCTGGTTCATCTGCCGGAGAAGGGCGGAATGCCACGCGATCTGGAAGAGCTCGCTGGCATATGGATTGTGTCCGAGCCGTTGAAGCAACTGTTTGAGCAGTTGGACGCCGAGGCGTTTGCATTCGTGGCATGCGACTTCAGCCTTGCTGACGGCAGCCCCGCCCCTCAGTACTACCTAGGCAATGTGCTGCGCAGACTCGATGCCCTGGATGAAGCCTCTTCTCGCGTGAGGATCAAGCTCGACCACAATTATCAGACCGGCGAGGACGAGAAACTTTATAGCCTCGTCGGCGGAGCCAGCTTGGTGTTCAAACAGGATGTTGTGGGAGATGCCCATATCTTCCGCCAGGATCGCATGGGAGCACCTCCCATCTGCGACCGCGCGATGTTTGATGCATTGAGTGCGGCCAACTTCTCCGGCGTACGGCTGCGCGATGTAGCGGATATTTAAGCTCTTTCAGAATTCCTTTTCCATTCCAGGATTTTCAATGATCGATTTGCGTAGCGACACCGTCACCCGGCCATCCGCGGCCATGCTGCAGGCCATGGTCTGCGCGCCCTTGGGCGATGATGTGATGGGCGACGACCCTACCGTGATCCGTTTGCAGGAAGCGGTTGCCGAACGCACGGGCAAGGCGGCGGGCCTGTTCTTCCCGTCCGGCACGCAAAGCAATCTGGGGGCGCTGATGGCCCACTGCGAGCGCGGCGACGAGTATCTGGTGGGCCAGCTCGCGCACACCTACAAATACGAAGGAGGCGGCGCGGCCGTGCTGGGCAGCATCCAGCCGCAGCCCGTCGAGCACGCGGAGGACGGCTCCCTGCCGCTGGAAAAGCTGGCCGCGGCGCTCAAGCCCGAGGGCGATGCGCACTTCGCCCGCACCCGCCTGCTGGCGCTGGAGAACACCTTCCACGGCAAGCTGATCCCCGCAGCTTACGTGCGGGCCGCGACCGACTGGGCGCGCCAGCACGGACTGGCTACCCATCTGGACGGCGCCCGAGTGTTCAATGCGGCCGTGGCCAGCGGCAAGCCGGTGGCGGACCTGTGCCAGCCCTTCGATTCGGTGTCCATCTGTTTTTCGAAAGGCCTGGGCGCGCCGGTGGGCTCGGTACTGGTGGGCAGCGTCGAACTCATCGCCCGCGCCCGCCGCTGGCGCAAGATGCTGGGCGGCGGCTTGCGCCAGGTCGGCGTGCTGGCCGCGGCCTGCCTGTACGCGCTGGAGCACAACGTGGAGCGCCTGGCCGATGACCACGAGAACGCCCGCCTGCTGGCCGAGGGGCTGCGCGGGATTCCGGGCGTCAAGGTATTGAGCCAGGACACGAACATGGTGTTCGCCGAATTCGAGCCCGCGCGTTGCGAGGAGCTCACCGCCAAGCTGGCCGCCGACGGCATTCAGATGCGGGCCGTCTATGGCGGCCCGACGCGCCTGGTCACGCATCTGGATGTGTCCGCCGCGGACGTGCGGCAGGTGGTCCAGGCGGTGGCGCGGCACCTGGCATAGCCAGGGCCGGCGCTCAGGCTTCCGCGTGCAGCACGTCCGACAGCACCGAGAACAATTCGTCGATCTGCGCGCGTTCGATGATGAGCGGGGGCGACAGCAGCATGGTGTCGCCCGCCGAACGGATCAGGCAGCCGCGTTCCAGGCAGGCCTGGTGCACGGCATAGGCCCGCTGGCCGGGCTTGCCGTCCAGCGGCTCCAGCTCGATGGCGGCCAGGAGGCCGATGTTGCGGATGTCCACTACGTGCGGCAGTCCTTTCAGGCTGTGCGCGGCGTCCTCCCAATAGCGCCAGAGCTCGCGGCTGCGCTGGAACAAGCCCTCGCGGCGGCAGATGTCCAGAGTCGCCAAGCCGGCGGCGCAGGCCACCGGATGGCCGGAATAGGTGTAGCCGTGGGACAGTTCGATGGCGCTGTCCGGTCCTTGCATGAAGACATCGTAGACATGCTGCTGCACCAGGGTCGCACCCATGGGGATGGCGCCGTTGGTCAGCCCCTTGGCGCTGGTGATGATGTCCGGCGTGACGCCGAAGTGCGATGAGGCGAAGGCGCCGTCGATGCGGCCGAAAGCGCAGATCACTTCGTCGAAAATCAGCAGGATGCCGTGCGCGTCACAGATCTGCCGCAGTTTCTGCAGATAGCCTTTGGGCGGCACCAGCACTCCGGTCGAGCCGGCCACCGGTTCCACGATGACGGCCGCGATGGTGGACGCGTCATGCAGTGCCACGATGCGCTCCAGCGTATCGGCCAGATGGGCGCCCCAATCGGGTTGGCCGCGCGTATAGGCCATCTGGCTACGGTCATAGGTGTGCGGCAGGTGGTCCACGTAGGGCAGCAGATTGCCGAAGGGCTTGCGGTGGCCCGCGATGCCCGACACCGACAGGCCCCCGAAGCCCACGCCGTGGTACGAGCGCTCGCGTCCGATCAGGCGCACCCGCTGCCCCTGTCCGCGCGCCCGGTGATAGCCCAGCGCGATCTTCAGCGCGGTATCCACCGCTTCGGAACCGGAGTTCGAGAAGAACACATTTGAGAACCCGGCGGGCGCCTCCTGGCGCAAGGCCTCGGCCAGCTCGAAGGCCAGGGGATGGCTCATCTGAAACGACGGCGCGTAGTCCAGTTCGTGGGCGGTGCGGGCGATGGCGTCGACGATTTCAGGGCGACGGTGCCCGGCGTTCACGCACCACAGGCCTGCAATGCCGTCCAGCACGCGGCGCCCGTCCGGCCGGATGTAGTGCATGCCCTCGGCCGCGCTGAACAGCACGGGCGCGCGCTTGTAGCGCCGGTTCGCGGTGAAGGGCATCCAATAGGCTTCGGCGTTGATGGCGGGTGTGGGGTGAGGCGTTGATGAGGGCATGGGAGATCCGGCTTTGGGGATATTCGGGTGCTCTATTTTGTATTAATAAATCTATAAATACAATATGAGCGAACCAAATGCCCCCGAAGCGGCGAGCGTCGGGCATGCCCGCGGTTCGACGCGCAGCGCTTCGGCACGCAGGCAGGTGGGGTGAGCCTCCCCCTAGGAGACTTGCAGCGACGTTTTCAAATGCCGACGCATCAGCTGGGAAGCCCATTCCTGGTCGCCGGCCTCGAGCGCGTCGATGATCTGCAGGTGTTCGCTGCTGGAATTGATGAAGCGCGCGTCGCGGTAGAACGCGGCATGCTCCTCCAGTCGGCGCAACTGGTTCTGCTGCTGCACCGCCTGCAGGATGTAGCGGTTGCCGGAGAAGCGGGCCAGCATTTCGTGGAACGAGGCGTTGAGGTTGAAGAACTCAGTGGCCGAGATGTCGGCGTCGCTGCGCGCGGCCAGCGCTTCATGCGCGGCGCGCATGCGCGCCAGCGCCTCGCGGTCCAGGCGGAACGTGGGTTCGAGCAGGCCGGCGCATTCGATGGTCATGCGGAACCGGTAGCTCTCGTTGAGCGCGTCGCGGTTTTCCAGCGACGGCGAAAACTGCCAGCCGTGCCCCTTGCGCTTTTCGATCAGGCCGTCCGCCGACAACTGCAGCAGGGTCTTGGTCAGCACGCTGCGCGGCGCCGGATAGCGCTGCTGCAGGTCGCGCTCGGTGAAGGTCTCCGGCAGCGCGCGCGAGGCGCGGTCATCGATCAGGCGGCGGTACAGCTCATCCTGCGTGGGGCCGGCGCCCGCGATGGCGGGCGGCGCCTCGACAGCATGTGCCGCCACCGTATAGCCGCTGTTGGGGCGATGCGTGATGAGGCCTTGCGCGGCCAGCAGCCTGAGCGCGCCGCGCACCGGCGTGCGCGACACCTCGTAGCTCGCCGCCAGCGATTCCTCCGAAAGGTGGTCGCCGGGCGCAAAGCGCCGGGCCACGATGTCTTCCGCGATATGGCGCGCCAGGTCGACTTGCAGTGGAGTGGGGCGGGCGGGGGCGGCGTTGGACATGGGGAATGGGCGCGATTGGCGGCGGAGTCGGAATGGTACCGGAGAGCTTTGAGCGCGGGCTTCGTGATAGTGGCTTCGGGGAAACCCTTATATTGAACTTTTTCATATATTAGTACAAAATTTGCCGGTCTTTATGAATCTCGCGCCGGAGCCTTTAGCCGTGACTTTGCCTACCCCTTTTCCCCTGGTCGACGTACAGGGCAGTCCCTATGAGCGGGGCCGCCAGCATGGCGCCGCGGTCCCCGAGCGCGTGGCGCGCAGCGTGGCCCTCTACCGCGGGCAGCTGGAGCGGCGCGGCGTCGCCGCGGATCGCCTGAAGGAACTGGCCGCCGCCATGGTGCCGGTGGTGGGCGACTATGACGCGGCCTACCTGGAAGAACTGCGCGGCATCGCCGACGGATCGGGCCAGGCGCTGGAAGACGTGGTGGTCATCAACTGCCGCACCGAAATGATGTTCGGCCATGCCGAGCTGGGCCGCGCCCGCAAGGGGCTGGACGATGGCTGCACCGGCCTGATCGTGCTGCCCGAGGCGGCCGCTGGCGGCAAGCTCATGCATGCCCACAACTGGGACTGGCGCGAGGAATGCGTGGATACCGGCATCGTCCTGCGCATGCGGCGCGAGGACGGCCCCGATCTCTTGATGTTCACCGAGGCGGGCAGCCTGGCGCGCCATGGTTTCAACAGCGCGGGCGTTTCCCTATCGGGCAACTTCCTGTCCTGCGAGCATGATTACCAGCGTCCCGCCGAGGTGCCGCTGGTGCTGGTACGGCGCAAGATGCTGGAAGCCGCCAACATCTGCAACGCCATGAAGGTGCTGTGGGCGTCGCGGCGTTTCTGCTCCAACAACCTGATGCTGGCGCAGGCCCAGGGAGAGTCCGTGGACCTGGAATGCTCGCCTGACGAGATCTTCTGGATCACGCCCGAGGACGGCCTGCTGGTCCACGCCAACCACTGGATCAGCCCGCCCGCGCGCGCCAAGCTGTTCGACCGGGGCCTGGCCGCCAATCCGGATTCGATCTACCGCCAGCGCCGCGTGCAGGACATGCTGGCGCGTGCAGCCGGCAACATCGACTGGGACACGGTCAAGCGCATCCTGGCCGACGACTTCGCCGCGCCGGACGGCGTGCTGCGCTCGCCCAAGCCGGCCAGCTTCGACAGCATCTCGGCCACGGTGGCCACCACCTTGATGGAGCCGGCGAGCGGCGTGATGTGGATCGCGCGCAAGCCCTACGAAGGACGCAACTTCGCTGAGTACCGGCTCTTTTGAGCCGGCCCCCAGATCCCTATGCGGCGAGCGCCGCACCTGGAGTGATCCCTATGAATTCGCATGGTTCGCGCGTCAAGAATGCGCTGCTGTTGTCCGCCGCGCTGGTTGGCGCCATGGCCGGCATGCCCGCCACGGTGCGGGCGCAGGCCGCCGTTCCCGAAATCCGCTACGCCGAAGGTTCGGGCACGCCGACCACGCTGCCCGGCGGACGGTCCCGCAACACCTCCACCGACAACGTGCTGGCGCACGTGGTGGAGTCCCTGGTGGCGCTGCGCGCCGACATGAGCGTGGCCCCCATGCTGGCGGACAGCTGGACGCTGTCCGACGACAAGCGCGCCTACACCTTCAAGCTGCGCCAGGGCATCACCTTCCACGATGGCACGCCGATGACCTCGGCCGACGTCAAGTGGACCTACGACTACCTCAACGGCGCCCAGTCCGAGTATTCCTGCAAGAACCTCTACGACGGCAGCAAGGGCGCCAAGGTCGTGGCGGTGGAAACGCCCGATCCGGCCACCGTGGTGTTCAAGCTCGACCAGCCCTACGCGCTGTTCCTGGACCAGATGGCCAGCGTCCAGTGCCCGATGCCGGTGCTGAGCGCGAAAAGCGTAGACGCCGACGGCAAGTGGGCCAAGCCCATCGGTACCGGACCCTATGTCCTCTCTGAATGGAAGAAAGAGCAGTACCTGTTGCTGACGCCGTACGCGGGCTACAAGCCGCGCGAGGAAGCGCCCAGCGGCATGGCTGGGAAGAAAACCGCGCAGGCCAATGTGCGCTTCGTGGTGATTCCGGATGCCGCGGCGCAGAAGGCGGCCCTGATGGCGGGACAGGTCGATGCCTACAACGCGGACGAAGACAATCTTCCGGTCAAGGATCCGCGCTGGAACATCATTACCGAGCAGGGACTGGATACCGTCAACCTGCTGATGCAGACGCGCGCGCCCCTGCTGTCGGACGTGAACATGCGCCGCGCCATCGCGCTGGCGCTGGATTTCCCCGGCATCGCCCGGGCCCTGAACAACGGCCAGGCGGCCTACAACCCGTCCCTGGTGCCCGCGGCCAGCTCTTACTACTCCGAGGCCGACCGCGCCGGCTACGAGAAGAACCTGAAAGAGGTCAAGCGCCTGCTCGACGCCGCCGGCTATCGCGGCGAACCCTTGAAGCTGCAGGCCAACAAGCGCTATCCCTACCTGTACCGGGTCGCGGTGGTGACGCAGCAGTTGCTGGGCAAGGCCGGCATCAAGGCCGAACTGGACATGCTGGAGTGGGGCACGCAAGTGACCAACTTCCGCGAAGGCAAGTTCCAGCTGATGGCATTTGCCTATTCGGCGCGCACCGAGCCCGCGCTGATGTTCCGCGACGTGATCGGCGACAAGTCCAAGACGCCCATGGCTCAATGGGAAAGCCCTGAAGCCGCCGCCATTCTGGAAGGCATCGAGGCCGAGTCCGATCCCGCCGTGCGCAAGCAGGCGTTCGACAAGCTGCATGCATTGATGCTGCGCGACACGCCGCTGCTGATGTACTACAACAAGCCGGGCTATGTCGTGGTCTCCAGCAAGCTGCAGGGCTTTACGGGCTGGCCGCTGCGCAAGCCGCGCTTCTTCAACGTCACCAAGAACTGAGGCGCCGTGCTGGGCTATCTACTCAAGCGCATCGCGGCGTCGGTGCCTACTGTGATCGTGGTCACGGTGCTGGTGTTCGCGTTGATACGCGCGATTCCCGGGGATCCGGCCTCGCTGATGCTGGGCGATATCGACAACCCGGCGCTGCTGGCCGAAATGCGCCACGCGCTGGGGCTGGACCGCCCCGTCGGCGAGCAGTTCCTGATCTGGGTGGGCAACGCGCTGCAGGGCGACCTGGGCATGTCCATCGCGCGGCGCGAACCGGTGATGCACCTGGTGCTGACGCATTTCGCGGTGACGGCCCAGGTGGTGTTGACCGCCACGCTGCTGGCCTGCCTGGTGGCGGTGCCTGCCGGCATGGTCGCCGCCTGGCGCCAGAACCGCCGCGCCGACACCGCCATCGTGTCGACTTCGATCCTGTTCGTGTCCATGCCCAGCTTCTGGGTCGGCATCCTCCTGATCTGGCTGTTCGGCGTGAAGCTGAACTGGCTGCCGGTGTACGGCTTTGAATCCATCGCCCAGGGCGGATTGGGCGCGGCGCGCTATCTGGTGCTGCCGGTATGCGCCATCGTGCTGACGGAGATCGCCGCCATCACGCGCATGATGCGGGCCAGCACCATCGAGACGCTGCGGCTGGAATACGTGGCCCACGCGCGCGCCAAGGGCCTGCCGGAAAAGCGCGTCATGCTGCGCCACGTGCTGCCTAATTCGTTCGGCCCGACCCTGACGGTGATCGGCCTGATGCTGGGCCATCTGCTGTCGGGCGCTGCGGTGATCGAGACCGTGTTCACGCTGCCGGGCATAGGCCGCCTGCTGGTGGAAAGCATCTATGCGCGGGACTATCCCGTGGTGCAGGGCTGCCTGCTGTTCATCGCGCTGTTGTACGTGGCGGTCAATCTGGTGGTGGATCTGCTGTATCCGCTGTTCGACCCGCGCGTGAAGCTTCAATAGGATCATCATGGGCTTTAGACATACCAATGCCGTCCTGGGCGGCGCGCTGGTCGGCGGCGTGGTGCTGCTGGCCCTGGTCGGGCTGGTGTACACGCCGCACGATCCGCTGGAAGGCGACCTGCTGGCGCGCTTTTCGCCGCCGTCGGCGGAGTACTGGCTGGGCACCGACGAGTTCGGCCGCGACGTGCTGTCGCGGCTGATGGCGGGAGCCGGCGTCAGCGTGGCGGTCAGCGTGTTCTCCGTGCTGCTGGCGCTGCTGCTGGGTACGACCATAGGCGTCACCGCGGGCTATGCGGGTGGTTGGGTCGACCGCGGCATCACGGTGCTGGTGGAATCGCTGATGGCATTTCCCGGCCTGCTGCTCGCGCTGGGCATCATGACGGTGCTGGGGCCGTCCAAATGGGGCGTGGTGCTGGCGCTGGGCCTGGCGTACTCGCCCTCGGTGTCGCGCATCGCGCGCGGCGCCGCGCTGTCCTTGCGGCAGCGGGATTTCGTCATCGCTTCGCGCGCGACCGGGCACAGCGGTGTGTGGACGGTATTCCGCCACGTGCTGCCCAACTGCCTGCCGCCGCTGCTCATTTTCGCGACCTCCATTTTCGGTTCCGCCCTGCTGGCCGAAAGCGCGTTGAGCTTTCTCGGACTGGGCGTGCCGCCGCCGCTGGCCACCTGGGGCGGCATGCTGTCCGAGAGCCGCAACGCCATGGATCAGGCCATCTGGCTGGCGGTGTTTCCGGGCGCCATGATTTCGCTGAGCCTGCTGGGCATCAATCTGCTGGGCGACGCGGTGCGCGATCTGCTGGATCCGCGCATGCGGGGGGTGATGGCATGAGCGCTGCGCAACCCTTGCTGTCCGTGCGCGATCTGGAGATCCGTTTTCCCGGCAAGCGCGACGCCGCGCCCGTGGTGAACCGCGTGTCGTTCGACCTGCACGCCGGCGAATCGTTGTCCATCGTCGGCGAATCCGGCAGCGGCAAGACGCTGATCGGCAAGACGCTGCTGGGCCTGTTGCCGGACTCGGCCCGCATCACCGGCGGACAGGCCTTGTTCGACGGCCAGGACCTGCTGCGGCAGGCGCCGCGCGATTGGCAGGCGGTGCGCGGCACCGGCATCGGCATGGTGTTCCAGGAGCCGATGGTGTCGCTCAACCCGGCGTTCCGCGTGGGCGAGCAACTGATCGAGGCCCTGGTGCTGCGACGAGGCATGGCGCGCCGCGCGGCCTGGGACGAAGCCGTCCGGATGCTGGAGCGGGTGCGCGTGCGCGACGCGCAGGATTGCATGAAGCGCTACCCGCATGAATTCTCGGGCGGGATGCGGCAGCGCATCCTGCTGGCCGGCGTGATGCTGCTCAAACCGCGTCTGCTGATTGCGGACGAACCCACCACGGCGCTGGATTGCGTGGTGCAGAAGGAAGTGCTGGACCTGATGTGCGAACTGACGCGCGAAGAGGGCACGGCGCTGATCTTCATCAGCCACAACCTGGCCCTGGTGGCCGCGTACACGCAGCGCGTGCTGGTCATGTGCCGCGGCCGGGCGGTCGAGACCGGGCCGGTGGCCGAGGTGCTGTCGCGGCCGGCGGATCCCTATACGCTCAGCCTGTTGGACGCGCTGCCCAAGCGTGGCCCGGCGCGCGCCGCCGCGCAGGGGACGCCCATCCTGCAGGTAGACGGACTGGCGATCGACTACTCGGTGCGCGAGGGCTGGTTCCGCAAGCGCGCGGTGCGCGCCGTGCACCGCGCCACGTTCGCGGTGGCGCCGGGGGAAACGCTGGCCATCGTCGGTGAATCGGGCAGCGGCAAAACCACGGTCATGATGTCCATCCTGGGACTGGTGCCGCAAGCCCAGGGGCGCATCGAACTGGACGGCCAGGCCTTGCCCGCGGGCGGCACGGGCCAAGCCTGGCAGGCGGCGCGCAGGCGCGTGCAGATGGTGTTCCAGGATCCGTATTCATCGCTGGATCCGCGCATGACCATCGGCGATCTGGTGGGCGAGGGCCTGCGGCTGGAGGCCGGCATGACGGCCGAGGCCCGGCGCAAGCGCGTGGCGGAGGCGCTGCGGGACGTAGGTCTGGGCGACGACTACGCGGAGCGCTATGCGCATGAGCTGTCCGGCGGGCAGCGCCAGCGCGTGGCCATCGCCCGGGCGCTGGTGCTGCGGCCCGAGGTCATCATCGCCGATGAGCCGGTGTCGGCGCTCGACGTCACTGTGCAGAAGCAGGTGCTGGAGACGCTGATGTCGCTGCAGCGCTCCCACGGCTTCGCCTGCTTGCTGATTTCGCACGATCTGGGCGTGGTGGAGCAGATCGCGGACCGCGTGTTGGTGATGCTGCGCGGCCATATCGTCGAGGAAGGCACGCGCGACGAAGTGTTCGACCGGCCCACGCATCCCTACACGCGCCGCTTGCTGCAAGCGGTGCCGGAATTGCGCGGCAGCCGGGCTGAAGGCTTTCGCGTGGAGGTGCGCGACTTGCCCGCAGGGCAAGGGCGCGACGAGGCCGACTACTTCGATCCATCGGCCGCGCAGAGCCTGCCATCGATGACGGCGGTGTTCGAATCCGGCGCCACCCACCGGGTGGCCCTGGCCGCTGCCGCAGCCGGGGCCTGATGCGCGGGTTTCAGCCGTGGCGGTCGCGGCTGTCGGCGGG
>NZ_DATCUY010000021.1:0-2107 GCF_036567245.1 Achromobacter sp. | reverse complement strand
GACGGTGCGCTCGGCGATGCCGGTCGCCGCGCCCAGCTCGCGCCAGGACGCGCGCGGGTCCGCCTGCAGCGCGATGAGGCAGGCGAGATCGGTGTCGTCCAGCCCCGGAGCTAGGGGCTTACCCTTACTTGACGTGTCCATATTCATTAAATTAACGTTCGCGCATTGATAAAAACATAAAATTAAACGGTCTTTTTGACCAAAAATAAATTCTTATTTGAGGTTTTCATGAGCAGCACATCAGCGCCCCTGCGCAAGCCGCAGGGGGCAGCCGCCTCGGCCGGCCCCGCGCCCGTCTCCCGCGCGCGCACCATTCTGGCCGGTAGTGTAGGCAATGCCGTCGAATGGTTCGACTGGACCATCTACGCGTCCTTCGCCATCTTCTTTTCCAGCCAGTTCTTCCCCGAAGGCAACGAAACCACCGCCCTGCTGGCCACCTTCGGCATTTTCGCCGTGGGCTTCTTCATGCGCCCGGTGGGCGGCTGGCTGTTGGGCATTTTCTCCGACCGCTACGGCCGCAAGGCCGCGCTGGGCCTGACGATTCTGATGATGGCCGGCGGCTCGCTGATCATCGCCGTCACCCCCACCTACGCCGCCATCGGCCTGGCCGCCCCGCTGCTGCTGACCGCCGCGCGCCTGCTGCAAGGCCTGTCGCTGGGCGGGGAGTATGCCTCGGCCACGACCTTCCTGGCGGAAATGGCGCCGCCCAACAAGCGCGGCTTCTATTCCAGCTTCGTGTTCTTCAGCGCCGCCGTGGGCATCCTGGCCGCCTCGGCCATCGGCTGGGTGCTGACCTCGACCCTGAGCAAGGCCGAGATGGCCGCCTGGGGCTGGCGCATTCCGTTCTTCCTGGGCGCCCTGGGCGGCCTGGCCGGCATGTGGATCCGCCGCTCGATCCCGGAAACCGAGGCCTTCTCGCACGCCAAGAAGGCCGGCGTCGAAAAGCAGCCGCTGCGTACCCTGCTGCGCGACCATCCGCGCGAAGTGCTGCGCATCGTGGGCTTCTCCATCCTGACCACGTTCGCGTTCTACATCTTCGTGGCCTACGTGCCCACCTATGCCATCCGCCAGGTGCATGCAGATCCGAAGACCGCATTCGCCGCCAACACCGTCGCGCTGATCGTGTTCATGCTGGTGCAGCCGTTGTTCGGCATCCTGTCCGACCGCATCGGCCGCAAGCCGCAGCTGATCTTCTTCGCCGCCGGCTACCTGGTGTTCTTCTATCCGCTGATGACCACGCTGGGCCCCTCGTTCGGTTCGATCCTGGCGGTGGAACTGTTCGGCCTGGTGCTGTACGCCATGTACACCTCGATCGCGCCGGCCATCATGTCCGAGCAGTTTCCCACCAGCGTGCGCGCCGTCGGCATCGGCACGCCGTACAACCTGGTCGTGGCGCTGCTGGGCGGCACCACGCCCTATCTGCTGACCTGGCTGCAAAGCAAGGGCATGGAGCGCTGGTTCTTCTACTACGTGCTGGCGGGCGCCGTGATCACGCTGATCACCTTCATCCGCATGCCCGAGACCAAGGGCCAGACCCTGAAGTAAGCAAAACGAGCGTCACGTACTAGCGCTTTCCGGTTCCCGCAGGACCGGAAAGCTTTTTCTTTTCCGATGAGACCCATGCCAGCACAAGACACCGCCCTGCACTTCCAAGACGCCCAGGCCCTGGCCGGCGCCATCCGCCGGCGCGAACTGAGTTCGCGCCAGGTCACCACCCACTTCCTGGACCGCATCGAGCGCGCGCCCGCGCTTTCTGCCTATAGCGAAGTCACGGCCGAGCGCGCGCTGGCCCAGGCTGACGCCGCCGACCGCCTGCTCGCCGCGGGCATGTTGCTGGGTCCCTTGCATGGCGTGCCGGTGGCGGTGAAGGACAGCGTGCAATGGGAAGGCGTCAGCGCCAGCCTGGGTTCGCTCGCCCTGCAGGGCCGGATCAGCGGCGAGACGGCGGTTCCGCTCTGCAAGCTGGCCGCGCAAGGCATGGTGGTGCTGGGCAAGACCCGCATGACCGAGTTCGCCTTCGGCCTGTCGGGCCAGAACCCCACCCAAGGCACCGCGCGCAATCCCTGGGACGCGCAGGCCGCGCGCGCGCCGGGCGGCTCGTCCAGCG
>NZ_DATCUY010000020.1:0-9463 GCF_036567245.1 Achromobacter sp. | reverse complement strand
GGGCCGCAGGCGGCGGCGCGGTTTCGGCAGCCACGCTGGCGGCGCCGGAATCAGGCATCAGGCTGGAAACGCTGCTCATTGGTATACAAAAATTCCCCGTGTTTTGCGAGACTATAAACCTGTACTTCCGTATCGCCCGATGGGTGTATACCCTAGGTTATTAACGTAAAAACAATGAGATAGAGTGACGCATGCCGCAAGTCCGCATGCCGGGCATCTCCTGCTTGTTTGCTTGGCGCCTTTTGTTGGTATACAAAAATATTCCACTTTGGGACTACGCATGCTTACCCTGAACAGTCATCCGTCCGGCCGGCATTTCCTGCAGATTCCGGGGCCGACCAACGTGCCCGACCGCGTGCTGCGCGCCATCGACCAGCCCACCATCGACCATCGCGGACCGGAGTTCGGCGCGTTGGGCCTGGCCGTGCTTGAAGGCATCAAGCAGGTATTCCAGACGCAGTCGCCGGTGGTGATCTTCCCGTCTTCCGGCACCGGCGCCTGGGAGGCCGCGCTGGTCAACACCCTGTCGCCCGGCGACCGCGTGCTGATGGTCGAGACCGGCCATTTCGCCAGCCTGTGGCGCAAGCTGGCGGGGCGGCTGGGCCTGGAAGTGGATTTCCTGGAAGGCGACTGGCGCCACCCGGTGGACGCGGCGGCCATCGCTGCCCGCCTGGCCGAAGACAAGCGACGTGAGATCAAGGCCGTGTGCGTGGTGCACAACGAAACCTCCACCGGCGTGACCAGCGACATCGCAGCCGTGCGCGCCGCGATCGACGGCGCCGCGCATCCGGCGCTGTTGATGGTGGACACGATCTCATCGCTGGGCTCCATCGACTACCGCCACGACGAATGGGGCGTGGACGTCACCGTGGCCGGCTCGCAAAAGGGCCTGATGCTGCCGCCCGGGCTGGCCTTCAATGCCGTCAGCGCGCGCGCCCTGGCCGCAGCCGACCAGGCGCGGCTGCCGCGCTCTTACTGGGACTGGCGCGAAATGCTCACCGCCAACGCCCGTGGCTACTTTCCGTACACGCCTTCAACCAATCTGCTTTACGGCCTGCACGAGGCCCTGGCCATGCTGCGCGAAGAAGGCTTGCCGCAAGTCTTCGCGCGCCATCAGCGCCACGCCAGGGCCACGCGCCTGGCGCTGGCCGGCTGGGGATTGGAACTGCTGAGCCTGGAGCCGGCCGCGCACAGCCCGGCGCTGACCGCGGCGATCATGCCGCAAGGCCACGGCGCCGACGCCTTCCGCAAGCTGGTGCTGGAACGCTTCGATATGTCGCTGGGGCAGGGCCTGGGCAAGCTGACCGACCGCGTGTTCCGCATCGGCCACCTGGGCCACTTCAACGACCTGACGCTGTGCGGCACCTTGGCCGGCGTGGAAATGGGCCTGGCCGCGGCCAGCGTGCCGCATCGGCCAGGCGGCGTGCAAGCGGCAATGGAATTCCTATCCGGGGCGCGCGCAAACGTCGCGGCCTGAGACACACACATAACGAGGGAAACGATGAACACACTCATGCAGCAGGCGATCCAGTTCGCCAACGAGCACGAATCCGCCTGGGACCGCAGCGTCAAGGGCAACTTCGGCGTGCACCTGAACGATCCGCCGCCCTGGAACCGCCTGCTGGGTCCCATCCACGACCGCGGCCCCGTGTCCGGCGTGGTCACCGTGCGCGGCGAGACCATCGCGTCCTGGGGCGAACCCGAGCGCGCCGACCTGACCTTCAGCGTGGCCAAGCTGTACCTCGCGATCCTGGCCGGCGTGGCCCACGATCGCGGCCTGCTGCCAGACGTGGATGAGCCCGTTGGCAAGCGCGTGCCCGGCATCGGCTTCGACGAAGGACAGAACGCCGACATCACCTGGCGTCACCTGCTGCAGCAGACCAGCGAATGGGAAGGCGAACGCTTCGGCGTATCCGATCAGGCCGACCGCTACCGCGCCGTCACCTTCGGCGTGCCGCCCGGCGGCAAGAAGGGCGACGCGCGGCCCTTGCAGCGCCCCGGCACGTATTGGGAATACAACGACGTGCGCATCAACCAGCTGTCGTACGCGCTGCTGCACCTGTTCCGCAAACCCCTGCCCGAGGTCTTCCGCGAGGCCGTCACGCGGCCCATCGGCGCCAGCGAAAACTGGCAATGGGTGGGCTACGACAACGCCTGGGTCGAGATCGACGGCCAGCGCATGCCTTCCGTGCCGGGCGGCTCGCACTGGGGCGGCGGCATGTCCATCAGCGCCCGCGACCAGGCCCTGATCGGCCAGATGCTGCTGAACGACGGCATGGCCAACGGCCGCCGCATCCTGTCCAGCGCATGGATCCGGGATATGCGCACGCCATGCGCGATTGCGCCGTATTACGGCTATCTGATCTGGCTGAACCACGAAGGCCGTGTGTTCCCGAGCGTGCCGGCTTCCAGCTTCTTTGGCGTGGGCGCGGGTAGCTCGTTTACCTGGGTGGAGCCGGAACGGCAGATGGTGGTGATCGTGCGTTGGCTGGACTCGGCCCATGCCGACGCGCTGTTCGGCAAGATCCTGGGGGCGGTGGACGCTGGGGTCTAGATCGTTTTTGGCTTGGTTTTTGTCGTTCAGGATCTGGGGTGCGGGGGGCTTTGAGCATGCGGATGTTTGGGTTCTTTAGCCGCCGAGGCTGCCCTGCGCCATTCCGATGCTCGCCCCGGTGGGGCTGCGCTTCGGATGGCTCCGGGGTCCTCGGCTGACAGCGGCCTCGTGCGCTGGTTTTGGACGCCGTTCATGGGTAGATGCCTTGAGCCGGTGGCCGGGCGGAGGGATCCGAAGCGCAGCCCCACCGGGGCGAGCATCGGAATCCCGCAGTCCGGACGCCGGCGCCTCAAGAACCCAGCTTCATAAGACCGAAATGTAGGGCGGCAGGGCTTTGTGCTTGCGGATTGTCAGGGTTCTTTAGCCGCCGAGGCTGCCCTGCGCCATTCCGATGCTCGCCCCGGTGGGGCTGCGCTTCGGATGGCTCCGGGGTCCTCGGCTGACAGCGGCCTCGTGCGTTGGTTTTGGACGCCGTTCATGGGTAGATGCCGTGAGCCGGTGGCCGGGCGGAGGGATCCGAAGCGCAGCCCCACCGGGGCGAGCATCGGAATCCCGCAGTCCGGACGCCGGCGACTCAAGAACCCCGGCCATACAAAATCGAACATCAACAATCCAACCAAGAATGCCTTAGATGCGAATTTGACTGACGCGGGCTTGCCGTTGCATGCTCGCGTCTAATCCATTTCCGTGAACGAGAGGAAGCTAACCATGAACTACCGCCGCCTCGGCCGCAGCAATCTCCGCGTCTCTCCGCTCTGCCTGGGCACCATGATGTTCGGCGAGCAAACCCCCGACGATGAAGCCGCCCGTATCGTCGCGTCCGCGCGTGACCATGGCCTGAACTTCATCGACACCGCCGACGTCTACAACGGCGGCCGCTCCGAAGAAGTGGTGGGCAAGTTGCTGAAAGGCCAGCGCCACGACTGGGTGCTCGCCAGCAAGATCGGCAACGCCGTCGGTACCGGCCCGAACCATGCCCACTATTCGCGCCAGTGGCTGATCCGCGGCGTGGAGGACAGCCTCACGCGCCTGGGCACCGACTTCATGGACATCCTCTACCTGCACCGCGACTACCACGAGGAAAACCTCGAAGAAGCGCTGCGCGCGCTGGGCGACCTGATCCGCGCCGGCAAGCTGCGCAGCTTCGGCCTGTCCAACTTCCGCGGCTGGCGCATCGCCGAGGTCATGCGCCTGTGCGAAAAAATGGGCGTGCCGCAACCCGTCGTGTGCCAGCCTTACTACAACATGCTCAACCGCGGCCCCGAAGTCGAGATCCTGCCCGCTTGCAAGCACTACGGCCTGGGTGTCGTGCCCTACAGCCCGATCGCACGCGGCGTGCTCACCGGCAAGTACCTGCCGGGCCAGGCGCCCGCGGCCGACAGCCGTGCCGGACGCGGTGACCGTCGCATCCTGGCCACCGAGTTCCGCGAAGAATCCCTGGAGATCGCGCAAAAGCTGGTGGCGCATGCCGCCGCGCGCGGCACGCAGGCGGGGCATTTCGCCACCGCCTGGGTGCTGGCCAATCCCATCATCACCGCCGTCATCGCCGGCCCGCGCACCCTGGCGCAGATGGAGGACTACTACGCCGCCCTGGACGTGAAGATCACGGCCGAGGACGAGGCCATCGTCAATGACTGGGTCACGCCGGGCCACGCGTCGACCCACGGCTACAACGACCCCAACTATCCGTTCTACGGCCGCCCGGTAGCAGCCGCCTGAGACGGGCACAGTCCCAGGGTAAAAAGCGCCGGCCCATGTGGCCGGCGCTTTCACGTTCAGGCCTTGCCCAATCCCCCGCGCGGCATGGCATTCGCCGCTGCCTCCAGTTCCGCCGGCTGCGCCCCGCGTCCGATCAGCATGGCGCAGATCGCCGACACCACCCCCGCAAACAGCACATACAGGCAGATCAGCCAAGGCTGGCCGCCGCCCGTCTTCAACAGCGCCGTCGCGATGATGGGCGTGATGCCCGAAGCGAAGATGCCGGAGAACTGATAGACGAAGGAAATCCCCGTGTAGCGCACCTTGGCGTCGAACAGCTCGCAGAACAGCGCCGCCTCCGGCCCATACACCGCGGCGTACAGGATGCCGAACGGAATGATGATGGCCAGCCAGATCAGCATCACGCTGCCCTGGCTGTTCAGCATCAGCCAGAAGCCCGGGAAGGACGCCGCGGCAGTGATGAGCGAGCCCCAGAAGTAGACCCGGGTGCGTCCGATGCGGTCGGACAGGCGGCCGAAGAAGGGGATGAAGAAGCACATCACCAGGGCCGCGGCCATTACGCCGATCAGCGCCTCGGTGCGCGTGATCTGCACGGTCTGCGTCAGGTACGAAATCGAGAACACGCCGAACACGTTGAAGAACACGCCGTCGATGTAGCGTGCGCCCATGCCCTTGAAGACATTGCCCGGATAGCGCTTGAGCATGTCGAAGAAGGGGATCCGGCTTTCGGCATTGTTGGCCTTGACCGCCGCGAACTCCGGCGTCTCCTTGATGTTCAGGCGGATGTACATGCCCACCAGCACCATCGCGGCCGAGGCCAGGAAGGCGATGCGCCAGCCCCAGGCCATGAACTGCGCGTCCGTCAGCAAAGTGGACAGCAGCGCCACCGTGCCGGAAGCCAGGCACAGCCCGATAGCCAGCCCGATCTGCGGCAGCGAGGCGTAGAAGCCTTTCTTGCCCGGCGGGGCATATTCATAGGCCATCAGCACCGCGCCGCCCCATTCGCCGCCCAGCCCGATGCCCTGGAACACGCGCAGCAGAAGCAGCAGGATAGGCGCCCAGATGCCGATGCTGTCGTAGGTCGGCACCAGACCGATCAGGAAGGTGGCGATGCCCATGATCATCAGCGTCATCACCAGCATGCTCTTCCTGCCGATGCGGTCGCCGAAGTGGCCGAAGATCAGCCCGCCCAGCGGCCGGGTGATGAAGCCCACGGCGAAGGTGGTATAGGCCAGCATGGTCGAGATCGTCGGGTCGCCGGTGGGGAAGTACAGCTTGTTGAACACGATGCCCGCGACGACGCCGTACAGGAAAAAGTCGTACCACTCGATGGTGGCGCCGATCAGCGACGCGGCGACGACTTTGCGCACCGCGGCTTCGTTTTGCTTGGCCATGTCTAGTCTCCTTTGGTGGGGCGGTCGGGCAATCTGCGTTGTCCTGCGCCTGAGGGTTCTGCTATCCGGGGTCCGTCATCTCCGATTCAGGCGGCGACGCGCAGCGCCTGCGGCTGCGCTTGCCTGAGGTCCTGCAACATGAAATCGGCCGCGCGCTCGGCCAGCATCACCACGGGCACATTGGTGTTGCCTGACACCAGCGTGGGCATGATCGAGCAGTCCACCACGCGCAGTCCCGCCACGCCATGCACGCGCAGGCGCTCGTCCACCACGGCCATGGGGTCGCTGGCCGGCCCCATCTTGGCGGTGCCGGACGGATGGAAGATCGTCGCGCCGTATTCGCGGCAGAAGTGCAGGATCTCGTCGTCCGTGCGCACGTCCGGCCCGGGGCGGAATTCGCGCTTCATCAGGCCGGCCAGCGGCTCGGTGGCGGCAAGCCTGCGCGCATACTTCACCGCGGCCACGGCCATGTGGCGGTCCAGTTCGGTGGACAGGTAATTCGGCTGCATCGACGGCGCCTCGAAGGGATCCGTGCTGCGCAGCTGGACCCGGCCGCGCGACGAGGGCCGCAACTGGCAGACGGAATAGGTGCAGCCCGAGAACGGATGCACCTTGCCGCCTGCCATGTCGGCCGACAGCGTGGCGAAATGGAACTGCGTGTCGGGCGTGCGACTGGCCGGATCGACCCGGCAGAACACGCCGCCCTGGTTGATGCCCACGGCCAGCGGGCCGCCGCGGAACAGCAGCCATTCCAGTCCCATGCGGGCGCGGCCCGTCAGGCTGCGCAACTGGTCGTTGGTGGTGATGGGGCGGGTGGTCTCGTAGATCAACCGGATCTGCAGGTGGTCCTGCAGGTTTTCGCCCACGCCGGGCAGGTCGCGCACGACGCCGATGCCCAACTGGCGCAGCAGCGCAGCCGGCCCGACGCCGGACAATTGCAGCAGCTGCGGCGATTGCAAGGCGCCGGCGCACAGCACGACTTCGCGACGGGCGCGCAGGGTGTGCACCTGGCCGTCGCGCCGGTAGCGCACGCCGCAGGCGCGGCGGCCTTCGAACAACACGGCCATGGCGTGCGCGTCGGTCTCGACGCGCAGGTTGCTTCTGCCCTGGGCGGGCCGCAGATAGGCCACGGCGGTCGAGCAGCGGCGGCCGTTGCGGGTGGTGAGCTGGTAATAGCCCACGCCCTCCTGGTCGCCGGTATTGAAGTCCTGTACGTGAGGCAAGCCCAGTTTTTGCGCGGCGCCGATCAGCGCTTCCACCAAAGGGTGCGGCGTCTTGATCGAGGTGGCGTTGAGCATGCCTTCGGTGCCGCGCGTGGGGCCGGGGCCGAGGTCATTGTTTTCCAGCTTGCGGAAGTAGGGCAGGCATTCGTCCCAACTCCAGCCGGGATTGCCGGCAGCTGCCCAGGCGTCGTAGTCGCGCCGCTGGCCGCGGATGTAGATCAAGCCGTTGATGGAACTGGAGCCGCCCAGCGTACGGCCGCGCGGCCAATAGATGCGCCGGTCCAGCATGCCGGGATCGGGGTCGGTGTAATAGCCCCAGTTCAGGACCTTGTGGAACATCGTCTTGCCGTAGCCGATGGGGATGTGTATCCACGGATTGCTGTCCTTGGGTCCGGCTTCCAGCAGGCAGACGCTGTGCGTGCCGCTGGCGCTCAGCCGGTTGGCCATCACGCATCCGGCCGAGCCGGCGCCAACCACGATGTAATCCACGGTATCGGACATGTCCGCAAGCTCTCCCTGCAGCCGGGCGCCGCGCCTGGCCTACGGCGCGTTTACCCTGCTTGTCGTTGTGGGGCGCACTTATATACTGGATCGATGCCGGCGCATGGGCGCTGCGGCATTTGTGGCGATTCTAGGAAGCACGCGCGCAGAACAAAGCACAACAGGCGCAGGGGCGGAAAAGTGGAACAGAATATGCAGATTCAGTTTCAAAATCGCGGTGCAGCATCGGCGCAGCAGGCCGAAGACGCCGCGACCCAACAGGAAGCCGCGCGTTCGCTGCGCGCGCTGGTGGTGCTGGACCACCTGGCGCGGGCCCAGCATCCGCCCACGCTGGCGCAACTGGCGCAGCGGCTGGAAATGCCCAAGACCACCTTGATGCGCCTGTTGGCGGCCATGCAGCGCGCCGGTTACGTCGCCGCCACGCCCACCGAGAATGGCTTCGTGCCGGGACCGCAGGCCGCGACCCTGGCCCTGGCGACCTTGCGCGCCTCGGCCTTCACTCGCGCCTGCCGCGCCGTGCTGGCGCAACTGGTCGGCACCCTGGGTGAAACCTGCAACCTGACCGCGCCCGACGGCGACCGCGTGATCTACATGGAACGCGTGGAAACGGCGGAGCCCTTGCGCCTGTTCTTCGCGGTTGGCAGCCACGTGCCCATGCATTGCACCGCCAGCGGCAAGCTGTTCCTTGCGTCCATGAACCGGCTGGAGCGCGGGCGGGTGCTGGCGCGCCTGCCGCTCACGCGCAATACGCCGCGCACGCTGACGGATCCGGCCAGGCTGGAAGAAGAGCTTGAACGGCTGGCCGCGCGCGGTATCGGCATCGACAACGAGGAATTCGTACGCGGCATGAGCGCGGTAGCAGTGCCCGTGCGCGACGCGGACGACCGCGTGGTGGCGGCGGTGGCCTGCCATGCGCCGACCGCCCGGGTCATGCTCGATGATCTGCTGCGCGCCGTGCCCGTGCTGGAACGCGCGGCACGCTCCATGCACGAGGTGCTGGCGCAGCATCGTGCCGGCGCGGCTTGACCGCGCGCTTCGCGAGCGGCCCGCGGTTCAGGCTTGAGGATTGAATAGATCCGGCGGCAAGCGCGCCACGGCGTCGTAGGTCAGCCGGATATGGGCGGCCAGCAAGTCACAGGCGCGGTCCGCATCGCGGGCCAGCGTGGCGTCCAGAATGCCCTTGTGTTCGTCGTCCAGGTTGCGGGCGATGGGCTTGCGCGTGACGGTCAGGCGGCGGTAGCGCTCGGCCTGCTGGTACAGGATGCCCAGGAAATGATGCAGCCAGCGCGAGGGACAGGCGCGGATCAGTTCGCGGTGGAATTCGCGGTTGCGCTGTTCCCATTCCTCGAAGCGGGTGTCGGGGTCGGCGGCCAGGCGCTGTTCGGCCTTGCTCAGGCGATGGAAGGCGGCCAGCACGGCGCTTTCCCAGTCGTCGTCGCCCAGGGCGATGGACTGGCGCAAGGCCTGGGTTTCGAGCAGCACGCGGTTCTCGGTGATGTCGCGGAAGTCTTCCAGCGAAATCGGCGTGACGTGAAAGCCGCGCTGTCCTTGCGCGATGACCAGCGCGTCCGACACCAGCAGCGCCAGCGCTTCGCGCAGCGTGCCCGCGCCCACGCCGTAATCGTCCTTCAGGTGCTCGACCCGCAGGCGAGAGCCCGGCGGGTGCACGCCCTGGATGATGTCGCGGCGCAGGTTGACGTAGGCCGCGCCGACCAGGGTGTTGGCCGAGGCGGAATGGGCGAGCGGGGGGAGGGTGGCGCCGTCTGACATGGAAGCTACTTTATCACTGCGCTCAAAAAATCTCGATAAAAATTATTGACGCCGAGATTTATGCTGCTTATCGTAGAAAAAAGCGTCGCGATTACGACCGGCATGCAGCCGGCGGCAGACACGCCCAGGAGACAAGCAGTGATACGGCTACACGAGGTCCGGCATGTCCGGCTGCGCACCCGCAATCTGTCCGAAACGCCCGCCCGCCGGCCCTTGCTGCGGCCGCTGTTGCGGTACTTGGCGGGTTGCGTAAGCGCGTTCGCGGCGCTGGCCGCCGCGCCTGGCGCCAACGCCCAGGACTG
>NZ_DATCUY010000019.1:0-6124 GCF_036567245.1 Achromobacter sp. | reverse complement strand
GGTCCAGCAACTGGCGCTGGATCTCGTCGCGGCGGCCTTCGAACGAGGCCACGACGCGGCCCTTTTCGGCCAAGCTGGCGGCGTAGGAGTCGGCGTCGGCGAACGACACCGGGCCCGCGCTCATGAAACGGTGGCCCAGCGAGTCGCGGCCGGCCTCAAGGCCCAGCGCGGATACCGGCACCACGTCGGCGCCGAACAGCGCGACCAGGCCATGCGCCGGGCGCACGAACTTGACGGTGGTGACGCCGTCGGCCAATTGGTAGCGCATGACCTTGGGAATGGGCAGGCCATTGATGGCGGCGTCGATGCCTTCCTGCAGGCCGGCGGCCAACTGGGCGCCGGGGGCGGTGCCGCGCGCGACCAGGTAGTCCTGCTTGCCGTCGGATTCGCGTTCCAGGGTAGCCAGGTCGATGTTTTCCAGGCCCTTGGCGGCCAGCTTCTTTTGCAGCGCGGGCGTGGCTTGGCCGTCAGCGGTCAGGCCGATCTTTACGGGCATCAGCTTTTCGGCATAGGGCTGGTCCGGCGCCTGCGCCAGCGCGGCGGACAGGTGCACGGCCAGGCGGCGCGGCGTGGAATAGGCGGTCACGGCGCAGCCGGCGGCCAGCAGGCCGTGGCGCTCGAGCGTGGCGCGGACGCCTTCGGCAAAGGCCTGGCCCAGCTTCTGCAGGGCCTTGGGCGGAAGTTCTTCGGTCAGCAGTTCGACCAGCAGCGGGCGGATGTTCGTCGTCATTTATGCTGCCTCCCCGGCGGCCTTGTCGCGGCCCAGCATGGGAAAGCCCAGTCGTTCGCGGGAATCGTAATAAGCCTGCGCGACGGCGCGCGACAGGTTGCGGATGCGGCCGATATAGGCGGCGCGCTCGGTGACGCTGATCGCGCCGCGCGCGTCCAGCATGTTGAATGTGTGCGCGGCCTTCAGCGCGGCCTCGTAGGCCGGCAGCGCCAGCGGCACTTCCATCAGGCGCTTGGCCTCGGCTTCGTAGTCGTTGAAGTGCGAGAACAGCATCTCGGCCGACGAATGCTCGAAGTTGTAGGTGGACTGCTCCACTTCGTTCTGGTGGAACACGTCGCGGTACAGCACGCGGTTGCCGTTGGCGCCCTCGGTCCATACCAGGTCGTAGACGCTTTCGACGTCCTGCAGGTACATGGCCAGGCGTTCCAGGCCGTAGGTGATTTCGCCGGTGGTCGGCGTGCAGTCCAGGCCGCCCACTTGCTGGAAGTAGGTGAACTGGGTGACTTCCATGCCGTTCAGCCAGACTTCCCAGCCCAGGCCCCAGGCGCCGAGCGTGGGGTTTTCCCAGTCGTCCTCGACGAAGCGGATGTCATGCTGGGTCGGGTCGATGCCCAAGGCCTTGAGCGAACCGATGTACAGATCCAGGATTTCCGGGGGCGCGGGCTTGAGCACGACCTGGTACTGGTAGTAGTGCTGCAGGCGGTTGGGGTTTTCGCCGTAGCGGCCGTCCTTGGGGCGGCGCGAGGGCTGCACGTAGGCGGCGCGCCAGGGTTCCGGGCCGATTGCGCGTAGGAACGTGGCGGTATGCGAGGTACCGGCGCCGACTTCCATGTCGTAGGGCTGCAGCAGGGCGCAACCCTGCTTGTCCCAGTATTCCTGGAGCGTAAGGATGATTTGCTGAAAGGTGAGCATAGGATTCTTGGAATTCGGCCGCCGGGCAAGGCTTGCCCTGGGCGTGGGAAACCCAGCATTTTAACTGGCCCGGGGCGCTGCGGCTCCCGAATGCCGGACGGACGGTTACATCTGGGCCTTCAGGGTGGTTCGCAGGGGGACAGTGTGCCGCTGGTGGACGCCCCGCGGGCCTCTCCCTGCGCCTGCAAACCAATGATCGTATGATTCCAGGTTGCGTACCAAGTCTTATATAAAACCCGGAACCCGATTCCGAGAATTCCCGGAAGGAGCAGTCCCATGTCAGACCTGATCAAGGTAGAAGTCACCGACGGCATCCAGATCATTACGATCAACCGTCCCGAGGCCAAGAACGCCATCAACCTGGAAACCGCGCAGGCCATGGCCGCGGCGCTGGACCAGCTGGACAGCCGCGACGACATCCGCATCGGCATCCTGACGGGCGGTGGCGGCACGTTCTCGTCGGGCATGGACCTGAAGGCTTTCGCCAAGTCTGGGCAGCGCCCCTATGTGGAAGGCCGCGGTTTTGCCGGCCTGAACGAACGGCCGCCCAAGAAGCCGCTGATTGCCGCGGTGGAAGGCTATGCGCTGGCGGGCGGCTGCGAAATGGCGCTGGCGTCCGACCTGATCGTGGCGGCCAGCAACGCCAAGTTCGGCCTGCCCGAAGTCAAGCGCGGCCTGGTGGCCGGCGCCGGCGGCATGCTGCGCCTGCCGCGCCGCCTGCCCTACCACATCGCCATGGAAGTGATCCTGACGGGCGAAATGCTGACCGCCGAACGCGCCTACTCGTTTGGCCTGGTCAACCGCCTGACCGAACCGGGTGGCGCCCTGGCCGGCGCGCTGGAACTGGCGCGCGCCATCGTTGAAAACGGTCCGATGGCAGTGCAGACCGCCAAGAGCATCGTGTCGCAGGCCGTTGATTGGGACCAGGAAGGCATGTTCGACCGCCAACGTCCGCTGATCGCCCACATCTTTTCTTCGGCCGACGCCAAGGAAGGCGCCACCGCTTTCGCCGAAAAGCGCAAGCCGGTCTGGCAAGGCAAGTAAAACTTTGAGCCCCCACGCCGCACTCGCTTCGCTCGCTTGCTGCCCCCCGAGGGGGCGCTTTTTGCCTTGGGGCGGCCCGGCGGCAAAAATTGTTCTTTCTCCAATGTGGCTGGCCTGTCGGGCCGGCCGCGTTTTCACGTTTTCCATCCAGACCGCAAATCGCCATGTCCGTCATCATTAAAGAAGAAGACCTTATCCAGTCGATAGCCGATGGCATCCAGTTCATCAGCTATTACCACCCCGTGGATTACATCCGCCATCTGGCGCGCGCGTACGAGCGCGAGGAAAGCCCCGCCGCGCGCGACGCGATGGCGCAGATCCTGACCAATTCGCGCATGTGCGCCGAAGGCAAGCGCCCGTTGTGCCAGGACACCGGCATCGTCAACGTCTTCCTGAAGATCGGCATGAGCGTGCGCTTCGACACCAAGCGCACCCTGCAAGAGCTCTGTGACGAAGGCGTGCGCCGTGGCTACCTGAACCCGGATAATCCGCTGCGCGCTTCCGTGCTGGATGACCCGCTGTTTGCCCGCAAGAACACGCGCGACAACACGCCCTGTATCCTGCACGTCGAACTTGTCCAGGGCGACAAAGTCGACGTGCAAATCGCTTCCAAGGGCGGCGGTTCGGAAAACAAGACCAAGTTCGCCATGCTGAACCCCAGCGATTCGCTGGTGGACTGGGTGCTGAAGACCGTTCCGACGATGGGCGCCGGCTGGTGCCCGCCGGGCATGCTCGGCATCGGCGTCGGCGGTACCGCTGAAAAGGCCATGCTGATGGCCAAGCAGTCGTTGATGGAAGACATCGACATGTACGAACTGCTGGCCCGCGGCCCGCAGAACAAGCTGGAAGAACTGCGCATCGAACTGTACGAAAAGGTCAATGCGCTGGGGATTGGCGCGCAGGGCCTGGGCGGCCTGACGACCGTGCTGGACGTCAAGATCAGCACCTTCCCGACGCACGCGGCCTCCAAGCCGGTCGCGATGATCCCGAACTGCGCCGCCACGCGTCACGCGCACTTCGAGCTGGACGGCTCGGGCCCCGCGCGCCTGGATCCGCCGTCGCTGTCGGAATGGCCGGAAGTGCACTGGGCGCCTGACTACAACAAGTCCAAGCAAGTCGACCTGAACACGCTGACGAAGGAAGAAGTCGCCAGCTGGAAGCCGGGCCAGACCCTGCTGCTGTCGGGCAAGATGCTGACCGGCCGCGATGCCGCGCACAAGCGCATCCAGGACATGCTGGCCAAGGGCGAGCCGCTGCCGGTGGATTTCACCAACCGCGTGATCTATTACGTGGGCCCGGTGGATCCGGTGGGCGACGAAGTGGTCGGCCCCGCCGGCCCCACGACTGCCACCCGCATGGACAAGTTCACCGACATGATGCTGGAGAAGACCGGCCTGATCTCGATGATCGGCAAGTCGGAACGCGGCCCGGTCGCCATCGAAGCGATCAAGAAGCACGGCTCGGCCTACCTGATGGCCGTGGGCGGCGCAGCGTACCTCGTGTCCAAGGCGATCCGCGGCGCCAAGGTGCTGGGTTTTGCCGACCTGGGCATGGAAGCCATCTATGAGTTCGACGTGAAAGACATGCCGGTGACCGTGGCGGTGGACGCCCAGGGCACCTCGGTCCACACGACGGGTCCCAAGGAATGGCAGGCCAAGATCGGCAAGATCCCGGTCGCCGTGGCGTAAGCACGCGCGACACGAAGACGGCCGCTGACATCCAGCGGCCGTTTTTTTTGCCTGTTGCGGTTGCGGCGCCTGCAGAACGTCGCGCGCCGCGCCCACGACCGCCGCCTTACGGCGTCTTCGCGGTGGCCGCCTTGAATGCCGCGATGGCGTCGGCCGATTTGCCCAACACGTCGCGCAGCACTTCCTCGGTGTGCTCACCCAGCAAGGGCGGCGCGCGGCGATAGACGACGGGCGACGCCGAAAACCGCAGCGGGCTGGCGGTAACCGGCGCCATGCCGCCGGCGGGATGCGGCAGGTCGCGGCGCAACTGCCTGGCCTGCGCCTGCGGATGCGCGAACGCCTGCGCGATGTCGTTGATGGGGCCGCACGGCACGCCCACCGCTTCCAGCTTGGCGATCCAGTCATCGCGGCGGCCTTGCAGCATGATCTCCGTCAGGATGGCGATCAGGACTTCGCGATTCGTCACGCGCAGCCGGTTGGTGGCGAAGCGGGGGTCATCGCCCAGCTCGGGCACGCCGATGGCGCGGCAATAGGCGCGGTACTGCGATTCGTTGCCGGTGGCCACGATCAAGTGGCCGTCGCTGGCGGCGAACACCTGGTACGGCACCACGTTCTGGTGCGCGTTGCCGGCGCGCTTGGGCGCCACGCCGGAATTGAAGTAGTTGGAGTTCTGGTTGGCCAGCAGCGCCACGTGGCTGTCCAGAAGCGCGATGTCCAGGTGCTGCCCCAGCCCGCTGCGATGGCGTTCCTGCAAGGCCGCCAGGATTGCGACGGTGGCGTACATGCCCGTCACGATGTCCGTCACCGCCACGCCGGCCTTTTGCGGTCCGCCGCCAGGCAGGTCGTCGCGCTCGCCGGTGATGCTCATCAGCCCGCCCATGCCCTGGATCATGAAGTCGTAGCCGGGCCGTTGCGCAAAGGGGCCGTCCTGGCCGAAGCCGGTGACCGAGCAATAGATCAGGCGTGGGTTGATGGCTTTCAGGCTGTCGTAGTCCAGGCCGTATTTGGCCAGGCCACCCACTTTGAAGTTCTCGACCAGGATGTCGCTTGCCGCCGCCAACTCGCGGATCAGCGCCGCGCCTTCGGACGTGGCCATGTCGGCTTCGACCGACCGCTTGTTGCGGTTGGCGCTGAGGTAGTAGGCGGATTCGTTGGTGTCCTGGCCGTTACCGTCCTTCAGATACGGCGGCCCCCAGGCGCGCGTGTCGTCGCCGACGTGGGGGCGTTCGATCTTGATGACGTCGGCGCCCAGATCGGCCAGGTTCTGCGTGCACCAGGGGCCGGCCAGGATGCGCGACAGATCAAGCACGCGGATGCCTTCAAGCGCGGGCGGGCGCGTCATGATTGCACCGTCGCGGTGCCGTGGCTCATGACGACGAGATCGCGTTCGCGCGCCCGCACCTGAAAGCGGATCTGTCCGTCCGGCATGCGCCACATGTCGCATTGCAGGGTCTCGCCGGGATACACGGGCGCCGAGAAGCGGGTATTCAGGCTGGTCAGGCACGACGCATCGTAGCCGCAGCAGCTTTTGACGATGGCATGCGCCGCCACGCCGTACGAACACAGGCCGTGCAGGATGGGCCGTGGATAACCCGCCTGGCGCGCGACCTCGGGGTCGGCGTGCAGCGGGTTGCGGTCGGCGTTCAGGCGATAGAGCAAGGCGGCGCTGGGCGGGACGCGCAGTTCGCATTGCAGGTCCGGCTTGCCGCCCGGCACGGCGGGCAGTGGTTGATTGCGCGCAAGAAGATTC
>NZ_DATCUY010000018.1:0-2637 GCF_036567245.1 Achromobacter sp. | reverse complement strand
CCGAGGTGGACGCGGCCAAGGCGGCCCTGGCCCAGGCGGAATGGACGCTGGCGCAAAAGCGCCTGGCCGCGCCGGCCGCGGGGCTGGTATTCGACACCTTGTACCGCGTGGGCGAATGGGTGCCCGCGGGCAGTCCGGTCGTAAGCCTGTTGCCGCCCGGCAATATCAAGGTGCGCTTCTTCGTGCCGGAGGAAGCGCTGGGGGCGCTGAAGGTAGGCCAGCAGGCCACGGTGCGCTGCGATGCCTGCGGCGATCCCATCCCCGTGCGCATCGACTACATATCAACCCAGGCCGAATACACGCCGCCCGTGATCTACAGCCGCGAAAGCCGCAGCAAGCTGGTCTACATGGTGCAGGCCCGGCCCGCGTCCGAAGCCGCCACGCGGCTGCATCCCGGCCAGCCGGTCGAGGCAACGCCGCAATGAACGCGCCCGCCGCCACGCAAGCGCCCGCCGGGCAATACGTCATCGACGTGCACGGGCTGAACAAGCGCTTCGGCGACAAGCACGTGGTCAACGACGTGTCGCTGCAGGTGCGCGAAGGCGAGATCTTCGGCTTCCTGGGTCCCAACGGCAGCGGCAAGACCACCTGCATCCGCCTGATGTGCGGCCTGTTGACGCCAGACTCGGGCAGCGGCACCTGCCTGGGCTACGACATCCTGCGCGACAGCGAGCAGATCAAGCGGCACGTCGGCTACATGACGCAGAAGTTCTCCTACTGGGACGACCTGACCATACGCGAGAACCTGGATTTCGTGGCGCGCATGTATGGCATGTCGGACCGCAAGGCCAAGGTGGACCGCGCGCTGGAAGACCTGGGCCTGCAAAGCCGCGCCAAACAGCTGACGGGATCCTTGTCCGGCGGCTGGAAGCAACGCCTGGCGCTGGCGGCCTGCCTGCTGCATCAGCCGAAACTGCTGCTGCTGGACGAACCCACCGCCGGCGTGGATCCGACCGCGCGGCGCGACTTCTGGGAGCAGCTGCATGAGCTGGCGGCGCGCGGCATATCGGTGCTGGTCAGCACGCACTACATGGACGAGGCCGAGCGCTGCCACAAGCTGGCCTACATCTCCTACGGCAAGCTGCTGACGCAGGGCACGGCCGAGGACGTCATCGCCGAACAGGGCCTGACCACCTGGGCCATCCACGGCCACAACCTGGTGCCGCTGGCGCAGCGGCTGCGCGGCGCGCCGGGCGTGGACCAGACCGTGGCCTTCGGCTCCGCCCTGCACATCAGCGGCCGCGACGCCGCGCTGCTGGAACGCACACTGCAGGAAGCCATCGCCGGCCAGGACCTGAGCCTGGAACGCATCGACACCAGCCTGGAGGACGTCTTCATCTACCTGATGAAGCGTTCCACCGACAATTTCGCGAGCCCGCCATGATGCGCCATCTGCAAGGCTTTTCCTGGTCGCGCTGGTGGAGCATGGTGCTCAAGGAGTTCCTGCAACTGCGCCGCGACCGCATCACCTTCGGCATGATCGTGGGCCTGCCCATCATGCAGCTGGCGCTGTTCGGCTACGCCATCAACACCAACCCCAAGCAAATGCCGACGGCGGTCATCACCGCCGACCACAGCCCCTTCACGCGCAGCTTCGTCGCGGCGATGAAATCATCGGACTACTTCCACATCGTCGAGGAACTGGACACCGAAGAGGCCGGACGCACGGCGCTGGCCCAGGGCCGCGTGCTGTTCGTGCTGACCATACCGCCGGACTTCAGCCGCAAGCTGCTGCGCGGCGAGCGCCCGGCGCTGCTGATCGAGGCCGACGCCACCGACCCCATGGCGACCGGGCTGGCCATAGGCGCGGCCACGCAGCTGTCGCAGGCCGTGGCGACCAAGGACCTGACCGGCCCGCTGGCCAGCCTGGCGGGCGGCCAGCCGCCCTTCGACGTATTGGTGCACCAGCTCTACAACGAAGAGCAGATCTCGCAATACAACACCGTGCCCGGCCTGATGGGCGTGATCCTGACCATGACGCTGGTGATGATGACCGGCCTGGCCATGACGCGCGAGCGCGAACGCGGCACCATGGAAAACCTGCTGGCGATGCCGGTGCGGCCGATCGAAGTCATGACGGGCAAGATCGTGCCCTACATCGCGATCGGCCTGATCCAGTCCAGCATCATCCTGCTGGCCGCGCACTTCGTATTCCACGTGCCGTTCCAGGGGTCGCTGCTGGCCGTGTACCTGTCGGCGCTGGTGTTCGTGGCCGCCAACCTGACGGTAGGCATCACCTTGTCGTCGCTGGCGCAGAACCAGTTGCAGGCCATGCAACTGACCATGTTCTATTTCCTGCCCAACATGCTGCTATCCGGCTTCATGTTCCCCTTCCAGGGCATGCCGCTGTGGGCGCAATACCTGGGCAACCTGTTGCCGCTGACGCATTTCAACCGGCTGATCCGCGGCATCCTGCTCAAGGGCAACGGCTGGTGGGACCTGTGGCCCAGCATCTGGCCGCTGCTGCTGTTTACCCTGGTCGTCATGACCGCCGCCGTGAAGTTCTACCGCCGCACCCTGGATTGAACCGCCATGTCCCGCCCTACGCCCCTGCCCTTTCCGTCCGCCGCCGCACACAGGCTGGCCGCGCCGGTCCTGTGCGCGCTGCTCGCAGGCTGCGCGGTCGGACCGGACTTC
>NZ_DATCUY010000017.1:0-8565 GCF_036567245.1 Achromobacter sp. | reverse complement strand
CCGCGCCCGCGCAGGCTCCTGCGCACCAGGGTCCGGTGGAAGTGATGCAGACGCGCGCGCGCCACATCCTGATCAAGACCTCCACCGTCATGAGCGATGAACTGGCGCGTCAGCGCCTGGAGCAGGTCCGTCAGCGCCTGGTGAGCGGCGGCGCCAAGTTCGAGGACATGGCGCGGCAGTACTCGCAGGACGCGACCGCCCCGCAAGGCGGCGAGCTGGGTTGGCTGAACCCGGGCGAAACCGTGCCGCCCTTCGAGGCGGCCATGAACGCCTTGAAACCGGGCGAGATCAGCCAGCCGGTGCAATCGCCTTTTGGCTGGCACCTGATCGAAGTGGAAGAGCGCCGCCAGCACGACGCCACCGACGACATGGCCCGCATGAAGGCTCGCCAGATCCTGTTCGAACGCCGCGCCCAGCCCGCTTTCGAGGATTGGCTCGAGCAACTGCGCGCCCAGGCGTACATCGACAACCGCCTGGAAAAGCAGCAGAAGATCCAGCAGAACAACCGCTAAACGCATTACGGGCTTTACATGTCTCAACACCAGGCGCGCAAGCGTTTTGGCCAGAACTTCCTGACCGACGAGAGCGTGGTCGAGTCCATCGTCCGGGCGGTTTCGCCCGCCCGCGACGACACCGTGGTCGAGATCGGCCCGGGCTTGTCCGCGCTTACCCGGCCGCTGCTCGAACGTCTGGATCATCTGACGGCGGTCGAGATCGACCGCGACCTGGCGGCGCGTTTGCGCAAGCAGTTCGACGCCACCCGCCTGACCGTGGTCGAGGCCGATGCCTTGACGGTGGATTTTTCCCAGTTCGGGCCTGCGCTGCGCGTGGTGGGCAATCTGCCCTACAACATCTCCAGCCCGTTGCTGTTCCATCTGATGAACTGGGCCGAGCACGTCCGCGATCAGCATTTCATGCTGCAGCGGGAAGTGATCGACCGCATGGTTGCGCAACCCGGTTCGGGCGACTTC
Source organism: Achromobacter sp. (assembly GCF_036567245.1). Taxonomy (GTDB): domain Bacteria; phylum Pseudomonadota; class Gammaproteobacteria; order Burkholderiales; family Burkholderiaceae_B; genus Achromobacter. The sequence continues at coordinate 7,594 of NZ_DATCUY010000017.1, read as the reverse complement.
AGCCGCCTGTCGGTAATGCTGCAATCGCGCTACCGCATGCACAAGCTGTTCGACGTGCCGCCGGAAGCCTTCGATCCGCCGCCCAAGGTGGTGTCGGCGATCGTGCGCATGGTGCCCTTGCCGGCGGACCGCCTGCGTCCGGTCAGCGAGCGGGCCTTCGAAACGGTGGTGGCGCGCGCGTTCTCACAGCGCCGCAAGATGTTGCGCCGGGTGTTGGCCGACTGGGCTGCACAAGTGCCCTGGGAAGCCTTGGACATCGCGCCCACGGCGCGCGCCGAGGATATCTCGGTGGACCGGTATATCCGTCTGGCGGATGCGCTGGTGGCGGCCGGGGTGCTGCAGGCTGGGTGAAGCTGTAAGCCGGAAAACGGAAAAGCCCGCGTAAGCGGGCTTTTTCGATTCAGTTCCTACAGCATGCGTTTTTGCGCGCTCATCCAGAGTTGCATGACGTCGCGGGCGCGGTCGGCCAGCAGCTTTTCTGCGTCGGTTAGCGCCTGTTGCAACGTAATGGGACCGGGAGCCAGGCTGAAGGCGGCGCTGATGCCGCAGGCATGCAGCGCTTCGTAGCCTTCGCCGAGCGATCCAGCCAGCGCCACGACGGGCACACCCGCGCGCTGGGCGATTTTCGCCACGCCGGCAGGAGTCTTGCCGCGCAGGGTCTGTGCATCCATGCGGCCTTCGCCGGTGAACACCAGGGTCGCGCCCTCGACCGCCTGCGCCAGGCCGCCCAGTTCCGCGACGATCTCCACTCCGGGGCGGAAACTGGCGTTGAGGAAGGCCTTGGCCGCGAAGCCCAGGCCGCCCGCGGCGCCCGCGCCGGGGTGGTCGCGGTGGTCGGCTCCCAGGTGCTGCGCGCACACATCGGCGAAATTCGCCAGCATCTGGTCCAGGGCCTGCACCTGCTCAGACGTTGCGCCTTTTTGCGGGCCGAACACGTGCGAAGCGCCTTGCGGGCCGCATAAAGGGTTGTCCACGTCCGAGGCGATGTCGATGCGGATCTCAGCCAGGCGCGGATCCAGGCCGCGGGTATCGATGCTGGCCAGCTTGCCGAGCGCGCCGCCGCCAGGCGGCAGGCTGCGGCCTTCCGCATCCAGCAGGCGCACGCCCAGAGCCGTCAACATGCCGGCGCCCGCGTCGTTGGTGGCCGATCCGCCCAGGCCCAGGATGATGCGCTTGGCGCCCGCGTTCAGGGCCGCCAGCATCAATTCGCCCACGCCGTGGCTGCTGGCGCGCATCGGATCACGCTTGGAAGGGGCGATCAGTTCGAGGCCCGCTGCCGCAGCCATTTCGATCACGGCCGTGCCGTCGTCCAGCAGACCCCATACGGCGTCGACCTTGTAGCCCAACGCGTCGTTCACCGTCAGCTGCCGTTCCTTGCCGCCTGTGGCTGCGAGCACGGCTTCGACCGTGCCTTCGCCGCCGTCGGCCATCGGAATACAGACCGTATGGGCGCCGGGGACTGCGGCCCTCACGCCGCGCGCAATGGCTGCCGCCGCATCAGGCGCGGACACGCTTTCTTTGAAAGAGTCGGGGGCGATGACGATTTTCACGGGTTCAGTCGAGCTCGTTTTTCGGTTGAGGTGATGCCCATGATACCTGCGTGAGCGTGGCCGGCGTACCATAGCGTTTTTGTCGTTATAGCGAGAGTGGATCGTCATGCCCGTATTGCGCCGCACCAAAATTGTCGCCACCCTGGGACCCTCGACTTCGACGCCTGAACGCATTGAAGCGCTGATCCGCGCGGGCCTGGACGTGGCCCGCCTGAACTTCTCGCATGGCAGCCCGGACGATCACCGCGAGCGCGCCCGCATGGTGCGCGAGATCGCCGCCAAGCAGGGCCGCTTCGTCGCCATCATGGGCGATCTTCAAGGGCCCAAGATCCGCATCGCACGCTTCACGGACAAGCTGGTCCAGCTGCAGGTCGGACAGCCGTTCACGCTGTCGCGCGTGCATCCCAAGGAGGCCGGCACGGCCAGCATCGTGGGCATCGACTACCCCGAACTGGTGCAGGACTGCCGCGTCGGCGACGAGCTGCTGCTGGATGACGGCCGCGTGGTGCTGGTGGTGGATAGCGTCGAAGGCGACGAGGTCCACACTACCGTGACCGTCGGCGGCCCGTTGTCGAACAACAAGGGCATCAACCGCCGCGGCGGCGGCCTGTCCGCTCCCAGCCTGACCGACAAGGACCGTGTCGACATCAAGCTGGCCGCGGAAATGAATCTGGAATACGTGGCCGTGTCGTTCCCGCGCTATGGCAGCGACATCGACGAGGCGCGCACGCTGCTGGCGGCCGCCGGCAGCCAGGCCTGGATCATCGCCAAGATCGAACGCGCGGAAGCCGTGGCCGACGACGAAGCGTTGGACTCCCTGATCCGCGCCAGCGACGGCGTGATGGTGGCGCGCGGCGACCTGGGCGTGGAAGTGGGCGATGCCGAACTGGTGGGCATCCAGAAACGCATCATCCAGCACGCGCGCACCTTGAACAAGGTCGTCATCACCGCGACGCAGATGATGGAGTCGATGATCTCCAGCCCCATGCCCACGCGCGCCGAAGTGTCCGACGTGGCCAACGCGGTGCTGGACTACACCGACGCGGTCATGCTGTCGGCAGAGAGCGCATCGGGCCAGTATCCGGTGGAAACCGTGCAGGCCATGGCTCGTGTCTGCCTGGGCGCGGAAAAGCACCCCACCTCGACCAAGTCGCATCATCGCCTGGGCGAGACCTTCACGCGTTGCGACGAGACCATCGCGCTGGCGGCCATGTACGCGGCCAATCATTTTCCCGGCGTCAAGGCCATCATTGCGCTGACGGAAAGCGGCCATACGCCGCTGATCATGTCGCGCATCCGTTCGGGCGTGCCGATCTATTGCTACAGCCCGCATAGCGCCACGCAGAACCGGGTGGCGATGTTCCGCGGGGTCTACACCGTGCCGTTCTCGCCCTCGGATTACGATCCCGCCGACTTGAGCAATGCCGCCATCGACGAACTGCGCAAGCGCAATCTGGTGCAGACCGGGGATTGGGTGGTTCTGACCAAGGGTGACTTCTACCGCGACAGCGGCGGCACCAATGGGATGAAGATCCTGCTGGTGGATTGACGCAGCGGCGACTGGGGCGCTGTCAGATGGGCGCCCCTTCGCTCGCCGCAGGCTCTCAGCCGAAGAACCAGTAGCAAACGCCGATGGCCGCCAGCACGCCGGCCAGGTCGGCGATCAAGGCGCAGCCCACCGCATGGCGCGCCCGCAGGATGCCCACCGATCCGAAATACACCGCCAGCACGTAGAAGGTGGTTTCGGTGCTGCCCTGGACCACCGCGGCCAGCAACGCCGGAAAGCTGTCCACGCCGAAATGCGCCATGGTTTCCAGCATCATGGCGCGTGCGGCGCTGCCCGAGAACGGCTTGACCAGGGCGGTGGGCAGGGCGTCCACGAAACGCGTGTCCCAGCCGGCCTGCACCGCCAGCCAGCGTATGCCATCGAGCAGGAAATCCAGCGCGCCCGAGGCGCGCAGCACGCCCACTGCGCACAGCATCGCCACCAGATAAGGCAGCAGGCTCTTGGCGATGTCGAAGCCTTCCTTGGCCCCCTCGATGAAGGCCTCGTAGACCGGCACCTTCTTCCAGGCGCCCGCGATCAGGAAGGCCAGCAGGATGCCGAACAGGCTTAGGTTGCCCAGCAGCGAGGACAGTGAGGCGATAGCGGCCGCCGACATGCTGGCCAGCAGCGCCATGAAGCCGCCCATGAGCAGCGCCGCGCCGCCCAGCCACAGCATGACGACGGGATCCATCAGGCGCAGCCGCTGGCAGGCCGCTACGGCCAGGAAACCGGCCAGGGTCGAGGCGCTGGTGGCCAGCAGGATGGGCAGGAACACCAGCGTCGGATCCGGCGCGCCCTGCTGCGCGCGGAACATGAACAGCGTCACTGGCAGCAAGGTCAGCGACGAGGCGTTCAGCACCAGGAACAGGATCTGCGCATTGCTGGCGGTTTCCGGAGTGGGATTCAGCGACTGCAGTTCGCGCATGGCGCGCAGCCCGATGGGCGTGGCGGCATTGTCCAACCCCAGGCCGTTGGCTGCGAAGTTCAGCGTGATCAGGCCGATGGCCGGATGGTTGCGCGGCACCTCGGGCATCAGGCGCGCGAACAGGGGCCCCAGCACGTGCGCCAGCTTTTCCACCAGCCCGGCGCCCTCGGCGATGCGCAGAAAGCCCAGCCACAACGTCAGCGTGCCGAATAGCAGCACCATCACTTCCACCGACACGCGCGCCATGTCGAACAGGCTGGCCACCATCAGGCGGAAGACTTCGGGGTCGCCGATGACGAGCCAGCGGTACAGCGCCGCCGCGGCCGCGGTAAGGAAAAAGCCCAGCCAGAGTTTGTTCAGCATGCGGAGACTGCCCGGATAGCGATGGATTGCGCGCTGCGCGCCGTCGCCCATTGTCGCAGAGTCGGTAGGCCGCAGCTTGGCCCGGCGCGGCCAATTCTGGTACTTTGACTTGATACGCCCTGAGGCCTGGGGCCATAACAGTGAGGAAAACTCATGGACTTCAATGCCTGGCGCCGCCGCCGCATCTCGGAACCCGCTTATCGCTGGGCGCGCAACGCGCTGCCGGCCATGTCGGCGACGGAGCGCGAGGCCATCGAGGCTGGAGACACCTGGTGGGACGCGGACCTGTTCACCGGCAACCCCAATTGGCGCAAGCTGCTGGACGTGCCCGCCGCCACGCTGACTGCTGACGAGCAGCGCTTCATCGACGGCCCGCTGGCCCGGCTTTGCGCCATGCTGGATGAATGGGACATCACCTGGAACCGTCGCGATCTGCCGCCGGAGGTATGGGATTTCCTGAAGGCCGAACGCTTCTTCGGCATGATCATTCCGCGGCGCTACGGCGGCCTGGGTTTTTCGCCCTATGCGCACTCCGAAGTCGTGCGCCGCATATCGGCCTATTCCATCACTGCGGGCGTCACGGTCATGGTGCCCAATTCGTTGGGCCCCGGTGAATTGCTGATGCAGTTCGGCACGCCGGCGCAGCGCGACTACTGGCTGCCGCGTCTGGCCGATGGCCGCGAGGTGCCATGCTTTGGCCTGACCAGTCCCGAAGCCGGATCGGACGCCGCGTCCATGGTGGATACCGGCGTGGTCTGCCGCCAGGTGGTGGATGGGCGCGAACTGATCGGCATCCGGCTGAACTGGCACAAACGCTACATCACGCTGGGGCCGGTGGCGACGGTGCTGGGCCTGGCTTTCAAGATGTCGGACCCCGACGGCATCCTGGGCGGCCCCAAGGACATCGGCATATCGGTCGCGCTGGTGCCGACCGAAGCGCCGGGCGTTGAAATCGGACGCCGCCACCTGCCCGCCATGCAGGTCTTCCAGAACGGCCCCAACCGCGGGCGCGACGTGTTCGTGCCGCTGGACGCGTTGATCGGCGGCGCCGAGCGCGCGGGCCACGGCTGGCAGATGCTGATGAGTGCGCTGGCGGCGGGCCGCGGTATTTCGCTGCCGTCGCTGTCGGCAGCCGCCGCCGCGATGTGCGCGCACACCACGGGCATGTATGCCCGCGTGCGCGAGCAGTTCGGCATTCCCGTGGGCAAGTTCGAGGGCGTGCAGGAAGGGCTGGCGCGGCTGGCGGGCAATGCCTACCTGGTCGAGGCCGCCAGGCGCCTGACCTGCGCCGCGCTGAACCAGGGCGTCAAGCCGGCAGTGGTCTCGGGCATCATGAAGTACCACGCCACCGAGCGCATGCGCGGCTCGGTCAACGACGCGATGGACATCCATGCCGGCCGCGCCGTGATCGACGGTCCCAGCAATTATCTGGGCGCGCTGTACCGCGCCGTGCCCATCGCCATCACGGTCGAAGGCGCAAATATCCTGACGCGCAACCTGATCATCTTCGGCCAGGGCGCGATCCGCGCGCATCCTTACCTGATGCCGGAGATCCTGGCGCTGGGCAACCCCGACGAAGAGCGTGGCATGGAGGTATTCCATGACGTGTTCTGGCGCCACCTGCGCCACACCGGGCTCAACGCGCTGCGCGCCATCGGCCGCGCCTGGACCGGCGGGATGCTGGCGCCCGCGCCGTCGTCCGGTCCCGTGGCCGGGCATTACCGGCGGCTGGGCCGCTATGCCTCGGGCTTCGCGCTGCTGGCCGATGCCACGCTGGCGCAGCTGGGTGGCGGCCTGAAGCGCCGCGAGATGATTTCCGCGCGCCTGGGCGACATCCTGTCCGAACTCTATCTGCTGTCGGCGGTACTCAAGCGCTGGGAAGACGAGGGCCGCAAGCACGACGACCTGCCGCTGGTTCAGTGGTGCATGGAGCAGGGCTACGCCAGCATCGAGAAAAGCATGGACCAGGTCCTGCGCAACTTGCCAGGGCGCGTGCTGTCCGGGGGGCTGCGCGCGGCCATCCTGCCGCTGCGCCTGGCCAAGGGGCCGGGCGATGCCCTGACGCGCGAATGCGCGGAATTGCTGCTCAAGCCCTCGCCCACGCATGCGCGGCTGGCGGCCGACCTGCACCGCGATGCCGGCGCGGGCGACAACGATCCGGTGGTTCTCCTGACCCGCGCGTTCGCGCTTGCGGATGCGGTGCAGCCGCTGCGCGACCGCCTGCGCCAGTCCGGCGTGCGCGATTGGCGCGAAGCCCACCAGCGTGGCGCCATCACTGACGCGCAGGCGACCGAGCTGGAACAGGCCGAAGCCTTGGTGTCGCGGGTGCTGCAGGTGGACGATTTCGCGCCGGAGGAACTGTCGCCGCAGGCCGCCAGGACGGCCGCGGCGGGCTCAGGGGACGATGCCTAGGGCAGAGACGCACGCTCCCGCAGGGCGGGAGCGCGATCCTAGTCGTCCTGGTTCGGATCCATGTCCGGGAACAGGATCTCGGTGAATCCGAACTTGCTGAAATCCTGGATCCGCGACGGGTAAAGCCGGCCGATCAGGTGGTCGCATTCGTGCTGCACCACGCGGGCATGGAAACCCTCGGCTTCGCGCTCGATGAGCTGGCCGTAAGGGTCGCGCCCGCTGTAGCGGATGCTGCGGTAGCGCGGCACCAGGCCGCGCAGGCCCGGCACCGACAGGCAGCCTTCCCAGCCGTCTTCCATCTCGTCCGACAGCGGCGTGATGACGGGATTGCACAGTACGGTCTGCGGCACGGCGGGCGCGTCGGGATAGCGCTCGTTGCGGTCGAAGCCGAAAATCACCAGTTGCAGGTCCATGCCGATCTGCGGCGCGGCCAGGCCCACTCCTTGCGCGGCTGCCATGGTTTCGAACATGTCGTCGATCAGCGCGTGCAGCTCGGGCGTGTCGTAGCGCTCCACGGGCGCGGCCACGTGCAGCAGCCGCGGATCGCCCATTTTCAGGATGGTGTGGATCATGGGGTGTCTTCCTGGCGTCAGCCGCGCGGGGCTCAGTCCTGGCGGCCTTTCTTCTGGATGAATTCGATCTTGTAGCCGTCGGGGTCCTCGACAAAGGCGATGACCGTCTTGCCGTGCTTCATCGGGCCGGCTTCGCGGGTGACCTTGCCGCCGCGTTCCTTGACCTTGTCACAGGCTTCGTAGGCGTTGTCCACTTCCAGCGCGATGTGGCCGTAGCCGTTGCCCA
>NZ_DATCUY010000016.1:0-12940 GCF_036567245.1 Achromobacter sp. | reverse complement strand
CCTGTCATTCGAGTATTTTTTCTCGCGCAAGGCAACCTTCTTCATGCACAGCTTCGCCTATGTGGCGATGCCTGGCGGTTTCGGCACCCTGGATGAACTCTTCGAAGCGCTGACGCTCATCCAGACGGGCAAGGTCCCGCCCGCTCCCATCGTACTGGTGGGCAGCGAATACTGGTCCGGCCTGGTCGAATGGCTGGGCGGCCAGGTGCTGGCCAACGGCATGATAGGCGCGCACGACCTGGACCTCTTCATCATCGAAGACGATCCCGTCAAGGTGGTGCGCAAGGTGGTGGAATTCCACGCGAAGGTCAACTCGGACGCGCAATACGCGCCGTCCTTGCCAGCCTGAAATCGCGTATAGATCGGACCCGCGCCGCCGCCAGGCCGCCCTAAGGCGGCGCAGCCCCCCCTCGGGGGGCAGCAAGCGTGCGTAGCGCGCGCGGCGTGGGGGCCCTTTTTATTGACGCATGAACGAAGGCAGTACGTCCGCCGGTATCGGGCAGACATAAGGCTGTCCGCGGCGCGTCTCCAGCAGTTCTTCCTTGGCGCGCGCCAGCGCCTCGGGCTGCGTGTACAGATCGGCGGCAGTCGCCGCGATGATCTTGGCCGCATGCACCATGCCCTTGTGCGCCATGGACATCTTGCCCTGCGCCACCATCTGCCAGGAATGGAACGGCGTGCCGTAGGCATAGCAGGCGCCCCAGCATTGCGCCGTGGGCGTGACCCAGCTCACGTCGCCCACGTCGGTGGATCCATAGGTGATCTCGGCCTTGCCGGGTTCGTACGGCGCCACGCCCGTAAACAGCGGCGTGGGATTGCGCAGCACCGCGCCCAGGTTCTTGCCGGCGTTGTCGATATCGTCCGCGGAGATCGAATCCCACATGCGGCGCGCGGCCTGCTGCTCACCCGCGTTGTAATCCGGTCCCTGCAGCGACTGCATGTTGGCGTACATGATCTGGTTGAGCACGCCGTTGGGGATGTAGTTCGAGCAGGCCTTGTCGAACACGATTTCCAGTTCGCAGCCCGTCATCAGCGCCGCGCCGCGCGCCACGTTCTGCACGCGCTCGTACAGTTCCGAGGCCTGCGAATTGATCGGCGCGCGCACCAGGTACAGCACCTCGGCGCGGGCCTGCACCACGTTGGGTGAAATGCCGCCGCTATTGGTCACGGCGTAGTGCACGCGCGCATCCGGCACCATGTGTTCGCGCAGGTAGTTCACGCCCACGTTCATCAGCTCGACCGCATCCAGCGCGCTGCGGCCCAGGTGCGGCGAGTTCGCCGCGTGCGCGGCGATGCCGCGGAAGCGGAAGTAAGCCTGGATGTTGGCCAGCGAAGACTGGTGAAAGATGCCGGTGTGCGATGCGGGATGCCAGGTCAGCGCCGCGTCCAGGTCATCGAACAGACCGGCGCGCGCCATGAAGGTCTTGCCCGAGCCGCCCTCTTCCGCCGGACAGCCGTAGAAGCGGATGGTGCCGGGCAGGCCGTTGGCCTCCAGGTACTCCTTCACCGCCACCGCGGCGAAATGCGCGGCCAAGCCCAGCAGGTGGTGGCCGCAGCCGTGGCCATTGCCGTTCGGCGTTTCCGGCGAAGGCTGGCAGGCATAGGCGCCGCTTTCCTGGCTCAGGCCCGACAGCGCGTCGTACTCGCCCAGGATGCCGATCACAGGCCCGCCGCTGCCCGCCTCGGCCACGAACGCGGTGGGAATGCCGGCGGCGTCGCGCGTGACGCGAAAACCGGCTTCCTCCAGCATCGCGATGTGCAGCTCGGCCGACTTGTGTTCGTCGTAGCGCAGTTCGGCCAGGCTCCAGATGCGGTCGCTCAGTTCCGCGTAGCGCTCGCTGCGCGCGTCGATGAACGGCGCAAGTTTTTCGATGGCACCCATTGTTTCTCCTGTGGCTGTAATGGCGGGGAAAAAACCGGTCAGGTCACTCGTCGAGCTTGATGCCGGCAGTTTCAATGATTTTGCGGTTGGCGGCCAGCGTCTGCGCGATGCGTTCGGCGAAGGCCTGCGGCGTGCCAGCATCCGGCTGCGCGCCCATGCCGGCCAGACGCTGCACCAGCGCCGGATCCGCCAGCGCGCGCACGGCGGCCTGATTAAGGCGCAGCACCACGGCATCCGGCGTGCCTGCGGGCACGACCAGGCCGAACCAGGTCTGGCCCAGCGCGTTCAGCTGCGGGTAGCCCAGTTCCGTCATGGTCGGCAGTTCCGGCATGTCGGGCATCCGGGCGGGCGCGGACACGGCGATGGCGCGCAGCTTGCCGGCCTTGACCAGCGATTGCGCGGAGGCGTACTGGTCCTGCTGCACCTGCACTTCGCCGCCCACCGCGGCGGTCAGCGCCGGCCCCATGCCGCGGTACGGCACGTGCAGCACGTCGACCTTCAGGTCGGCATTCATGGCCGCCAGGTTCAGATGGCCCAACGAGCCCACGCCGGGCGAGCCGTAGGAATACTTGCCCGGATGGGCGCGCAGTTCGGCCACGAATTGCGCGAAATCCTGCGCCGGAAACGCCGGATTCACCATCCACACGACCGGCACCGTGGCCACGGACGCCACCGGCTTCAATTGCGTCTGCGGATCGACGCGCTTGGTGCCGTACAGCAAGGGGTTGACGTCCATGGTGCTGACCGTGGCCATGCCCAGCGTATAGCCGTCAGGCTCGGCCCGCGCCACCGCCTCGGTGCCGAGCAGGCCGCCCGCGCCGGCGCGGTTTTCCACCACCACGCTCTGGCCCAGCTCCTTGCGCAGGCCCTCGGCCACCGCGCGGGCCAGCGCGTCCGTGGACCCGCCAGGGGCAAATGGCACGATCAACCGCAGAGGCTGGGAAGGATAAGCGCCCTGGGCGGCCGCCAGGGACGAAACGCTGAAAGTGACGGCGCAAACAAGCGCATGCAGCAAACGGGACTTCATGGACCAGCCACTCCTGAGGAACGGATGCGATGAACGGGATCGCTGCATTGTGTCCAGGGCATATCCTTATTTCAAATACATTAATGCGTGGATATATTCATATCTTGAATATCTACCCTGCCCGCGCCATGGACATCGCCCCCGCCACCCTGCTGTCCCGCCTGCTCGCCAAGGGCCGCCTGCGCCACCTGCAGTTGCTCGCCAGCATCGCCGACCTGGGCAGCATCCAGCAGGCGGCCAGCCATATCGGCCTGAGCCAGCCCGCGGCCACCCATGCGCTGGCCGATATCGAGGACCTGCTGGGCGTGCAGCTGTTCGAGCGCCATGCGCGCGGCATGCGCACCACGCGCAGCGGCCTGCTCATGGCGGAATGCGCCCGCAGCATGCTGACGACGCTGCGCGCCTCCACCGATTCAGTCGCGGCCCTGCGCCAGGGCGCCACGGGCTATCTGCGCCTGGGCGCCATCCCCGCGGCCAGCGGCGGCCTGCTGGCCGAGCGCCTGCCCGCCTACCTGCAGGCGCGCCCGGGACTGCAAGTGGAGGTGGTGGAAGGCAGCCGCGAGCAACTACTGTCGCAGGCAGCAGGCGGCAGTCTGGACATGCTGCTGTGCCGACGTCCGGAAGCGGTGCCCGCCGGCCTGGAATTCGTGCCGCTGCAAGACGATGCGGCGGTGATCGTGGCCGCCGCCGGCCACCCGCTGCTGGATCTGGACGACGCGCCCACGCTGGCGCAAGTGGCCTCTCAGCTATGGATCGAGCCGCGGCCGGAACTGGCCATCCACGCGGTGTTCAAGGCTTTTTTTGAACGCGCCGGCGTGGTGCCCCGGCTGTGCCGGCTGAGCAGCGCCGCCCCGCCCATGCCGCTGCTCATCGCCGTCATGCAAGCCCAGGAGGCCCTGGCGATGGTGCCGCAGACCCTGGGCAACTGGTACATGCAGCACGGGCACTTCCAGCGCGTGCCGATCGAATCGCCGGGCTCGTTCCAGCCCATAGGCGCGATCGCGCGCGACCACGGGCCAGGCCGCGATTTCCTGGATTGGCTGGCGGCCGGCCGCCCTGCCGGCTGAACCGGAGCCAGGCAGCTGAACCTGCCCCAGTGGGCTGAACCGGCCCCGGGCGGCTCGGCCCGTTCAGCCTATGTCGCCGCCCGCCACGTACATGATCTGCCCGGTGATGTAGGACGCCTCGGGCGCGGCCATGAAGCAGATCGCCGCGGCGACCTCTTCGGCCTGGCCCAGGCGGTCCTGCGGCGTGTCGCGCAGGCAGGAGGCATACATCTCGCCCACCCACGCGGTCTCCTGCGCGGAGGGCGTCTCATGGTGGCGCGGGATTGCGCGTACGCCGTTATCCAGGGCGCCCGGCGACACGCAATTGACGCGCACGCCGGACTTCGCCAGCTCCAGCGCCATGCAGACGGTGGCCGCATGCACGCCGCCCTTGGAGGCCGAGTACGGCACGCGGTAAATGCCGCGCGTGGCGTTCGACCCCACGTTGACGATGGCGCCAGCGCCCTGCGCCCGCATCACCGGTATGACTTCGCGGCAGGACCACAGCGTGGGCCACAGCGAGCGGTTGACCTCGCGCTGCATCTGCTCAGGCGAATACTCCCAGAACGGCCGGGTCCAGATCGTGCCGCCCACGTTGTGCACGGACACGTCGATGCGGCCGTTGATTTCCAGCGCGGCCCGCACCATGGACTGCGCGCCCGCATGGGTTTCCAGATCGGCCTGCGCGAAGCTGGCGCGTCCGCCTGCGGCGCGGATTTCCTCGGCCACGGCGGCGCCCTGCTCTTCCGCCCGGTCCACCACGACCACGTGCGCGCCTTCGGCCGCCAGGCGCCTGGCCGTTGCCCGGCCCACGCCCTGGGCTGCGCCGGTGACCAAGGCCACCTGGCCCTCGAATCGTAGATGTGTGTTCATGCTTGTGTCGTCCTTTGCAGCATCAATGCGCCGCAGACAGCGCGCCCTCGGGCCGCGCATGCTTGAGCTTGAGGCTCAATACCGCCAATGCCGCCACCGCCAAAGGTATGGCCAGCGCGATGAAGAATCCCGAAGGCCCGCCCCAGGCCAGGAAGCTGCCGCCGATGGCCGAACCCGCGATCGCTCCCGCGCGGCCCATGCCGATGGCCCAGCCGGTGGCGGTGGCGCGCAAGGCGGTGGGGTAGGCGCCCACGACCAGGTAATTCAGCGCGATCTGCTGTCCGCCTATGCCGAAGCCCGCCGCGCCGACCAGGATGAAGACCAGCGTCCAGTTGTCGCCTGCATAGCTCAGCCCCACGGCCACCGCGATGCCCAGCGCGAACATGCCGCCCAGCAGCCGCCGGGTGTTGACGCGCGGCAACATGAAGGACAGCGGAATCGCGCAGATGATGAAGACGGCATTGACGATGACCGTACCCATGGGCGCCTGCTCGGCGGGCAAGCCCGCGGCTTTGAGCACCGTGGGCAGCCACGACAGCAGCATGAACCACGCGACCCAGTTCAGCAGGTACACCGCCCAGATCGCCACGGTCTTGGCGCCGTGGCCGTCGGAGAACAGCGCGCCCACGCCGGCCCGCGCGACGGATTCCTCCGGCACGGTGAACTGCGCATCCGCGTCCAGCTTGCGGCTCGATATGGTTGAGAGAATCCGCGCGATGTAGCGCTGGCTTTCCGGATCGCGGCGCGTGGCCTTGAAGTACAGCGATTCGGGCAGCATCAGGGCGGCGACGGCCAGCAGCGCCAGCGGCGCCAGCCCGCCCACGATGAAGATGCCTTCCCAACCGATCACGGGCAGCATGCGGGCCGCCAGCAAGCCGCCCAGCATGGCGCCCGCCGGCAGGCCCAGCAGCACGCCGGTCATGATGGCGCCGCGCAGGCGCGCCGGGCCATACTCGGCGGCCAGCGCCAGCAGCACCGGCGTGCAGCCGCCCATGCCCAGGCCGGCGATGAAGCGCAGCACCAGGATGTGGGTGGTATCGGTGGCCCAGGCCGTGGCCAGCGTGGACAGGCCGAACAGGGCCAGGCCCAGCATGATGGCCGGACGGCGGCCGATGCGGTCGCCGATCAGGCCCAGGGTCATGGCGCCCACCGTCATGCCGACGATACCGGCGGTCAGAATGGGCGCCAGCGCGCCCGCCTTCAGGTTGAAGGCGGCCAGAATCGCGGGCCCGGTGAAGGCGATCGCCTGGGTGTCGAATCCGTCGAACAGCGCGATCAGAAAGCACAGGATCAGGACGCGCCACTGAAAGGCGCCCAGTTGCTCCTGGTCGATCAGCGTCGGTATCGACCAGCTGGAAGTAGCGGTCATGATGGTTGTCTCCATGGCGCGGCCGAACCCGGCCTCGCGCCTGCGGGTTGTTCTAAGTGGTTTGGATGAGTGGCGGCGCCGCGAGCGGGCGCCGCCCAGAAAAATCAGGCGATGGCGCGGTCCATGCGGGCTTGCGGGCGGGCCTCGCCGGCATCCAGCGCCGGCTGCATCACGAAGTCGAAACAGACGCGCGTGAACGGCGCGTTCACGCCCAGGCTTTCATAGCCCGCGGCCGGCGTGTCCGGCTGCAGCTCGACCACCAGCCCGTCACGCGTGGCGAAGGCGAAATCGTCATCCAGAAAAGTGTCGCCCGGGATGTTGACCTGGGTAGTCAGGGTGCGCTGGCCTTCGGCCGCCACCAGGAAATGGATATGTGCCGGCCGGTTGCCATGGCGGCCCAGCGCCTCGAACAGTTCGGACGTGGGGCTGTCCGGCGGAATCGCGTAGCCCGGCGGAATGAAGCTGCGGAAGCGGTAGCGGCCTTGCGCGTCGGTCTTGATCTTGCGGCGCAGGTGGTAGTCCTCCTGGTCGGGATCGAAGTGCGAATAGCGTCCCAGCTCGTTGGCGTGCCAGACGTCGACGAGCGCGCCGGCGACGGGCTTGCCGTCCACGTCGCGCACCTGCCCTTCCATCACCAGCACCGTGCCGGGCGCGGGGTCCTCATCCAATCGGGCTTCGCTGTCGGACAGCGGCGCGCCCGCAATGTAGAGCGGTCCCTCGATCGCGCGCGGCGTGCCGGCGGCGCGGCCAGCGGCCTCGTCGGCCTCTTCCTCGCGGATATCGATCAGGCGGTCAAAGCCCAGGCCCGCGGTGATCAATCCCATCTGGCCGCTGGAGCCCAGGCGCGCGAGCCAATCCACCCCCGCCCAGAACTCGTCGGGCTTGATGTCGAGATCGTCGATCGCGCGGAACAGGTCCGACACGATGCGCTGCGAGATCTGCCGGACCCGGTCGTTGCCCGGATTGACCTGGGAACTGTTGACCAGGTCCAGTAGTTGTTGCTGGGTATATTCAGCCATGATGCGTCTCCTGCCTTTTGGAATGATCGGGAAAATGGTGGGTCAGGTCGGGGCCGGCGTGCCGCGGCGGCCGAGGTCTATCGTCGTTGGCGTCAGGCCCTCTCTGGCGCGGTCGAAGCGATCCAGCCGCTTTTCATCCACGACGACGCCGAAGCCGGGGCCGTCGGGCAATTGCAGTTCAAAGTCGCGCACGGCCATGGGCTGCTCGACGATGTCGTCGACCAGCAGCTGCGGGCCGAACAGCTCGCAACCGTGGTGCTGGTCCGACAGCGTGGCAAACACATGCGCGGACGCCGCACTGCCCAGCGAGGTCTCCAGCATGGTGCCGCCGTACCAGCCGATACCGGCGGCTTGCGCCACCGCCGCGACTTCGCGCGTGCGCAGCAGGCCGCCGTGCTTGGCGACCTTCAGGGAAAACACATGGCACGCGCGCTGCGAGGCCAGCATGAAGGCGTCTTGCGCCGAGCACACAGTTTCGTCCGCCATGATCAGCGCCGCCGAACCCAGCGACTGCGTCGCCTCGCGCAGGGCCTGTACGTCCCACTTCGCCACGGGCTGCTCGATCAGGGTCACGCCGGCTTGCACCAATTGCGGCAGATAACGGCGGGCGGTGTTGCCGTCCCAGGCCTGGTTGACGTCCACCGTCATCTCGGCGCGGCCGTCCAGGCCGCGTGCAATGCGCGTCACGTGGGCCACGTCGTCGGCCGGACTGCGCGCGCCGATCTTGAGTTTGAAGAGGCGGTGGCGGCGCGCCTGCATCATCTGCTCGGCCTCGTCCAGATCGCGCTGCGAATCGCCGCTGGCAAGCGTCCAGGCCAACGGCAGGCGTTCGATGCGCTTGCCGCCCAACAACTGCCAGGCCGGCACGCCGAGACTGCGCCCCACCGCATCGATCAGCGCCATCTCAACGGCGCTCTTGGCAAAGGCATTGCCCTTGCAGACGGCCTCGAAACGGTTGATGTGTTCGGCGAACCGGCGCGCATCCGCGCCGGCCACTGCAGGAGCCAGGTAGTTCTGGATCGCGTGCAGGATGGTTTCGGGCGACTCCTCGTTCCACGACGGCCCGCCTATCGTCGCCGCCTCGCCAAAACCGCAGGCGCCGTTGGCCAGCCAGAGCTGCACGATGACCGGGCTTTGCCGGTTGATGGCGCCAAACGAGAACTTGTGCGGCCGGATAGTCGGAATGTCGACGATCCGCGCGTGGATGCGCTCGATGCGCCAGGAGACGTCGTCTGGCGTGGTCGGAGCCTGGGTCGAAACGGAAGTCATAAAGCCTGAAGCCCTGCGTGAGTGATGCAGGCAAGATTAGGGCCCGGCCGGTTTTGCATCCAATGATTTATATTGCACTTATTGTTCGATCATATCGAATGATAAATCGCCCATCATTGACCGTCCGTTCCGGCTTTGCAACAGGAGTCCCACCGATGGAATTGCGCCAGCTACGCTACTTTCTCAGCGTCGCGGAAACCGAGCACCTGACCCGTTCGGCGGAGGCCCTGCACGTCACCCAATCCACCCTGTCGCATGGCTTGCGGCAGTTGGAGGAAGAGCTGGGCATGCCCTTGTTCGACCGCATCGGCAGGGGGTTGCGCCTGTCGCAAGCGGGCCGGGTGCTGCGCGACCACGCCAGCCGGGCCTTGCAGGAAGTCGAAGCCGGGAAAATGGCTTTGGCGGATCTGGCGGGCCTGCAGGCTGGATCCCTGACCATAGGCGTCATCCCCACCTTCCTGACCCATTTCGTGCCAGACGCCGTGGCCAGCTTCAGCCTGGCGTTCCCGAAGGTCCAGATCCAAGTGCGCGATCTGCGGGCCGGCCCCATCGAAGACCTGCTGGTAAGCGGCCAGCTGGACCTGGGCATTTCCTTCCATCCGGCGCTGCGCGAAGAAATCGAGGCGCAACCCCTGTTCGACGAGCGCCTGCAGGTAGTCGTCGGCAAGAACCATCCGCTGGCCTCGCGGCGCAGCCTGCGCATGCGCGACCTCGCGGGCGTGCCGCTGGCGCTGCTGCCCCGCAGTTTCGCCACGCGCCGCATGATAGACGCGGCCTGCGCCCAGGCGGGCCTGACACCCGAGGTGCGGGTGGAAATGGAATCGGTCGACGCCCTGATCCACCTGTGCCGGCAAGGAGAGCTTGCGACCATTGCCGCCGAACATGCGGCCGGCGCGGCGGGGTCGGAATTGAAGAGCATCGCGCTCACCGACCCGACCACCATCCGCCGCGCCGCCATTCTGTGGCGCAAGGAAGCCTCGCGTAGCCGCGCAGCGCAGGAGTTCGCCGCCCGGCTGCTGGACGCGGTACAGCGCTTGCCGGGCTCGGCGGGCGCAAGCCGCCGCTGAAACACGTTCCCATACCGGGCGGACCTAGCCCAACGCCTTGACGATGGCCTCCCGCGCCAACCCGATGAACTCGCTTTCCCCCGCCCTTGCAGGCAACAGGCGGAATTCCGCCATCGGCAGGGCCGGCAGACCAGGCGCGTGCAGGCGGGCCATGCCGGCCCCCAATGCGGATTCATTCAGGCATGCCACGCCCAGCCCCGCCGCGACGGCCAGTTGCAGGCCGGCCACGCCCGAGGCGATGTGCGCCACCGAATACGGCACGTCGCGGCGCGACAGCAGGCGCTCGACATACTGCCGCAAGGCGCAGGTCTCGGGCAGCGCCAGCAGCGGCAATGCGTCCTGGGCTGGCGCGGCGGTTCCATCCGCCGCCATCCACATCAGTTGCTCGCGCCGCAGCAGCGCGCCCTGCGCGCGGCCCCGGGCGGCGCCGCGCTCAAGTATCCGCATGGAAATGCCCACGTCGATCTCGCCTCGCTCGTAGGCGTCCTCGATGGCGCCGCTTTTCATGATGGTGACGTGCAGGCGCACGTGGGGATATTGCTCGTTCAACCGGCGCAGCATGCGCGCCACGTCACCGGGGCGGAAGTAATCGGTGATGCACAGGCGCAATTGGCCGCGCAAGGCCACGCCGCGCAGGTCGCGGTAGGCCTCGTCGCTCAGCGCCAGGATGGCGCGCGCATGCGTCAACAGCCGTTCGCCCGCCGCCGTGGCCACCACGCCGGCCTTGCCGCGCACCAGCAGCGGCTGCCCTGCCCGCTCTTCCAGCTTGCGCATCTGTTCGCTGACCGACGACTGCGACAGGAAGACCTTGGGCGCGGCCGCCGTCAGGCTGCCGGCATCCAGCACGGCGACCAGGGTGCGCAATTGATCTAGGTCGAATCCGAACATGGCCTATCCAACGGAATTATCGATGGATGAAATCGTAAATTCCCGCTTTTCCGATGTCAATCCGGATCCTAGACTGGCTGCACACCTTCAAACCAACGGAGTTCAGCCATGCCTCATATCGTCGTCCATCTGTCCGGCCAGTCCGATCCCACCGTCAACCGCCGCGTGGTGCAAGCCGTGGCCGGCCTGACCCAGTCCGTGCTGGGCAAGCAGCTGCCCGTCATCGCGATCGCGCTGCAGCATATTCCCCACGATCTCTGGTTCATCGGCGGCCAGCCCCTGTCCGAACTGGGCAAGAATGCCTTCCACCTGGACATCAGCGTCACCGACGAAACCAATACCAAGGCCGAGAAGGCGCGCTACATCAAGGAGATACACGCGGCGCTACAGGACATCCTGGGCGAGCTGCATGAATGCTCCTACGTGCACGTGATCGATGCGCGCGCGGCCGCCTATGGCTATGGCGGAGTGACGCAGGAATACCGGCACCAGCACGCGTGACGCCGCAAGACGAAAAAAAACGCAGCCCGCAGGCTGCGTTTTTCTGATGCCACGCGCAGCAAAGCTGCGCGCAGTTTCATCAAACGGCGGATTCGCGCGCGGCGCGCTTGCGCTCGTTTTCCAGCAGGAAGCGCTTGCGCAGACGGATCGACTTGGGCGTGATTTCCACGAGTTCGTCGTCGTCGATGAATTCCACGGCGTATTCCAGCGACATCTGGATCGGCGGAACCAGGCGCACGGCTTCGTCGGTGCCCGAGGCGCGCACGTTGGTCAGCTGCTTGCCCTTGATCGGGTTCACGACCAGGTCGTTGTCGCGGCTGTGGATGCCGATGATCATGCCTTCGTACAGCGCATCGCCCGGGCTCACGAACATGCGGCCGCGATCCTGCAGCTTCCACAGCGCGTAGGCCACGGCGTCGCCTTGGTCCTGGCTGATCAGCACGCCGTTGCGGCGCTCGCCGATCGAGCCTTCCTTGATGGGCGCGTATTCGTGGAAGATGTGGCTCATCAGGCCGGTGCCGCGCGTCAGCGTCAGGAATTCGTTCTGGAAGCCGATCAGGCCACGGGCCGGGATCAGGTATTCCAGGCGGGTGCGGCCGCGGCCGTCCGGCTGCATGTCCTGCAGATCGCCCTTGCGGCGGCCCAGCTCTTCCATCACGCCGCCCTGGTGGGCGTCTTCGACGTCGACGGTCAGCGATTCGAAGGGTTCGCACTTCACGCCGTCGATGTCCTTGAACACCACGCGCGGACGCGAAACGGCCAGCTCGTAGCCTTCGCGACGCATCGTTTCCAGCAGAATGGTCAGGTGCAGTTCACCGCGGCCCGACACTTCGAACACCGTGTCGTCGCCCGTGTCGCGCACGCGCAGCGCCACGTTGGACTTCAGTTCGCGGTCCAGGCGGTCGCGCAGTTGGCGGCTGGTCACGAACTTGCCTTCGCGACCGGCCAGGGGCGAAGTGTTGACCATGAAGTTCATGGTCAGCGTGGGTTCGTCGATGCGCAGCATCGGCAACGCGTCTTGCGTGGCCGTATCGGTCACCGTGCAGCCGATGCCCAGCTCTTCGATGCCGTTGATCAGCACGATGTCGCCGGCTTCGGCTTCGTCCACGACGATGCGCTCCAGGCCGTGGAACTTCAGCACCTGGTTGATGCGGCCGCGGCCGCCCTGGCCTTCGGGGCCGAACTTGTAGGCCACTTCCATGCCGGGACGCATGCGGCCACGGTTGATGCGGCCCACGCCGATCTTGCCGACGTAGCTGTTGTAATCCAGCGAAATGATCTGCATTTGCAGCGGACCATTGGGATCATCGTCGCGTTGCGGCACGTGTTGCAGGATGGCTTCGAACAGCGGACGCATGTTGCCTTCGCGCACGTCCGGGGTCAGGCCGGCGTAACCGGACAGGCCCGAGGCATACACCACGGGGAAGTCCAGCTGCTCTTCGGTCGCGCCCAGCTTGTCGAACAGGTCGAACGTGGCGTTGATGACGAAGTCGGGACGGGCGCCCGGACGGTCGACCTTGTTGACCACGACGATCGGCTTCAGGCCCAGGGCCAGTGCCTTGCGGGTCACGAAAATGGTCTGCGGCATCGGACCTTCAACGGCGTCAACCAGCAGCAGCACGCCGTCAACCATGGACAGCACGCGTTCGACTTCGCCGCCGAAGTCCGCGTGTCCCGGGGTGTCGATGATGTTGATGTGCGTGCCTTCGTATTCAACGGCACAGTTCTTGGCCAGAATCGTGATGCCGCGTTCTTTTTCCAGGTCGTTCGAGTCCATGACCCGTTCGGTCAGCGCCTGGTTTTCGCGGAAGGTGCCGGATTGGCGCAGCAGCTGGTCGACCAGGGTGGTTTTACCGTGGTCGACGTGGGCGATGATGGCGACGTTGCGCAAGGCGCGAGTCATAGCGAGTCCTTTAAGGTCAGGGTGGAGGGCAGCAAGCCCTCCGGCAATTCGTTCAGTGCAAGCAATGCCTGCTTGGGATCTGGCATGGCCTGCAAG
>NZ_DATCUY010000015.1:0-3835 GCF_036567245.1 Achromobacter sp. | reverse complement strand
GGCGACGTGGTGGCGGGCCCCGCCATCATTTCCGAGCCCAACCAGACCACGGTGGTCGAACCCGGCTGGCAGGCGGAATTGACGTTGCAGGACCACTTCGTGATCCGTCGCGTGGAAGTCCGCCAGGAACGCCGCGTGGTTGGCACGCAGGCCGACCCGGTCATGCTCGAGGTATTCAACAACCTGTTCATGTCGATTGCCGAGCAAATGGGCTATCGGCTGCAGAACACCGCGTATTCGGTCAACATCAAGGAACGCCTGGATTTCTCCTGCGCCATTTTCGACGCGCAGGCGCGCCTGATCGCCAATGCACCCCACATGCCCGTGCACCTGGGGTCGATGGGGGAATCCGTGCGCACGGTCATGAACGCGAATGCGGGCCGCATGATGCCGGGCGACGCCTATGTGGTGAACGATCCCTACCATGGCGGCACGCACTTGCCCGACGTCACGGTCATCACCCCGGTGTTTGATCACGACGGACGCCAGATCCTGTTCTATGTCGGGTCGCGCGGCCACCACGCCGACATCGGCGGCACCACGCCGGGCTCGATGCCGCCAGACTCCAAGACGGTGGAAGACGAGGGCGTGTTGTTCACCAACTTCCAATTGGTGAAGAACGGCGAGTTCCGTGAACAGGCCGCCCGCGACATCCTGGGTTCCGGCCGCTGGCCCGCGCGCAATCCGGACCAGAACATCGCGGACATGCATGCGCAGATCGCGGCCAATGAAAAGGGCGTGCAGGAGCTGCTGCGCATGTGCGACCACTTCGGCCTGGATGTCGTGCGCGCCTATATGGGTCACGTGCAGGACAACGCCGAAGAGGCGGTGCGCCGCGTGATTTCGGTGCTGAAGGACGGCAGCTACGAGTATCCGCTGGACAATGGCGCGGTGATCCGCGTGGCCGTGAAGGTGGACACCGAAGCGCGCAGCGCCGTGGTGGATTTCACCGGCACGTCCAACCAGTTGGACAACAACTTCAACGCGCCCGGCGCCATCGCCGTGGCGGCGGTGCTGTACGTGTTCCGCACGCTGGTCAATGACGACATTCCGCTGAACGACGGCTGCCTCGTGCCGCTGTCCATCATCCTGCCGGAAGGTTCGATGCTGCGCCCGAACCCGCCGGCCTCGGTGGTGGCGGGCAACGTCGAAACGTCCATGTGCATCGTCAACGCGCTGTACGGCGCGCTGGGCGTGCTGGCCGCGAGCCAGGGCACGATGAACAACTTCACGTTCGGCAATGCGCGTCATCAGTACTACGAGACCATCTCGGGCGGCACGGGCGCCGGTCCCGTGCGCATCGACGCGGCGGGTCCCCACGATGAAGGCTTCGCCGGGACTTCGCTGGTGCAGGCGCACATGACCAACTCGCGGCTGACGGATCCCGAAGTGCTGGAGTTCCGCTTTCCGGTGCGTCTGGAGTCCTACGAAATCCGCAAGGGTTCGGGTGGGGCCGGCCGCTATCCGGGCGGCGAGGGCGGCGTACGCCGCATCCGCTTCCTGGAGGACATGACCGCGGCCATCCTGTCGAACAACCGCCTGTATGCGCCGTTCGGTCTGGCGGGCGGACAGCCTGGCGCCATGGGCCGCAACGCGGTCGAGCGCGCCGATGGTTCGGTTCAGGAACTGGGGCCGCAGGATAGCGCACAGCTGCATCCGGGCGACATCTTCGTCGTTGAAACGCCCGGAGGCGGGGGCTACGGCCAGGCTTGACCCCCCACAAGGCGATGAAGCAACGGCCGCGTCAGCAATGACGCGGCCGTTGTCTTGCTGCGTAGCGACTGGCTGCTATTCCGTGTCCGACATCACATCCAGCGCAATGTCCGCCTTCGCCTTCCGGTCGTAAACCCGCAAGGTCACTTCGCTCTCTCCGATCTCGAAGATCGCGGTCGCCAAGGTGTTCTCATCATCGGGATCGTCCGCCGCGATACGCAATATCGGCAACTTCCCTTCAGTGTCGTGCAAGGCGGCGATCACATCGTCGCGGCCGGTGCCGCCGGACCAGCCGTCCACGATCCCTTCGATGCGGTTTTGGCGCGCCCGGGACGAGTCCGTGACGATCTGCGCCACGCCGCCCATGTCCGCGTGCACGATGTGATTGGCATGGCCGTAGCGCGTGCCGATCTCCAGGATGGAGACTGAGCCCGGCGCGACTTCGGCGCTGAGCAGGCGCGGGTCGCCGGCGGCGCCCAGGGTGTGATGGAAGCCTCCGGAATGCGGCAGTTCGCGCAGCAGCGCGACGGCCTCGTCCAGCGTGGAGCAATCCAGCACCGCGCGCGCCATCAGCATGCGCGGCACGCCCGGATGCCGTTGACGGATGCGCAGGTTGTTGATGGTCTGGACCAGCCCGGCGCGGTTGGCGCCGAAGGTGTGGCCGGGCAGGGAACCGGGGTAATAGAAGCTGACGTAGCCGGGCGCGTCGTCCAGCGCCACGTCGACCAGATGGCAGCGCCCATGCAGGTAGGGATCCCCGTCCTCGTTGTGGCCGATCCAGCGAGTGCCGTCCGCCGCCCTCAGCGCGACCGAGGTGCAGCCGTCGGTGGTGCTGTGCAGCAGGTCGCCGCGGCAGTTCCACAGCAGCACGTCCTCGATCGGCATGCGCAAGCCTTCCGCCAGGCCTTCTAGCTCTTCCCAGACTGCCGGCAGCGCCGCTTGCGCCTGCTGCGCCAGCGTGTCCAGGAAGGTGTGGCCGCGCCACGGCCGCAGCGCGTCCCAACTGCGGCTCTGCTTCAGGTAGGTCGCCATCAGGGGGCGGGCCAGCTTGCCCAGCGCGAGGCCGGCCTGACGCCGGTTACCGGCAATGCGCACATATTTGTAGGCCATGGAAATCCTCCGGGTGTCATGCGGATTGTAAATTTTCCGGCCGCTGCCGGGTGGGGACGTATGCGTTAAGATCGGCGGTAAGCCGAGCCGGAGACCCCGGCACGGCCCTGGAATCATGCCCCTACAACAACCCCGGGGTGCCGACTGGTCCCCAAGAGGAGAGTTTCATGATCAAACGTAAAGTCGCCGCCGCGCTGGTCGGCCTGTCCGTGGCCATGTTCGGCGCCGCTTCCGGCGCCCAGGCCCAAGGCAAGGAATTGGTGGTGGCCACCGATACCGCTTTCGTGCCGTTCGAGTTCAAGCAGGGTAATACCTATGTGGGCTTCGACGTGGATCTCTGGGCTGCCATCGCCAAGGAACTCAACCTCAAGTACAAGCTGCAGCCCATGGACTTCGCCGGCATCATCCCGGGCCTGCAGACCAAGAACATCGACGCGGCGCTGGCCGGCATCACCATCCGGGACGACCGCAAGAAGGTCATCGACTTCTCCGATCCCTATTATGAAAGCGGTCTGGCCATCCTGGTCGGCGAAAAGAATACGGACATCAAGGACGCCAAGTCCCTGGCCGGCAAGACCGTCGCAGTCAAGACCGGCACCGCTACCGTGGACTTCTTGAAGGCCCAGGTGCCGGACGCCAAGCTCAAGCTGTTCCCGAATATCGACAACGCCTATCTGGAACTGGCCACGGGGCGGGTGGACGCGGCGGTGCACGACACGCCCAATGTGCAGTACTACGCCAATACGGCCGGCAAGGGCCGCGTGAAGGTGGTGGGTTCGGTCAAGAGCGGCGACTTCTACGGCATCGCGTTCCCCAAGGGCAGCGATCTGGTGCCGCAGGTGAACAAGGCGCTGGCCACGCTGAAGGCCAACGGCCAGTACGACGCCATCTACACCAAGTGGTTCGGCAAGAAGCCCTGAGCACCCGGGTTCGCTTTGCATTCCGGGACCGCCCGGCATCGGCCAGCGCCGGCTGAAGCCGGCCGCTGCGCCGCAGTCCGGCGGGCGGTCCC
>NZ_DATCUY010000014.1:0-3317 GCF_036567245.1 Achromobacter sp. | reverse complement strand
TGGGCGACCGGCATCGCGGGCCTCGCCACGCTGGCCGTGGTCGCCATGCTGCCGGTGGACCAGTTCGCGCGGCTGCTGCCCGGCGCCAGCGGCGCGGGCCTGGTGTTCTATGAAGAAAGCCACGGCGGCACCGTGGCCGTGGTCGAACGCGCCGGCAATGGCAACCGCTTCCACCGGCTCTACATCCAGGGCGTGTCGAATTCGGGCGATGCCATGCCTTCGTTGCGCTACATGCGGCTGCAGGCGCTGCTGCCGCTGATCGTCCACAACGCCGAGCCTAAATCCGCGCTGGTGGTGGGCTATGGCACCGGCATCACCGCGGGCGCCTTGTCGCAATACCGCGGGCTTGAAAAACGCGCGGTGGCCGAGTTGCTGCCGGCCGTGCTGCGCGCCGCGCCGCATTTCCAGGGCACCTTCCAGGCCGCCACCGACCCGGGCCTGGACAAGCGCCTGCGCGATGGGCGCCGAGAACTGCAGGCCAGCGCCGAACGCTGGGACCTGATCACGCTGGAGCCGCCGCCGCCGTCAGCCGCGGGCGTGGTCAATCTGTATTCGCGCGATTTCTACCAACTTGCCGCGAACCGGCTGGCGCCCCAGGGCATCGTGGCGCAATGGCTGCCACTGCCCACACAGAATGAGGACGACACCCGCGCGCTGGTCGCCAGTTTCATCGAGGTCTTTCCGCATGCCCAACTGTGGACCAGCGAGCTGCACGAAATGCTGTTGTTGGGGTCGATGCAGCCGCTGGCGCTGGATGCGGCCCGCATCCAGGCGCGCTACGACCAGCCGGATACCGCCGCCGCCTTGAAGGCGGTGGGCGTGCCGTCCGCCGCCGCCTTGCTGTCCCTTTGGGTGACCGACCGCGATGGATTGGCGCGCTTTGCCGGCAGCACGCAGGCCGTGACCGACGACCGTCCGGGCATCGAATACGCAAGCTGGGTCCGCCCGCGCGAAGTGGCGCGAGTCCTGCCCGCGCTGCTGGCCTTGCGCAGCGAACCGCCGCTGGTCGGCGCATCCGAGGCGCTGCGCGCCGACATGCAGCTGGAGCGGGCGCGGCTGGACACGTTCTATCGGGCCTCGCTGGCGGCCTACGTGGGCGATCGTGAAACCTGGGGCAGGGAAATGAACAAGCTGGCGCGCGACGACGGCGACAACGCCTACTACCGCTGGTTCATGTCGAGCGCCAGGCAATAGGGCTCAGCTGCAGATGCGCCGCCAGGGCGCGACCCCATGGGGCGAACAATAGCCCGCGCAGGGCGTCGCCATCGACATGCCGCTCTGGCAGCGCAGATCCGGCGCCCGCTCGCCATAGGGCACCATGCCCTGGCAATCGCACTGCGCCAACCCCGCGCCGGAAGGCAGTTTCTTGACCAGATCGGCCTCGGCGGTGCGTTCCGCCTTGGCCGCCGGCGGCGCCGGCGCCTCGCTGTCCGCGTCGGCGCGCTCGATGACGCCCCGGATCTTGGCGGACGGCATGTTGCAAGCCTTGGCGATCGCATTCACCGTGCGGCCGTCGTTGGCCATCGCCAGTATCTTCTTGTCGCCGCAGGCCGCGTCCGCGCGTGGCGCGGCCAGGGCAAACAGCGCGAGGGCCGCGGCCAGCAAGATGCCAGGTCTGGTCAATGTCATTGCACGCCTCCTGCACCCATGCCCGAATGAGGAAATACGGCGTAGTCTGCTCAGGCTAGAGGGTTTCGCAAAGAGCGTAGTGCCGGCTGTTTGGGGGTGTCAACGCAGCCCGATTGCCTACTTCTTTTCACCGACGCCGGACCGGTATCGGCGCTATCCCTAAGCATGAGGCGGCTTGGTGCGCGCGCCATGATGCGGCGGCACCAGCCTTTGCGGGCTCAAGCGGCGGCAAGTTCCGGATGCGGACCTGCCGCGAACGGGTGCGCGGCGATTTCGGACTGCGCCCGGGCGCGAGCCTCGTGCAGCGCGTCCGCGCCGCGCGCCGTGCCTTGCACCGAGAAGAACGTCACGTTCCTCAGGCCTATCGTGCCTAGTACGTGCCTGAGATACGGCGTGAGGAAGTCCGGCTGGCTATCCGCGCCGCCGCCGAAGTCGCCGCCGGACGAAATCGCCACGTACACCGGGCGATCCTGCAGGCTGCCTTCCTTGCCGCGCGCCGTGATCTGGAAAGTGCTGCGCACCCGCACCACGTGGTCGATCCAGGTCTTGAGGGACGCGGGTACGGTGAAGTTGTGCATGGGCGTCGCGATGACGATATGCGTGGCGTCCTGCAAGGACTGGATCAGATCGGATGAGCGGCCCAGCGTGCCACGGTTCTGGCGGCCGTCGGTGGGATCCTGCCGCGCGCTGAGCGTGGCTGCGTAGTCGGTGTCGACCAGGGGCAGGGAGGTCGCGTCCATATCGACCACGGCCGCGGACGGTGCGGCGGCAAGGAGCTGATCGACGACGGTTTGCGACAGGCGATAGCTTTCGGAGGCGCGGCCGCGCGGGCTGCAGATGATGCGCAGGATGTTCATGAGGCGGGAGTTTCCAGGGACTTGCTGAATCGGATCGCGCTGGTCAGCAGACCGGCGCGGAAATAGAAGCGTTGGGCCAGGGCGTTGCCCAGGCCCGTGTCGAGCACCAGGCGGGCGCAGCCGCTGTCGCGCGCGGCGGCGTCCAGGGCTTGCAGCAGCCGTGCGCCCCAGCGTTCGCCGCGGCGGCTGTCCGCCACGACCAGATCGTCGACGTACAGAAAGCGGCCGTAGATCAGATTTTCCTGCAGGCGGTAGCCGGCCAGAGCGACGGCCTGGCCGTGGTCCATGGCGGCCAGCAGCCGGTAGCCATCGGCGCGCATGCGGCTCATGCGCTCGACGAAATCGGCTTCTTCCTTCAGGTGGGGCCTGAGCTCGCGCATGAGCGGCAGGCAGGCCCGCAGATCCTGCGGGCTTTCGAGGTGTTGCATAGCGGCTTCTGTCATGGATGCACTAGCGGTGTCAGGGTTCATGAGCTTCCATGTTAGGTTTCACATGCCATAATTAGAAGGGCCATAAAATCAATTTTGGACTATGCCATGATCAGCCCTCAGCCCCGGGACCCACCAGCACTGTCGGGCGACGCCGAGCCCCTGTACCGCCAGGTCTACGAGCGCTTTCGCGGCGCCATCGCCCAGGGCACGCTCAAGCCGGGCGATCGCATTCCGTCGGCACGGGCGCTGGCCAAGGAGCTGGGCGTGGCGCGCGGCACGGTGGAAGTGGCGTACTCGCTGCTGGCCTCGGAAGGCTATATCCAGGCGCGCGGCCAGGCCGGCACGGTGGTGGCGCCCGATCTGCAGCCGCAACATGCGCCGCCGCCTGCCGCCGCCGTCC
>NZ_DATCUY010000013.1:0-1711 GCF_036567245.1 Achromobacter sp. | reverse complement strand
GTGCGGTAGTGGCGGCCAATGCCGCGTCCACGTCGGCGACGATCACGGCCGCGCCTTGCCTGGCGAAGCCTTGCGCGATGGCGGCGCCCAGGCCACGGCCCGCGCCGGTCACCAGCACCCGTTTGTCTTGCATCGATATCATGATTGGTCCTTTCGGCGCACTAGGCGCCCAGATAGGCGCGCTGCACGCCTTCGTCGCTGGCCAGCGCGGCGGACTCGCCTTCCAGCGCGATCTCGCCGTTCTCGAGGATGTACGCGTAGCTGGACACCGACAGCGCCAGCTTCACGTTCTGCTCCACCAGCAGGATGGTGATGCCTTGCTCGCGGTTCAGCCGCAGCACGATGTCGAAGATCTGTTCGACCACCAGCGGCGACAGTCCCATGGAGGGTTCGTCCAGCAGGATCATGCGCGGCCGCGCCATCATGGCGCGGCCCGTGGCCAGCATCTGCTGCTCGCCGCCGGACAAGGTCGCGGCCTTTTGCTCGTAGCGTTCGCGCAGGCGCGGAAAGGTGTCGCAGACCATGTCCAGATCCTGCTTGACCGCCGAGCGGTCGGTGCGCAGGTAGGCGCCCATTTCCAGGTTCTCGCGCACGCTCATTTCGCGGAAGATCTCGCGGCCCTCCGGCACTTGCACGATGCCGCGTCCGACGATGGCGTCCGCCGCCAGGCGATGTATGGGTTCCCCGGCGAAGCGCACGCTGCCCGCGGTGGGCGCGACCAGGCGCGAGATCACATTGAGCGTGGTGGACTTGCCCGCGCCGTTGGCGCCCAACAGCGCCACGATGGCGCCCTGCGGCACTTTCAGCGATACGTCCTGCAGGGCGCGGATATTGCCGTAGGCGGCCGATACCGCTTCGACTTCAAGCAGATGTTCAGCCACCGGCGGCTCCCTTGCCCAGATAGGCTTCGATGACCCGGGCGTTGCTGCGCACTTCCGCGGGCGTGCCTTCGGCGATCTTTTCGCCGAAGGACATGACGGTGATGCGATCCGAGATCGACATGACCAGCTGCATGACGTGTTCCACCAGCAGCACCGTGATGCCATCGCGCTCGCAAAGCTCGGTCAGCAGACGGTCCAGCGTTTCGATCTCGCGGTTGCGCAGGCCGGCCGCGGGCTCGTCCAGCAACAGCAGCTTGGGCGATATGGCCAGGGCGCGCGCCAGTTCCAGCATCTTCTGGCGGCCGAAGTCCAGGCTGCACGCCGGCGTGTCCAGGAAGTCGGCCAACCCCACGCGCTCCAGCAAGTGCTCGACCCGCTCGCGCGTCTGCGCGGCCGCCGGGCGCAGCAGTTTGCCGGGGCTGTCGGCGCCATGCGCGTAGGTGCCCAGCAGGGCGTTTTCGCGCACGCTCAGCGCGCCGAACAGCTCCAGGTTCTGGAAGGTGCGGGCCACGCCCAACGCCGCCATTTCATGCGGCTTTTTGCGGGTGATGTCGACGCCATCGAACTGGATGCTGCCGCTGCTGGGGCGGTAGTAGCGCGAAATGCAATTGAAGGTGGTGGACTTGCCCGCGCCGTTGGGACCGATCAGTGCGTGGATGCGGCCGCGTTCGACCTGCATGGACAGGCCGTTGATCGCGGTAAGGCCGCCGAACTTCACGGTCAGGCCTTGCACGTCCAGATAGGGATGGCTGCTCATGCCGCGCTCCTTTGGGTCGGTTTGGCCGCGGCCTTGTTTGGCGCGGCGGGCAGCGGCGCGACGGGCGCCGGAG
>NZ_DATCUY010000012.1:0-4100 GCF_036567245.1 Achromobacter sp. | reverse complement strand
CAGAAGGCCCGCCGGTGCTTGCTGCAGGCACGCGCCGCCTGCGCCACGTTGCCGCCATGGCGCGCCAGCGCAAGCCGGATGTAGTCGCGCTCGAAGCCGTCCACCACCCGCGCCTTCGCGATCCGGAAGGATTCGTGCGCGGGCCGCGGATGGTGATGGCGCAGGCCGGACACGGTGTGTTCGACAAGATCCGGCGACACCCGGGCGGGCCAGGCGGCCAAGCCGCACCCGCAGGCTCTCCCTGCAGGCGGGCTGGGTCTCGAAATCCGAGGCGCCCAGGCTCAGCAGGTCTTCGATGGCG
The DNA here is from genome assembly GCF_036567245.1 of Achromobacter sp. Classification (GTDB taxonomy): domain Bacteria; phylum Pseudomonadota; class Gammaproteobacteria; order Burkholderiales; family Burkholderiaceae_B; genus Achromobacter. Next base: position 3,799 of record NZ_DATCUY010000012.1, on the reverse strand, counting down.
GGCGCCTTCACGTCCGAGATCAGCAACAGCAACGGGGTAGTCAGCACGGCGTCCGCCTGCTGCAAAGCCATCCGCGTCCAGGCCAGCGACGACGGCGCCACAGGCAGGATGCAGCAGTCATAGCGCCTGAGCGCCACCGCCAAGCGCGCCAGCGCCTGCACGTCCGCATCTTGGATCTGGGCTTCAGGCTCCGCGCCGGCGGCTGCATAACGCACCGGACTCAGCGACACCAAGTGCAGCCGCACGCGCATCTGCCTGGCCGGGTGCTGCGCAACCAGGTCGCGCATCGCCCCTTCGTGGCCAGGCGCCAGCAGAACCCCGCAATCCAGGACTTCTCGCACGCTTTCCCCCTACGCTTGACTAGGAAAGCTGAAGGCTACTGTTGCAAGCGCCGGCCAGCTATTCGTAGTGATCGCATTGCGGCTTGCACAAAGGGCGGCGCGGCAACCGCAGGAACATCGCAGAGGTTAGGGGCGTACCGTTATCGAGGAGTTGGCTTGCCGTCATCTTCCACCACAAGCGGAAGCGTGGCCCGTGGGCTGCGTGTCAGTCGGTGAAGTCGGTTGCGTCGGAGGCGCCTCGCCATGCGTCCAGATCCTCGCGGACCGCCTGCATCTTCTGCTCGGCCAGGGTGTTGGCAATCTTGCCAGCGAACAAATGGATGGGCGGCTTGGCGACGCGAGAGGCTTGCAGGATCAGCGTGGCGACTTTTTCGGGGTCGCCTGCTTGCTGGCCATGCAGTCCGTTCAAGTGCAAATCCAGCGAAGCCTGGGCTTCGGTGTAGTCGGCAATCGAACGCTGGGCCACGCCCAGCACGCTTTGCGCCAGAAAGTCCGTGCGCACCGGCCCCGGATAAACCACGGTGGCCTTGATGCCCAGCTCTGCCACTTCGGCCGCCAGTGATTCGGTCAGCCCCGCGACGGCGAACTTGCTGGCGGCATAACTGCCCCAGCCCGCGTAGCCGCCCTGGAAGCCCACGATAGAGGCCAGGTTGAAGATGTGGCCGCTACGTTGCGCGCGCAGATGCGGCAGTGCATGCCGCAGCACGTGCAACGGTGCGAACACGTTGACCTCGAAGTTGCGGCGCAGTTCGGCATCGGTCAGCGCCTCGACCGTGCCCTGCTGGGCGTAGCCGGCGTTGTTCACCACGCGGTCGATACGGCCGAAGGTGGCGATCGCTTTATCGATGGCGGCCTGCACGCTCGCCTCGCTGCCCAGGTCGACCTCCAACGCCAGCAGACGCGCGTTGTTTTGTCCGAAAGCTTGATGCAGGCTGTCGAGCGTGCGCGATGTGACTGCCACGGCATCGCCATTGGCCAGCGCCTGGCGAGCCAGGGAAAAGCCAATGCCGCGAGCAGCGCCGGTGATGAACCAGACCTTGGAATGAGAGGGTGTTTGCATGGGGTGATGCTCCTTGTAAATCGAATTACTGGATGGCGACACGCGCGGCGAACGGCTTGTCGTAAGAAAGATCAGTGGAGTGGGACACGAGGGTTCCTTGAAAAATGAACGGGCGTAGATCAGTACGGGCTTGCGGTGGGGCGCAAGATGATTTCGCTGACGTCCACGTCATCCGGCTGCGAGATCGCATAGCCGATGGCCTTTGCCACGGCCTGCGGCGCGATTGCGATGCGGCGGAATTCACGCATTGCCGCGCGCGCCGTCTCATCGCTGATGGAGTCGGCCAGTTCAGACTCCACGACGCCGGGACTGACCACCGTCACGCGCAAGACATCTGTCTCCTGGCGCAGCCCGTCGGAGATCGCGCGCACGGCGTACTTGGTGGCGCAGTAGACGGCGGCGGTCGGGGTGACCGCATGCGCGCCGATCGACGCCACATTGATGATGTGTCCACGCCCCTGCGCCTGCATGGCAGGCAGCACGGCCGCGATGCCATGCAAGACACCGCGCACGTTGACATCGATCATGCGGTTCCATTCATCGACTTTGAGCGCCGCCAGCGGCGACAAAGGCATGACGCCCGCGTTGTTGATCAGCACATCGATGCGGCCATGGCGTTGCTGCGCAAAGGCGGCGATGCGCTGCACATCGGCCAGTTGGGTGACGTCAAGCGTAAGCGCGTCCACGCTGGCCCCCTGCGCACGCAGTTCCTCCTGCAGCGCGGTGAGACGGTCGCTGCGGCGTGCCCCGATGACCAGCTTGTGGCCCATCTGCGCCAGGTGGCGGGCCGTGGCCTCGCCAATGCCGCTGCTCGCGCCGGTCAGGACGATGACCTTGGGGGTGTTCGCGTTGATGGATTCCATTGCTTCTCCTTGGTGCCCCGGGCCGATGAAAGACGACCGCCAGGGGTGATATGAACCAGGAGAAATCGTAGGCAAGCCGTCAGGATCAGACGAGATGCAGAGCTATTGCATCATTGCCTATTTCTATTTCTTCAGATCAAATATTGGATAATTAATGCAAGAATATGGCCTGTTCATAAATTGAACCCAAGATCTCGCAATGAAAGCCCTCATCCAGACATGACCCGGCAAGCCGAGATGGCGGCCTTGATCCAGCGGCTTGCCCCGCAAGAGGGGTACACGCGTTCCTTGCTGGATGGCGTGCGCCTGATGCGCGCGGATCGGCCGCTGGGACGCACTCCCGTGCTGTACGAGCCCAGCATCGTGATCGTCTGCCAAGGCCACAAGCGTGGCTATCTGGCCGATCAGGTCTATCGCTACGATGCCTTGCACTATCTGGTGTTGTCGGTGCCACTGCCGTTCTCGACCGAGACCGATGCCAGCCCCGAGGCGCCGCTGCTGGCCGTATCCGTGCGGCTGGACATGACCGCCGTGGCCGATCTGGTCATCGAGGTGGAGCAGCAGGCGAGCACGCCGGTCTGCGCGCCCGTGGGCATCGTGTCCACGCCGCTGGACGCAACGCTGGCCGACACCACCGTGCGCCTGCTCCAGGCTTTGACTTCGCCACTGGAAGCCAAGGTGCTGGGGCCCGCCATCGTGCGGGAGTTGAGTTTTCGCGTGTTGATGGGTCCCCAGGGCGGGGCAATCCGGGCAGCGCTGGCCTATCAAGGCAACTTCGGCCGGATCTCCCGGGTTCTGCGCCGCATCCATAACGACTATGCGCAAAGCCTGGACGTCGAATTGCTGGCCGGCGAGGCGGGTCTGAGCATTCCGGCTTTCCACGCGCATTTCAAGGCCGTGACCGCCACCTCGCCGATCCAGTACATCAAGTCGGTGCGCTTGCATCAGGCTCGGCTGCTGATGATCCGGGACGATCTGACCGCGGCGGCGGCCGGCGCACGGGTCGGCTATGAGAGCGCATCGCAGTTCAACCGCGAGTTCAAACGCTTCTTCGGGCGCAGCCCGGGCGAGGAGGCACGAGAAATGCGCTCCGCTTTCGCGCTCACGGCCCCCACGCAACTGGATGCGGTCGCCTTGGCACATTGACGCGTCGTGAAATGAAAAAAGCGGCCCGAGGGCCGCTTTTTTCGATTCCGGGGCGAACCCCGGGGCACCGCTTTGCCGCTTAGTGCGAACGGCCGCCTTGGCGCAGCTTGCGCGCCGCGATGGCTTGCGCAGCCAGCATGGCGAGTTCGGCTTCGACCACGGCGATGTCCGCCTTGTCCTTGGCGTTGGCCAGGGCCTGTTCGGCCTTCTGGCGCGCTTCCAGGGCGCGGGCTTCGTCCAGGTCTGCGGCACGGATAGCCGTGTCGGCCAGAACCGTCACGCTGCCCGGCTGCACTTCCAGAATGCCCCCGGCGACGAAGATGTTTTCCTCGCCTTGGTCGGCACGAACGATCTTGACCGTCCCGGGGCGTATGCGCGAAATCAGCGGG
>NZ_DATCUY010000011.1:0-1649 GCF_036567245.1 Achromobacter sp. | reverse complement strand
CTGGGTGCTGGTGCACGACGCCGCGCGCCCCGGCCTGCCGCCAGTTGCGCTGGGCCGGCTGATCGACGCCTGCCTGGCGGACCCCGTGGGTGGTCTGCTGGCGCTGCCCGTGGCGGACACGGTCAAGGCCGGTCACGAGCGCGTGGAGCGCACGCTGGACCGCAATGGCCTGTGGCTGGCGCAGACCCCGCAGATGTTCCGGGCTGGCGTGCTGCGCGACGCGCTGACGGCGGCTTCCGTGAGCGGCGCGGCCGTCACCGACGAGGCCTCGGCTATAGAGGCGGCCGGCTATGCGCCGCTGCTGGTGCCCGGCTCCATGCGCAATTTCAAAGTGACATGGCCGGACGATTTCGAACTGATGGAAAAATGGCTATGAGTATTCCTTTCCGCGTCGGCCAGGGTTTCGACGTGCATGCGCTGGTCGAGGGCCGCCCGCTGATCATCGGCGGCGTCACCATTCCCCACACGCATGGCCTGCTGGGGCATTCGGACGCGGACGTGCTGTTGCACGCCATTACCGACGCGCTGCTGGGCGCCGCCGGCCTGGGCGACATCGGCCGGCACTTTCCGGATACCGACCCGGCCTTCAAGGGCGCCGACAGCCGCGTGCTGCTGCGCGAGGCCATGGCGCGCGTGCGCGCCGCCGGCTGGGAGCCGGTGAACATCGACGCCACGCTGCATGCCCAGGCGCCCAAGATCGGCCCGCATGCTCCCGCCATGGTGCGGAACATCGCCGCCGATATCGGCCTGGCCGAAACCGAGGTCAACATCAAGGCCAAGACCAACGAGGGCCTGGGCTACCTGGGTCGCAAGGAAGGCATCGCGGCGACGGTGGTGGCCTTGCTGGCGCGCGTGGCTTCCTAGATCGCGCGAGGGCTCCGCGGCACCACGGCCGAATGCGCTTTTCCGCTGTTCATTTAGTTTTGATACATCTTTAACAAATGAATAAGCGGGTCGAATTGATCTGGCATATTCTGCGCTACTTCAATTCGACTACTGAGACATTCGGATGCATTTACGTGGCATCGCCCTGGCTTCCATCTTCAGCGCGGTAAGCCTGCCCGCGCATGCGCAGTACGAGCAGCAACTGGGGCCGCTGGCCGGCGTGGTCAAGCAGCAGATGCAGGATGGCTGGACCGCTGGCGTGCAGGATGGATGGTTCACCCTGCACAATGCGAACAAGGCCGACAGCGAACAGACCCTGTACATGAATGTCGGGCCGGCGCCGGAATCGGGCCGGGTGACCGACGTCAATGTGGTCGTCAAGTCTCCGAATCCGAAGGCGTCCATCGGCGTGGCGCTGAGCAACCGCGCCAACAAGAGCCTGTGCCTGCTCGAACTCACGGCCGACAAGAACACGCTGCTGTTCTGTCTGCAGGGGCAGAATCGCCGCGACATCGCTACGCTGCCCAACATAGCGAAGTTGGACGGTACCGACCGCATCAGAGTGGTCGAACTGCCCGGCGCGGCCCGTTTCATCGTGAACGGCCAGCAGATTGGCGATGTCAGCAATGAGCCCGCCACGGGCGCCGAGCTGGGCATCATGGCCTACGACGTAGGCACTTTCGGCGTTGCCGACTTCAAGATCACGATGACAGGCGGCCAATCCGGCGCGGCGCCGGCGGCCGGCACCTTGCCCGCGCGCGGCG
>NZ_DATCUY010000010.1:0-7124 GCF_036567245.1 Achromobacter sp. | reverse complement strand
TCAGGCTGAGTGCTGCGGACAGCACGAAGCCGTCGGGCACAGGCACGCCGAGCTGCGCCATGCGGCCCAGCTGCCAGCCTTTGCCGCCCGCGGCCTGCGGGCCGGCCAGGGCGGCGCATGCCCAGTTCAGCACGGCGGTAGTCATGCCGCCGTCTCGGGGGCCACGCCGCGCACGAAGAGGCTGATGGCGGCGTCGAATTCCGCCTTCAGGCTGGCGCGGGGCTGGTCTAGCCAGCGCAAGAGCGCGCCCAAATACAGGAACTGCAATTGATGGGCCAGTTGTCCGGCGCCAAGATCGGTCCGAGCTTGGCCGGCGGCCTGCGCTTCCTCGATCAGGGCGGTGTACAGCGCCTGCATGCCGCTGCGCGGATAGCGGCCGTCGTCGCGGGCGCCGGGCTGCAGCGTGGACAACCGGTAGCGCAGGTACGGCCCCAGATAGGCGCGATGCGACTCGGACCAATGCGCCGAGGCATGCAGTATCCGCGTCAGGCGCCGCGCCAGGGTGGGCAGGGCGCGTAGCGCGGGCTGGAGTTCGCGCACGCTGGCGGCCAGTTCTTCATGGAAGCGGTGCGCAAGCAGGGCTTCCTTGACGGGGAAATGGTTGTACAGCGTGCCCTTGGAAACGTCCGCCTGGGCTGCGATCTGTTCCATGGTGACCGCGTCATAACCCAGGGTTTCGAACAGGCGCCAGGCGGTTTGCGCGAGGTGATCCAGGGTCTGCAGGCGTTTGCGTTCGCGGCGCCCGGCCTCGGGCGCGGCGGATTCGGAGGGAGAGAATGCTGAAGAATCCATGGCCGGAAAATAATTGAACGACGAATAATATTATACGTCGTTTAATTATTGTGGCAAACCCCGCCCGAGGCGGAGGCCGCCCGCCTCAAGCCGTGGCGGGCATCTCGCCGTGCAGCAGGTAGTCCATCAATTCACGCACGGAGCGCATGGCGCTGCCGAAGGGCAGCTTGGAGGCGCCGCGGAAGAACAGGCCGCGGCTGACCTCGCCGCGCATGGCGGCCGCCAGCTTCAGGTCGATGCAGAATTGTCCGAAGCGCGCGAGGCCGTCGCGCAGCCCGCATTGCGTCAGGCAGTCCATGCGCTGGCTGCAGCGCCGCGCGTCGCAGCGGGTGTTGGCCTGCAGCGTTTTTTCCTGGCGCAGATAGCGCGTCAGCCACGGCGTTTCCACGGCGCGGGCAGGCAGGCCCGCCACGCTGGTGAATTCAGCCAGCTTGTCTGGATCGGCGTCGATCAGCACGCGCTTGAAGTTCTCGTGCGCATCGCCTTCCTGGGTGACGGCAAAGGCCGTGCCGACCTGCACGCCGTCGGCGCCGTTGGCCAGCCAATGGCGCACCTGCTCGTGGCTGCCCACGCCGCCCGCCACGATCAGGCGCGGTGCGTCGGAGCCCAGTGCCAGCTCCTGGAACAGCTTGTGGCAATCGGCCAGCACGAGCTGGAAGTCGAAGCGCTCGTTGTGGATGTCGTCCAGGCGGGCTGCGCCCAGATGGCCGCCGGCGTAGCCGGGATGCTCGATCACCACGGCGTCGGCCATACGGCCCTTTTTCATCCATTTCTTCAGCACCACGGCCACGCCGCGCGCCTCGGACAGGATGGGCACCAGCGCCACCTTGGGGTAGTCGGCTGTCATCTCGGGCAAGTCCAGCGGCAGGCCGGCGCCCATGACGATGGCCTGGGCGCCGCTTTCGCAGGCCTGGCGCACCAGGGCGGGATGGTCGCGCACCGCTTTCATGACGTTTACGGCCACCAGGCCGCGGCCTTGGGCCGTGTCCAGCGCGGCCCGCACTTCGCGGTCCAGCGCGACCTGGTTGGCGCTGTCGATGATGTCGCGGTCATGGCAGCGCTCGGTCTTTTCCAATAGATCGGGATGGTGATGGCGCAAATCCACACTGGCGATGGTGCCCATGGCGTTCTGGCTGGCGACCGCGCCGGCCAGGCGATGGGCGGATACGCCGACGCCCATGCCGCCCTGGACGATGGGCAGCAATTCGCGTCCGGCGAGGGTGAGTGATTTGAACCACGTCATGATGAGTCTTTCCTCTTTTCAAGTGGACAGAGGCTAGAGCAAGGGCTGACGGGTCGCTTTGCGCAGGATCAAGCGCGGGGCAGCTAGCCCCGCAGGGGCGCGGCGTGGGGGCCTTCGGCCCACCGCCGGGCCGTCCCAAGGTGGGCCAGCCCCCTTGGGGGGCAGCTAGCCCCGCAGGGGCGCGGCGTGGGGGCCTATCCCAATAGTTTGACGATGGCCGGCACCGACAGCACCGCGGTGTAGTAGCCCATGAACTGCACGCCGGTATTGAAGCCGAACAAGCGTGACAGCAGTCCGCCGAACAGGCCCATGGTCAGGATCACGAGCAGGCCCAGGAACTGGCCTTCCCAGATGCTGATCACGATGATCAGGCCGACGAAGGTGGCGATGATGGCTTCATGGCTGACCTTGCGCGACACGAACAGCGCGGCGCGGCGCGCGAAATTCATGGCAAACGGATAGGACACCACCGCAGCCAGCAGCACCGCCAGCATGCCGTAACCCAGGAACTCCCAGTGGTTCAGCAGATTGTGCAGGTTGTGCGTCTGGCCCGAGGCCGCGTCCACCGTGAAGCGCGGCGGCGCGTTGAAGAGCGGCGCGGCGGGACCGGCAGCCACTGGGCTGAGCGGCAGGCCAAAGGCGATCAGCGGAATCAGCGCCTCGGCGATGTAGGTCGCCTCGGTCACGCCGTTGCGCGCGCTCAGCACCGTCGTCAGGCGGTGATAGGCATGCTTGATGCGCGAGCCCACCAGTTCGCCCAGCACCACGGTCATGGCCACGGGGCTGAACACGAAGGTGGCGCTGGAGATCGCGGCCGTGGCCAGGGTCCAGCGCGTCTGCGTGCGGTCCATGACCTTCAGCGGGTTGGGGAAGTAGCCCGACCAGCCCTTGACGTCCGGCGCCAGCGAGAACGTGCGCACCTTGTCGCGCATCATGCGCGTACGGCCCTGTGGCGAGATCACCGTGAACAGGTCCGCGATCAGCGGCCCGATCGCGATGCCCAGGAAGTAGCTGATGCTCAGCTTGACGCCGTATTTGGCGGTGAGGCTTTGCAGCGCGATGATGACCACCACGAACGGCACCAGCAACGCCACCGCGGCCCAGCGTCCGGCCGAGAAATAGGCGATCAGCACCGCGGCGGCCAGGAAGATCCAGGGCGCCGACTTGGTGATGGCGGCGCCGAACGGGGCCAGCAGCACCGCGAACAGCACAGCCAGCGGCACCGCCACGAAGGCCGCGACGATGGCGCCTGACACCATCTTGCGCAACGCGATGTGCGGCACGCCCAGCTTGCGCAGCATGTTGGCGTCCTGCAGCAGCGGCGTGGCCAGCGTATCGCCCGGGATGCCCAGCAGGGCCGTGGGAACGGCGTGCGTCATGTGCTTGGCGACCGCGCCGGCCAGGAAGAAGGTGAACACGCCTGCGGGAGGCACGCCCAGCAGCACCACCAGCAGGGTCAGCGGCGCCAGCGTGGTGGTTTCGTCGGTGCCGGACACCAGGCCGATGGCCGCGAACACCACCGCGCCCAACAGCCCCATCGCGGCAGCCACCATGATTTGTTCAAGCAGGATGGGATCGCTCATGCCAGCGCCTCCTTGCTTGCGCCTTGCGGCAGGCCGGCGGCCGCCTGCGGCTGCTCAGGCTGGGCGGCGGATTCGGCGAACAGGTCGTACAGACCCAACTCCTTCAGTTCGCGCTTTGTCGGTTCGGGCAAGTCGGCCAGCGACCCCAGGCCGCCCGGCTGCTCGGCCAGTTCGGCCAGGACTTCGGCGCGCCAGGCCGGATCATGGGTGGAGCTGTGCTCGATCACTTCGCGCTTGGGCGGGAACAGCCGGGCGCAGATCACGCCCGCCAGCACGCAGCCGGCCAGGCCGGCCAGCATGGCGTAGGCGTGCGCCAGTTCCGGCGACGCCACGATGCCGCGCAGCCAGCGGCTGGCGGCATAGAAGCCCGCCACGCTGATGACGATGCCGATGCCGATGGCCCAGGCCAATTGGCGCAGGTCCACCGTGTCGCTCCAGACTTCCGCCAGGCGCCAGGAAGGCGCGGGGGTGCTTGGTTTCATGTCTCTCTCCTCTGTGGTCGGGCGGCGTCCGGGGGGGCCGGGCGCCGCTTTTGTAGTTGTCCAGGGCCTGCGCGGGGCGCCTGTTGCTGCATGCAAGGCCGCCTGGCCTTGCAGCGCGCGCTTATCGCGGCTTGCGCAGTTCCTCCAGCAAGGCCAGCGCGCGGTCGGTGCGGACATCCTTTTCCGCCGCCATGCGCTTGGCGACCGTGTCGATTTCCGCGCCGGTCGCACCTGCCACCAGCGCGATGTTGCGGGCATGCAAGGCCATGTGGCCGCGTTGTATGCCTTCGGTTGCCAACGCGCGCAGCGCGCCCAGATTCTGCGCCAGGCCCACGGCCACGGCGATTTCGCCCAGTTCCTGGGCGGAACGCAGGTCCATGATCTTCAGCGCCAGCCGGGCCAGCGGATGGGTCTTGGTGGCGCCGCCCACCAGCCCCACGGGCATGGGCATTTCTATCGTGCCCACCAGTGCGCCGGAGTTGTCCTTTTCCCATTGCGTGAGCGAGGTGTAGCGGCCCGAGCGGCTGGCGTAGGCATGGGCGCCGGCCTCGACCGCGCGCCAGTCGTTGCCGGTAGCGACGATGACGGGGTCGATGCCGTTCATGATGCCCTTGTTGTGGGTGGCGGCGCGGTAGGGGTCGACCGCCGCGAAGGTGTAGGCGTCCAGCACGCCTTCGATGATCTCGGCGCCGCTGCGCTCCTTGGTGTCCAGCGCTTGCGGCGTGAGGCGTACGCGGGCGCGGGCCAGGCGCAGGTCGGCCAGATTGGACAGGATGCGCAGGCGTACCGAGCCGCCCGTGATCTGCTCGACCAGGGGCGCCACGGCCTCGGCCATGGTGTTGACGGTGTTGGCGCCCATGGCGTCGCGCACGTCCACGATCAGGTGCATCACGATCATGGGACCGCGCGGCGTGTCGGGGAATACATGGACTTCGATGTCCTGGCAGCCGCCGCCCAGTTCGATCAGTACCTTGTCGCGGCTGTTGGCCAGCGTGACGATGCGCTCGCGCTCGCGCAGCAACGCCAGGCGCGCGCCCTGCGGATCGCTCAGCCCCAATACCTGCACCTGCGCGCGCATCAACGGACGAGTGCTGGAGGTTTCGAAGCCGCCGCATTCGCGCGCCAGCTTGGCCATGTAGGACGCGGCCGCCACCACCGACGGTTCTTCGACCGCCATCGGCACCAGCACGTCACGGCCGTTGACCTGGAAGTTGCAGGCCACCCCCAGCGGCAGTTCGAACGAGCCGATGACGTTTTCGATCATGCCGTCGGCGCGGTCCAGGCCGAGCGCGCCCGGATTGGCAAGCAACTGGCGTTCCTCGGGCGTGAGCGCGGCGGCGTCGGCGATGGCCGCCAAGCGTAGTGCAGGGGTCAAGGCGCGGAAATTGGGCAGGCGTGAATCGGCCACGATGAGGTGTCTCCGTATAAGAATCGAGTGGCCTGATTCTAGGTAAACTGTACCGCTATTGAGAGGTACAGTTTGGACAAACAGTACCATTGCACTGCACCAATTCTGCCAGCCTATCCCATAGGAAATTCCGCTTGGAAGCAGCACCAACCAGTGGCAGGCCACAGCGGGCCGCGCCTATCGCCGAGAGCCTGGCCAGGCTGATCGGTCAGCAGATCGCCGACGGCGTCTACCGGCCGGGCGACAAGCTGCCGTCCCTGCGCGAATTGGCGCAGTTGCACCGCTATGCGAAGAACACCGTGGTGGTGGCGTTTGAAATGCTGGTGGCGCAAGGGCTGGTGGAGCCGCGCCGCGGCTCCGGCTTTTTCGTGCTGGAAGCGGATTTCACGCGCAAGGCCGCGGATGAAGAGCCCGGCCAATTGAGCCGTGCCATGGACATCGTGTGGCTGATGCGCGAACAGCTCAAGACCCAGCCCGACGCGGTGGCCGTGGGCGACGGCTTTCCGCCGGTGGAATGGTTGGCGGACATGCGCATGGACCGCTATCACCAGAAAGTGGTGCGTACGGGGCTGGGCGCCTTGTTCCGTTACGGCAGCCGCTTCGGCTACGCGCCGCTGCGCGAAAGCCTGGTCCGCAAGCTGGGCGACGTGGGCATCAACGCCGCGCCGCCGCAACTGGTGCTGACGCACGGGGCGAATGAAGCCATGGATCTGGTGATCCGCTATTTCGTGCCGCCCGGCGCCGCCGTGCTGGTGGACAACCCAGGCTACTACCCGCTGTTCGGCAAGCTGAAGCTGGCCGGGGCGCGCATGCTGGGCGTGCCGCGCCTGCCGGACGGTCCGGACCTGGCCGCGCTGGAAGCCCTGTTGCAACGCGAGAAGCCGCGCCTGTTCTTCACCCAGTCGCTGGCACACAATCCCACCGGTTCGGACATTTCGGCGGCCAAGGCCTACAAGGTCCTGCAACTGGCCGAACGCTACAACCTCACCGTGGTGGAAAACGATCCGCTGGCCGACTTCAAGCCGACGTCGGCGGTGCGCCTGTCAGCGCTGGACCAGCTGGAACGCACGATCTACATCGGCAGTTTCTCGAAGTCGTTCTCGGCCGCGCTGCGTGTGGGCTTCATCGCCTGCAATGCAGCCCTGGCAAGCGATCTGGCCGACCTGAAGGCGCTGGTTCACGTCAGCAGTTCCGAGTACTGCGAACGCATGGTGGACGTAATGCTGCGCGAAGGGCACTACGAGCGGCACCTGGTCAGGCTGCGCCAGCGGCTGGAAGCCGCCACAGGCCATGCCTTGCAGGTGCTGGACGCCTTGGGCGCGGAGGTCTATGCCCGGCCGACCAGTTCGCTGTACCTGTGGTCGGCCTTTCCGGGCGTGGCGGATTCGCTCACGCTCGCGGCGGACCTGATGCCCGAGAAAGTCATCATGGCGCCGGGACGCGTGTTCAGCGTGGACCCGACGGCGGTGTCGCCGTGGTCCCGCTGCAATGTGGGCGCGGTGGGATCGCCCCGGTTCCAGGCCACCCTGCGGCGGCATTTGCCTCAACGATAGGCGAACTCCTCGAACCATTGCATCAGCAGGGCCAGGGCCGGCGCGCCGAGCGCGCGTACCGGC
>NZ_DATCUY010000009.1:0-16443 GCF_036567245.1 Achromobacter sp. | reverse complement strand
CGGCGTCGTTCAATTCGTCCAGCGGCACGTGTTCGGCGCGGTCCTGCCGCCGCCAACGATCGATCAAGCGATGGCTTGCCGCCTGGAACAGATACCCGCGCGCCTTCAGCGCCACGCTGGCGTCCGCCTTCAGCAAGCGTTCGACGGCGTCATGCGCCGCGTCTTCGGCGTCGTGCCGGTTGCCCGTGCGGCGGCTCCATACGCCCACCAGCTCGTCGTAATACGCGAGCCAGCCGGTGCGGGTCGGAGGTGAGCGGGACATGGGCCGAACGGATTACGCAGCAAAACAGGGTGGCGAATTTTACAAATAATTCTCATTATCGCAACTGCTGTTTTTAGCGCCCGGCCAGATGCGGCGCTTTTTGCCGCTAGTAATCCATGGGGATATGCGCCTGCGCCGCGCGCAGTTCCTGGATGTGGCGTTCGGCCTCTTGCCGTTCAGCCGCCGGCGGCAATGGCCGCCAACCCACCATGTTGCCCGGTGTTTTCACGGGCATCCAACCCAGCACGCTGTATAGCGAAATGGCGGTATCGCCCGTGTCCAGGCGCGTTTCGTAATAGCCCTGCCGATCCGGCGCGGTGTCGCCGGACGTCCAATCCAACTGCGACATCCATGTCTCCTTGTGCAAGCCTCTTGGGCAAGCGCGCCGCCCGCGTGCGGCCTTCGCTTGCCTGATCGTAAAACGGGCGTTGTACGCCGGTGCGCCGGTGCGCCGATGCGTCTACCTTGCGCCCGCTTTGCAATTCTTGACAGAGGGGAATCCCTAGGATGCCGGCCGCGCTGCGCGTTACTTGATGCCGATGAACGGCAGCGCGGCACCGGGTACCTGCGTGGCCGGCAGCACGCCGTCCCACTTTTCCACGGCGTTCAGGCTCACCAGATTGGTATTGGCGGCCAGGGCCTCGGCCTTGGCGCGGATCGCAGCCGCTTCGGCGTCGCCGCGCATGCGGATGCCGTCGGCCTCGGCCGTGAACTGCTGGCGGCGCGCGTCGGCTTCCGCCTTGGCCTTGACCACCTGGATCTCGGCCGTGATCATCGCCGTTTCCTTTTGCTGGCGGGTCGTCTCGATCTGCACTTGCGCCAGCATGCGCTGTTCGATCGAGTGTTCATAGGCCTGCGAAAAGCCGACTTCCTCGATCTGCACGCCCACCACCTGTACCGGCGCGCCTTCCATCGTCTTGAGCACGGCCGTGTTCACGTCCTGGCCCAGCTTCTGGCGTTCCTGGATGGCGCGCACCGCGGTGTACTGGCCGAACACGTTCTTCACCGAATCCGGAGTCTTGCGTTCGAGCACGCGCATCTGCAGATTGCTGATGGTGCCGTACTCCGAGTACAGCTCGGCCACGTGCTCGGGCGGCACGCGGTAGGTCACCGACACGCGCAGCGTCGCCGGCTGCTGGTCATAGCTGTAGGCTTCCAGCTTCTCAAACACGAACGTGTGGTCGCGCACCGACACCGTCATGACGTTGTCGATGAACGGGGTCTTGAAATCCAGGCCCGGTTCCGACACGCGCACCAGCTTGCCGTTGCGCAGCACCACGCCGCGCTCGCCCTGATCGACCTGGAACCAGGAATCGAAAGCCAGGAACAGGATCAGCAAAAACAACACCGCTGTAATAACCGCGATCTTGAAACTACGCGGTTTTACGGCACCAATCGTCTTGACCATCTGGATATCTGTCGGCTTCACTTCGAATCCCTTTCTGATTTTGAACGTTTACGGTCCGAGAGCACGGCGGCGATGCCGCGCGCCAGCAAATAGGCGACCACGGCCGCCCCTACCAAGATCAGGAAATACCTCATCGTGCGTTCCCCCCCGGAAAATAAGCAGGGGATTCTATCGCGAGTGGAGGGTCAAACGAATTGTGGCGATTGTTGCGATTGAATCCGCCGGCGAAAGTAGCGCTTGCCCAACGACGGCGCTACGCTAGGCTCCTCTACATAGCAGGAGCCGAAACCATGCCCCGCAAACGTTCGATGATCGTGGCCATCTTTGCCTGTGCCGTCGCGCTCGGCGCGCCGGCGCATGCCGCGCCGCCCGAAGGCAAGGGCAAGCCGGACCATGCCGGTCAGGGCAACGGCAATGGCAATGGCAAGAACAAGGGCCAACAGAGCCAGGACAACGGCGTCAGCGTCACGCTCAGCACCGCCGGCATCACCGTTTCCACCGCGCGCGGCTACGCAGTGCAGGCTGGCGCAACCGGCTACAGTTCGCTGCCGCCGGGCATACGCAAGAACCTGGCACGCGGCAAGCCCCTGCCTCCGGGCATCGCCAAGAAGATGGTGCCCGGCCCGATGCTGACGCGCCTGCCGGTCCATCCCGGATACGAATGGCGCGTCGCGGGCAGCGACTTGATCCTCGTCGCCATCGCCACCGCCGTCGTGGCGGACGTTCTCACGGGCGTGTTCAACTAGGCGCGAATGCGCGCCGGACGCCGCGGCGCGGCGTCCATAGTTCCTAGCATCAGGCCGCACACTGTTACGTCCCTGCGCCCGACCTATCTGCTACCGTTGAATGGCCTCGCGCCGCGGCCCTGGCCCGGCGCCCACGACGGAGACCGCGCATGCCACGTCCTTCCGAGTCCGCGCCGTTGATCGGTGTGATCCCCCCCTACATGCTGGATCGGCTGGCGCAGCACGCCGACACGCGGGTCAGCATGCCCGCGGTCAAGACGCTGATCATCGACCAGCAGCAGCGCAGCTTGCGCGAAATGGCGGTGCAGCCGCCACGCGCCAAGCCGGCCCTCCCCAAGAAGGCGGCGCCCGCCGGCACACCGCAGCGCGCCGTGCACGACGCCGCCAATACCACCACCCTGCCCGGCAAGCTGGTACGCGCCGAGGGCGCCCGCGCCAGCGGCGACGTGGCCGTGGATGAGGCCTATGAACACCTGGGCGCGACCTACAAGCTGTTCTGGGACATCTACCAGCGCCACTCCATCGACGGCCAGGGACTGCCCCTGGTCGGCACCGTGCATTACGGCGAAGACTATGACAACGCCTTCTGGAATGGCGCGCAAATGGTGTTCGGCGATGGCGACGGCGAGGTATTCAACCGCTTCACGGTCGCGGTGGACATCATCGGCCACGAGCTCACGCATGGCGTCATCGATGCCGAGGCCGCCCTGCTGTATCAGAGCCAGTCCGGCGCGCTGAACGAATCCCTGTGCGACGTGTTCGGCGCGCTGGTCAAGCAATACACGCTGGGACAGGACGCAAGCCAGGCCGATTGGCTGGTGGGCGCCGGACTGTTCATGCCCAAGATCCGCGCCCGCGCGCTGCGTTCCATGGCCGAGCCCGGCAGCGCCTATGACGATCCCCTGCTGGGCAAGGACCCGCAACCTGCCCACATGCGCGATTACGTCGACACGCCCAACGACAACGGCGGCGTGCACATCAACTCCGGCATTCCCAACCGCGCCTTCTATCTGGCGGCCACCGCGCTGGAAGGCCCCGCCTGGGCCGGCGCGGGCCGCGTCTGGTACGACGCGCTGTGCGACAAGCGTCTGCGGCACGATGCCGACTTCACGCAATTCGCGAAACTGACGCTGGCGGTGGCAGCGGAACGCCATGGCGCGACAGTGCGCGATGCCGTCGCCCGGGCCTGGGCCGGCGTGGGAGTCCAGACATGATCGAACTGCCTCCCCTGGACCTTGCCATGCTGGTGCGCCTGACCCGCGAAGGCGGACTGGCTTATGTGCCCGCGCTGGCGCAACCGCGCAGCATCGACCTGGTCACCTGCCCGCCGGAGCTGCGGCAGGAAGTCTGCGACGCCCTGCAACGCTCCGCTCCGGTCGCCGTCCCGCGCTGCGCCGAAGCCGGCGGCGACCAGCGCTATTTCCACGTGGAGGTCATATACGAAGGCGACGACGTGGCGGACATCAGCTTCGACGTGCCGGAGACCGACGCGCCCGAGACGCTGGTGCGCTTATGGAAAAGCTGGGCCGGACAGGCTTGAGCGCAGCGTCCCGGTATTGCCCGATCTGGATGGCGCGCCCCGCATAGAGGCCGGTGGCCGCCATTGCCAGGCACAAGGCGGCGCACAGGCCCAGCGCCACGGCCCAGTCGCCTTGCACGTCGTGCAGCGTGCCCACCAAGGCTGGCCCAGTGGCGGCGAACAGGTAGCCGACGCATTGCGCCATGCCCGACAGCGCCGCCGCCTGCTGCGCATGGCTGGCGCGCAAGCCCACGAATGCCAGGCCCAGGATGATGCCGCCGCCCGTGCCCAGCCCCATCAGGACGATCCACAGCGTCGCCCAGCCGGGCGCGGCGATCAGGCCGGCAAACGCGACGAACGAGGCCGCGGCCGAGAGGAACGCGACGCCGCGCTGGTCCTTCAAGCGCCGCACCACGGGGGCCAGGAACAGAGCAGGCACCGCTGACATGAGCTGCAGCAGGCCATGCAACGCGCCGGCGCGCTCGGGCGTATAGCCTGCGTCGCGCAGGATGGCCGGCAGCCAGCTCACGCCCACGTAGAACACGAAGGAATTGATACCCAGGAACAGCGTCACCTGCCACGCCAGCGCAGAACGCCACAGGCGGGCGCCATGCGGCGCATGCGCCGTGGATGCGGCGGGCGCGGTGTGATTGGCCAGCTGCGGCAGCCACAGCAGGGCGCCGGCCAACGGCAACAGCAGCAGGCAGCCGGTGGAAAAGCGCCACGTAGCGTCGGACAAGTTGGCCAGCGGTATGGCGACGGCGGACGCCAGGCCGGCGGCCAGGCTCATGGTCAGCACGTAGGCCGAGGTCAGGCTTGCGAGCTGCTGCGGAAAATCGCGCTTCAGCAGGCTGGGCAGCAGCACATTGCCGATGGCGATGCCGGATCCGATGACAGCGGTGCCCAGGAACAGGCTCCAGGCCGGTCCCAGCGTGCGCACCAGGATGCCCCCCGCGATCAGCAGCATGGCGGCAAACAAGCTGCGCTCCAGGCCGTGGCGGCGCGCCATGCCCGCGGCGAGCAGCGACACCACGGCAAAAGCCAGCAAGGGCAAGGTGATCAGCATGCCCGCGGCCGTGGAGCTCAGCCCCAACTGCTCACGCAGCATGCCTGTCAGCGGCGGCACGCCTGTAATGGGCGCGCGCAGCGCCATGGACATGCAGAGTATGCCCGCGATCAGCAACACGGGATTGCCAGCGGGGTGTTTGGAAGTAAGGGGATGCGAATTCATGCCTACAGCTTAAGCATCGCCGTCTTCGCCGAATTTCGAGATAATGACAAATTATCCCTAAATTCAGCCAAGGTACATCCGATGCACCGCCTGGACGACCCCGCTCCGTTCTTCAATCCCGACATGGACGCGCAATGGACCTATGCCATGCGTGTGCACGCGGACGAGAACGACCAGGAATCGCCGCCGCACCGGCATGCCATGGGCCAGTTGGTGCTGTCCCTGCAAGGCGGCGTGACCTGCTCGGTGCCGCAGGGCCTGTGGATGGTGCCGCCGCAATGCGGCGTCTGGATTCCTGGCGGCGTGCCGCACAGCAACCGTGTCACGCAGAACGGCCGCGTCTGCTTCCTGTTCGTGCCGCCGGACGCGCCGGGCCTGCCGGGACAATGCTGCACGCTGGCCATCTCGCCGCTGGTGCGCGAGCTGGTGGCCTATCTGGCGGACCTGCCCCCAGAGGAAACGGCAACGACCGCCAACCGCAAGCTGGCCGAGGTGCTGGTCGAGCAACTGGCGCGCATGCCGGCCGAGCAATTGCACCTGCCCATATCCGAACACCCGCGCCTGCGCGAAATCGCCGACGCCCTGCACGCCGATCCCGCCGACCGCAGCACGGTGGCGCAATGGGGCAGCCGCGTCGCCATGAGCGAGCGCACGCTGGCGCGGCTGATCCGGCAAGAGCTCGGCATGAGCTTTGGCCGCTGGCGCCAGCAGATGCACATCATCCAGGCCTTGCAGCGCCTGTCCGCGGGCGTCTCGGTGCAGCGCACGGCGGAAGACCTGGGCTACGAGTCCGTCAGCGCCTTCATCACCATGTTCCGCAAGACCTTGGGCAAGACGCCTGCCCGCTATTTCGCGGACAAGGCGGACGGCATCAATTGACGACGGGCGGGTAGTCCAGTTCGCCTGATTTCATCAGGCCGCGCGTGTGCGCCTCGCGCAGTTCCGCGACCGTCTGATCGCGGGTCTTGTCCGATTGGGATGGCAGCGCGGGCGGATAGTCCTGTTCGCCGTACGTCACCAGTCCCGCCGCGCGCGCGGCATCGAGTTCCTCGCGCACCTGCTGGCGGGTCTTGGTGCTGACATGAGGCAGATCCACCGGGTATTGCTGTTCGCCGTAAGTCACCAGGCCAGCGGCCTTGGCTTCCATCAATTCGGCGCGCACCTGTTCACGGGTCTTGCCTTCGGCATGCGCGGCAGCGCCAACGAAAGCCATGATCAGCGCCAGTGCTGAGAGTCGGAATGTATGCATGAAATCCTCTGCGGTTAACGAGTGCTGCATTATTCGTTCGCCGGCCCGCCGGGATAAATCCCGCGCGGTGCAATCCAAGGTTGCGCCTCACGCAAACCTTTCGGCATGCCGACGCCGCGACACGCGCACCCTTGCGTCCCGTGCAAGGGTGGGTTGATCCAGGAATGGTTTTTCCGCCTCCTGCATCTACCTAGACTGAATGGCTCCTGTTATCCAAGGACGCTATTCCATGTTGTTTTCCTCATCCCCGGGCAGGAGCGGCCCACGATCATGACGGCCGCCACTCCCCCCGCCCCGCCCGCCGCGGCGGCCTTCGGCTGGCGCATCCTGACCGGATTGCTAGGCGTGCTGCTGGCGGTGATCCTCGCCGGGCTCAACGAAAACGTGACCAAGATGGCGCTGCCGGACATCCGCGGCGCGCTGGGCATCGGCTACGACCAGGGCACCTGGTTCGTGGCCGTCTACGCCGCGGCCTCGGTATGCGCCATGGCGTTCGCGCCCTGGTGCTCGGTCACGTTTTCATTGCGCCGCTTCACGGTCGCGGCGCTGGCCGCTTTCGCGCTATTCGGCGCGCTCTGCCCGTTCGCGCCCAACCTGCCCGTGCTGCTGTTCCTGCGCACCCTGCAAGGCCTCGCGGGCGGCGCGCTGCCGCCCATGCTCATGACGGTGGCGCTGCGTTTCCTGCCGCCGGGCATCAAGCTCTACGGACTGGGCGGCTACGCCCTCACCGCCACCTTCGCGCCCAGCCTGGGCATACCGCTGGCCGCCTTCTGCACCGAGGTGCTGGGCTGGCGCTGGGCCTTCTGGCTGATCGTCGGCCCTGCGGCGCTCGCCGCCTGGGCCGTCTGGCGCGGCCTGCCCCAAGATCCGCTCAAGCTCGAACGGCTGCGCCTGTTCGACTGGCGCGGCCTGCTGCTGGGCGCGCCGGCGCTGTCGATGCTAGTCATCGGCCTGTTGCAGGGCGACCGGCTGGATTGGCTGAACTCGCCGCTGATCTCGGTGCTGCTGGGCGGCGGCGGCGTATTGATGGCGCTGTTCATGATCAACGAATGGTCCCACCCCTTGCCGTTCTTCAAGATCCAGCTCTTGCGCCACCGCAACCTGAGCCATGCCTTGCTGACGCTGGGCGGCGTGCTGATCGTGCTGTTGGGCGTGATCCTGATTCCGTCGACGTTCCTGGCTCAATTGCGCGGCTACCGCCCGCTGGAAACGGCGCCGGTGCTGCTGACCATGGGCCTGCCGCAACTGATCGCGCTGCCGCTGGTCGCCGCGCTGTGCAATTTGCGCCAGGTGGATTGCCGCTGGGTGCTGGCTGGCGGACTCGGACTGTTGGCGCTGTCCTGCCTGCTGGGATCGCAACTGACGCCGGTCTGGTCGCGCGAGCAGTTCTATCTGCTGGAAGCCGTGCAGATCTTCGCCCAGCCCATGGCCGTGATCCCGCTGCTGATGCTGGCCACCGGCGGCCTGACGCCACAGGACGGCCCCTGGGCGTCGTCCTGGTTCAACACCATCAAGGGCTTTGCCGCGGTGGCCGCCACCGGCCTGCTGGACGCGCTGACCACATCGCGCCGCAATTACCACTCCAGCATGCTGGCCGACCAACTGGGCAACTTCCCGCTGAGCACGGCAGGCGAAAGCGCAGCGGCGCTGTCCCGCCGCATCCAGGAGCAGGCCGCCGTGCTGACCTCCGCCGATCTCTATCTGTGCATGGCCGGCGTGGCCGTGCTCCTCATCCTGCTGATCCCCTTCGTCGCGACCCGGATCTACCCTCCGCGCGCCGCGGCCTGAAATCGAGCCCATATCATGTCTATCTCTCTCTTGACTTCTCCCCTTCCCCGCGCCGGCGCCCTCGGCGCCCTGGTCCTGCTGGCCTATGCAGGCTGGTCATGGTCCGCCACCGGCGCCGCCGAATCCACCGACGACGCCACCGTCGTCGCCGATCACACCATCGTCGCGCCACAGGTATCCGGCTTCATCGACGCCGTGCTGGTCGAAGACAACCAGGCCGTCAAGCAGGGCCAACTGCTCGCCCGCATCGACGACCGCGACCATCGGGCCGCGCTGGCGGCCGCAAGCGCCGAACTCGCGGTCGCCGGTGCGCGCCTGTCTGACGCATCCGCAACCCTGGAGCGCCAGCAGGCCGTGATCGACCAGGCCGTCGCCGTCACGCGCGCCGACCTGGCGGACATCCGCTATGCCGAAAGCGAAGCCCAGCGCCACCGCAGGCTGGCCAGCGAGGGCGCCGGCACGCAGCAGGCCTATGAACAGGCCCGCAGCCGGCTGGATATGGCGCAGGCGCGCCAGGCCGAACACACAGCCACCTTGCAGGCCGCACGCAAGCAGCGCGAAGTGCTGGAAGCCACCCGCGAGGCCGCGCAGGCCGGCCTGCTGCGCGCGCAGGCCCTGAAGGACCGCGCGGAACTCAATCTGTCGCATGCCCAGGTCGTCTCCCCCATCGATGGCATCGTGGGCAGGCGCTCGTTGCGCGTCGGCGCCTACGTCAGCCCCGGCACGCCCATCCTCGCGGTGGTGCCGCTGCAGCAAGCGTATGTGGTGGCGAACTTCCGCGAAAAGCAGTTGACCCGCATGCGCCCGGGCCAACCCGCCCTCATCACGGTCGACGCCTATCCGGATACGCCGCTGCGCGGCCGCGTCCAGAGCATCGCGCCGGCCACGGGCCTGAGCTTTTCGCCGGTAGTCCCCAGCAATGCCACCGGCAACTTCACCAAGGTGGCGCAGCGCATCCCCGTCAAGATCGTGCTGGACGCGCCGGCCGACGGCGCGCCGCCGCTGCGCGCCGGCATGTCCGTCGAAGCCGTGGTCGATACCGGGGCTGCGGCTGAGGAGTCCGTGCAATGACCCCGCGCCTCTGGGTCCATGCCGCGTTCACTTGCGCGCTTTCCGCATTGACGGGCTGCGCCGTGGGTCCCGACTTTCAGGCTCCCCAGCCGCAGTTGCCCGCGCAATGGCGTATGGCCGACGAGTCCGCCGCAGGCAGCGTCCCGGTCCCGCAAGACGTGAACACATCCTGGTGGGACAGCTTCGGCGATCCCACCCTGAGCGCCCTGATCGCCGAAGCGACCGAGGCCAACCTGGACATACGCATCGCCCACGAGCGCCTGCTGCAAAGCCGCGCCGCCCTGCGCATGACCGAGGCCGACGGCCTGCCAGGAATCGGCGCAGGCGCAAGCTACAAGCGCGGCCAGAACAGCGAGGTCGGCCTGGCGGACCCTTCGGGGCGCGGCGGCAAATCCTCATTCAACCTATGGCAGGCGGGCGTGGACGCCAGCTGGGAACTGGACCTGTGGGGCCGCGTGCGGCGTGAAGTCGAGCAGGCGGGCGCACAGTCGCAGGCGGCGCTGGAGGCGCAGCGTGGCGTGGTGCTGGCCATCCGCGCCGAAACGGCGCGCAACTACATCCGGCTGCGCGGCACGCAGAACCAGCTGGACGTGCTGCGCAAGACGCTCGCCAACGCCGAGCGCAACCTCGCTCTGACCCGCCTGCGCCAACGCGAAGGCGTGGCCACCGAACTGGACGTGTCGCAAGCCGATGCGCAGGCGGCCGCCATCGAAGCCGCAGTGCCGCCGCTGGCGCAGCGCATCGACCAATTGATGAATGCCCTGGCGCTGCTGCTGGAGCAGCCGCCCGGCGCGCTGCAGGAACGCCTGGCGGCTGTCGGGCCGATACCGGGCGGCCCGCTGCAGGTCCCCGTCGGACTGCCCAGCGAGCTGGCCGAGCGCAGGCCAGACATCCGCCGCGCGCAAGCCGATCTGCATGCGGCTGTCGCAGCAATCGGCGTGGCGGAGGGCGATTTCTATCCGCGCATCACGCTGTCCGGCAATTTCGGCTTGCAGGCGTTGCAGCTGCGGGATCTCGACACGGATCATGCCGGCATCTTCGGTGTGGGGCCCGCGCTGCAGATCCCCATCTTCCAGGGCGGCCGGCTGCAAGGCCGCCTGCGGCTGCGCGAGTCGCAGGCTCAGGAGGCAGCGCTGCTGTATCAAAAAGCCGTGCTGAATGCCTGGCACGAGGTCGACAACGCCATGATCGCCTATCAGGCGCAGCAGCGCACCCGCGTCAGTCTGGAGCGCGCCTCCAGGAGCGCCCGCCAGGCGCTGCTCAACGCGCAACGCCAATATGCCGCGGGCGCGTCGGACTTCGTGAACGTGCTCAGCGCGCAGAACGCGGTGCTGGCCAGCGACCAGGAACGCGTATCGACCCAGGCCGCGGTGTCACTGGTGCTGGTGGATCTGTACCGGTCATTGGGCGGCGGCTGGGAGCCGCCAATCGCGGCGGTTAGCCCTGCTTCGGTCCCGCCACAATGAACAGCCGCGGGAACGGCAGCAACACGGTGCCGTCGGCCATCGCCGGATATGCCTCTTCGATCAGGGATTGGTAGCGGGCCAGGAAACTGGCCTGCCCGGCCGCGTCCAGCCGGTCCAGGTAGGGCCGCAACGCCGTGCCCTTGAACCACTCAACGACAGCTGCCGCGCCCGCCAGCGGATGATGATAGGTCGTGCGCCACACTTCCAGCAGGCCGCAATGCGGCTTGAGCAGTTCGTAGTACCAGGCCGCGCTGTGACGCGGCGGATGCTTGAAGCCGCCGATGGCGGCGGCCCAGGGCGCTTCGCCGGCCACCTGGCGCGCCAGGCGGTGGGCCGGCTCCTCCAGGTTGTCCGGCGTCTGCACCGCCAGGCTGCCGCCCGGGGCCAGCTTGCCGACCAGGCGGGGATAGAGCGTCGCGTGGTCGGGCACCCATTGCAACGCGGCGTTCGCCAGGATCACGTCGTAGGTCCCGGACGGATCCCACGTGGCGATGTCGGCGAGTTCGAATTGCATCCCCGGCAGGCGCTTTCTCGCAGATTGGAGCATGTCTTCCGAACTGTCCATGCCGCTGACCTCGGCGTCCGGGTAGCGGCTGGCCAACACCTCGGTGGAGTTGCCCGGGCCGCAGCCCAGGTCCACCGCGCGCTTCACCTCCTGGTTGGGCAAGGCGGCGACCAGGTCCCGCACCGGACGGGTGCGTTCGTTTTCAAAGGCGGAATACTGTTTGGCGGACCAGCTGGTCATGACGGTTCCTTGCGGCATTTGGACTGTCCAGCACTCTACGCCCGCTGCACAGGCGCGACAAATCCCAAAAAATGCGCCCGCCATATCCATCGGATATGGCGGGCGTCTTACGTCAGGCCGCGAGGCTTACTCCGCCGCGAGTTCCTGCTTGGCAGCGTCCGAGCGGGTTTTCCACAGCGAGAACAACACGCCGCCCGCGATCAGGCCAAAGGTCACCGACAGCGACACAACCGCCGGCACCTTGCCGATGAAACCGACCAGGAAGATCTTGGTGCCGATGAAGACCAGGACCAGGGCCAGCGCGTACTTCAGGTAGTGGAAACGGTGGATCATCGCGGCCAGCGCAAAGTACAGCGCACGCAGGCCCAGGATGGCGAAAATGTTGCTGGTGTAGACGATGAAAGGATCGGTGGTGATGGCGAAGATCGCCGGCACCGAGTCCACCGCGAACAACAGGTCCACGAACTCGATCAGCACCAGCGCCAGCAGCAGCGGCGTGGCCCAGCGCACCTTCTTCGACGTGGCGGGATCCGTCTCCATCACCCAGAACGCATTGCCGCGCAGCCCTTCCGTGACGCGCATGCGGCGCTTCAAAAATTTCAGGATGGGGTTGGACGCGATATCGGGCGTCTGGTCCGCAATCATCCACATCTTGATGCCGGTGAACACCAGGAAGGCGCCGAAGACGTACAGCAGCCAGCCGAAGTTGCTGACCAAAGCCGCGCCCAGACCTATCATGATGGCGCGCAGCACGATCACGCCGAGGATGCCCCAGAACAACACACGGTGCTGGTACTGGCGCGGAATCGCGAAGAAACTGAAGATCAGCGCGATCACGAAGACGTTGTCCATCGACAGCGACTTCTCGATCATGAAGCCCGTGTAGTAGGCCATGCCGCTGGCGGAACCCATCTGCCACCAGACCCAGGCGCCGAACAGCAGCGCCGCGCTGATGTAACCGGCGGACAGCAGCAGGCTCTCGCGCACGCCGATCTCGCGGTCTTCCTTGTGCAGCACGCCCAGGTCAAAGGCCAGCAAGGCGACCACGATGCCGATGAACAGCAGCCAGCTCCAGGCCGGTGTGCCGAAGAAATCGGCGGAGAGTAAGGTGATCAAGGTGTCCATGATGTTCCCGCTTGTGTTCGAAGGGGCTCATGATCCGGATCCCGGGCAGACGGAGAAATCAGCCTGAAAGTGAGTTAAGGTTCGAAAAAACCGAAGTGATTCCTGCCATGCTCAATTACCGACACCTGTATTACTTCTGGATGGTCGCCAAGGAAGGCGGGTTTTCCCGCGCCGCCGAAAGGCTGGACATGGCCATCCAGACCATCAGCGCGCAAGTGCGCGAACTTGAAAAAAACCTGGGCCACCAACTGCTCAAGCCGGCCGGGCGCGGCGTGGCGCTGACCGACGCGGGCGAAGCCGCCTTCGCCCGCGCCGAAGAAATCTTCCAGATCGGCCAGGTGCTGCCCCAGGAGGTCCGCGCGGCGGCCACCAAGCCCGTCATGCGCTTGTCCGTGGGCCTGTCGGACGGCATTTCCAAGCTGGCCGCGCAGGCTTTGCTGGGCCCGGTGCTGCACACCCCGGACCTGCGCCTGACCTGCCACGAAGGCGAAGTCGAGGAACTGCTGGGCGAACTGGCCCAGCATCACCTGGACCTGGTGCTGGCCGGCCAGGGCGCGCCCGCCAACCCCAACCTGCGCCTCACCAGCGATCGTCTGGTCTCGTCGCC
Organism: Achromobacter sp.; assembly: GCF_036567245.1. GTDB lineage: Bacteria > Pseudomonadota > Gammaproteobacteria > Burkholderiales > Burkholderiaceae_B > Achromobacter. Next base: position 3,226 of record NZ_DATCUY010000009.1, on the reverse strand, counting down.
GGTGGACTGGTACGGCCCCGCCAAGCTGGTGCGCAAGGCCGACACGCAGGACTTCCCGCGCTGCCTGGAACGCCTGCCGGTGCTGCTTCCCACCGGCCATTCGGTGCTGCGCCAGACGCTGGACCGCTGGTTCGGCGAACAAGGCATATTTCCCAATGTGGTGGGAGAATTCGAGGACAGCGCCCTGATGTCGGTGTTCGCGGCCCGCGGCCTGGGCGTGTTTCCGCTTAGCCGCCTGGGTGGCGGCGACATCGGCGTGCTGCGGGGCTTGCGTCCCCTGGCCCGCTGCGACGACGTGCACGAGGAAATCCACGCCATCCGCAACCGGCGGGGACAGCACCATCCGCTGGTCCAGATCGTGCTCGCCAAGGCGAAAACTTCGGTTTTTTCTTAATGTTTGTCACAACCACGCTGGTTTTTCAGAAATAGAATCCGCTTTATCGTGGACCCTCTTTTGAAATATCGGAGTACCACCTCAATGAAAAAGATCATCTGGCTCGCCTTCGCCGTGCTTGCCGCACTCTGGACCGGGCTGGTTGCGCTGACGCTGCAGCTGACCAACTGGGTCCTGTCGACCATCGCCACGACCCAGGTGCCCGGCACGGCGCTGGACACGTCGCAATGGGTCCCGCCCGCCTGGGCCGCGGCCTGGGTCGACCCCGCCTGGCTGCAGACGCTGCAAGGCGGCCTGGTGTGGGCCGCGCAGGGCCTGAACCAGATGCTGCCCTTCGCCGGCAGCCTCGGCACGCTGATCTCGGTGCTCGCCTGGATCTTCTGGGGCTTCATCATCGTGGGCTTGCTGGTGCTGGCGCTGATCCTGCACTGGCTGGCCGGCAAGCGCGAGCAAGCCGCGGCGCCCGGCCGTCAAGTGGTGTAATAAGGCAGGCAACGCGGCAACCCGGCGCGCTGCCTCCTCATAGGAGCGTGCCGTGTCCACCGTCCATCCCCCTGTCCCCAAGCTGTTCCTGGCGGCCTTGCTGGCCATGGCCGCCACGACAGCGCAGGCGCATCCTGCGCGCGCCGCCTACGGCGTCGAGGTCTGCACGGTCACGGGGACTTCCGGCGAGTACAGCGTGCGCGTGCGCAACACCGGCACCGCGCCCCTGGCCCGCGCTGAAATCAACGGCGTCAGCCTGGATTCCAAAGGGAACGCGGCCGGACCGCTCACTGTCAACCTGACCGATATCCCTCCCGGCAAGTACAAGACCGCGGTGCTGGGCCGCCCGGGCAATGGCGCAGCGCTGGTCAGCATCGCCACCTATGTCAGCGCCAACGGCGCTGAAACGCATCAGCAGGACCTGTTTGCCGGCAAGGTCGCGCACGTCTCGCCCGGCTCTGCCTTGCAGTACACGCTGGCCCCCCTGGCCGTGCGCGGCTGGACCGTGGCCTACGGCACCAAGCAGGATCCCAAGCTGGAAGCCGGCAGCGCGGTGTTGCTGATCTACCCGGTCACCCTGGGCAAGAAGCGGGATGCGACGCGCCCGGACGCCGGACGCGCGCCTACCGACGTGGTGCCGCTTGCGCCCTGCGGCGCGGCGAAGAAATCCTGAATACGCTCAGGTGCCGCTGAGCAGGTCGCGCTCGTTCAGCAGCGCATAGACGATCTCGGGCCGGCTGTCGAAGCCGCGGCGAATGGCGGCGGGGATCGCGGTGCGCGTCTTGCGGCACAGCCCCAGCTGGTCCTCCAGCTGGATCGCAATGCCGCGCGAGGTGCGCACCTCGTTCTCGCTCGGCGTGATCAGAATCACGATGCCCAATTGCGCCTGGATGCGTCCCTGCATGGCGCGCAGGTCCTCCAGGCTGGAGATGCTCTCCAGCCGCGCCACCAGTCGTTTCTCTTCTTCCTTGGTCAGCCGCAGCACGCGGACGTCCGCGGCCGGATCGGCCAGCAGCCGGTCCCGGTCGCACACGCATGCGCCCGGCGGGCATTCTTGACGGATGGGAAACGGAAAATTCATGGCGGGCGGAGCGCGTCGCGGCGATCTTGCGTATCTTGGAATTCTACCCAGGATCCCCCGCCCCCTGCCGGGCGGCAAGTCCTCGTTTCCCCGCAAGCCGCTGCGGCATAATGCCTCACCGAATCGACGGCGCGGAGGGCGCCCACATGAGAGCATTGCTGTCCGTGGCGGCGCTGGCCGCACTGTCCGCGCTGAGCCAGAACGCCGCCGCGCGCGATTATCCCTATTCGATCCAGCCCGGTCTGTCCGCAGTCGTGACCGTTACCGAACTGCCGGAGCAGCGCCTGAGCGTGCGCGTAGGCGACGGCACGGCGCAGGAAATCGCCCGCCTCGACGGCGACGAAGACATCGACCAGTTCCTGGGCGTGGACGTGGACCATGACGGCTATCGCGACTTCGTCATCGGCCAGACCGGCGGGAGCACACAGGCCATTTCGCGCCTATTCCTGTACCGCCCGCAGGAGGGACGCTTTCTCGAAGTGCCGCATCCCGATGCCGCGGCCAGTCCCTGCCGCGGCTTCGTCAATCCCGTATTCGACGCAGGCAAGCCCGTCTTCTCCGTGGCGTGCCGCTACAGCGCCGACACCTATGGCTTCGAGGAGTACCGGGTATGCCCGGACGGCTCGGCGCAGGCCATTTCCTGGACGCGACGCGAAGGCGAATCGGAACGGCGTATCCCTCACCCCGGATCCCAGGCCGGAAAGTGCACGGGGCGGCCGGGTCATTAGGCGCGCGCACGACGAGAGCAATCGGCCCCGCACCGCAAGCCAGCCATGGCGCCGCAAGCATCGCGGCCGCTATAGTTGCACTTCCGCCATCCAGCCCCTACCTCCAAGGACACCCGCGCCGTGCTGATTTTCCACAACCCTGTCCATGACAAACATGCCGGCCGACAGGAAATGTTCCGCGGCAAGCTGGTGCCCTGCCACGAAACCCCGGCGCGCCTGGAGTTCGTGCTGCAGGCGTTGCGCCAACGCGGCATCGGAGAATTGCGCGCACCGTCGGCGACGGACCTGGACCTGGTCAAGCGCGTACACACGCCGCGCTACGTGGATTTCCTGGCCAGCGCCTGGCACGATTGGGTCGCGCTGGATCCGGCCAATGCCGAGCTGGACATCCTGCCCTCGATCTGGCCCGTGCGCGGCTTTCGCCACGACATCGAACCGACGAACTTCGCCGCGCGGGTCGGCCTGTTTTCGTTCGACAGCGGCTGCCCGCTGACTGCGGGCACCTGGGAAGCCGCCACCGCCGGCGCCGCCTGCGCCATC
>NZ_DATCUY010000008.1:0-4080 GCF_036567245.1 Achromobacter sp. | reverse complement strand
CACGGCCGCCGACGCGCGCCGCATTTACGGGGCGGTCGGCTGACGCGGCCACGGCGGCGCTAGTGCGCCGCTCCTTGGATCGCTTGCGCGACGTTGATCGCCTGCTCTTCCGAATTCATCGTCAGGTTCAGGATGCCCTCGTCCATGGGCCCCGCGATGCGCGGCACGCCCACCAGCTTGCCGTCTATGGTGAAGACCAACCACTTGCCCGGGTACTGGCGGCCGATCTGCGCAAGCTTGCGCGCGCCCGGCGGCGTGAAGCGCAGGCTCACGAAAGGCTGCCCCGAGCGGGACCTCATAGGCGTGGCGGCACTCAGGTCGGCGCGGGTAAGCGCGGGCGCCAACAAGAAGTAGTAGGTCTTGTCGGACATGCGCAGTTCGCGCAGATCGTCACCCGGCTGGTCCTGCGCCTGGCGGAACTCGACGGCAGGCGCGGCGGGTCGCGCCTGCGTGGCGGCGTCTTGCGCCGCCGGCGCGGACTGGGCGGCGCGAGGCGCCGCATTGGCGCCCTTCTGGGCCGTCATGGGCTGGCAAGCGGCCAGCAACGCGCTCGTTGCAATCAAGGCTGGAAGAATGATGCGACGTGTCATGGCTGTGTACCTCTCAGGAATCCTTGAGGATGCGGCGCCTGGCCGCGTGCCTGCGTTCGTGCTGCACCTGCTCACCATTGATACCCCACGCCCACGCTCGCGCCATAGTCGCCGCGCGAACTGCTGCTGGCCAGGCCCTTCACCACCCATTTGCCGCTGTCGGAAACCGTCGACAGCCCCATGGCGAAGCCGCTTTCGCCGCGCCACGTGCCGCCGCCCATGCTGAGCATGCTCCTGCCGGGCAGGTACGCCTGGGGCAGCGCGGACATGGCCATGGCGGAAGCGACGCCGGCGCTCAGCCGGTTATCCAGTCCTTGCACGTCCTTGCGCAAGCCCGCCACCTGGTTGGTCAGACCGTTCTCGATTTCCCGCAACTGGTTCACATTGACCGCGTCGGTTCCCGCAGTGCCGCGGGCCAGGTTCGCGATCTGGCGTTCCGACCCTGCGACGCCGACCGACACGGTGTTGTCGCGGTCGGCGACTGAGCCTGCCCCGAGGGCCACCGCATTGCTGCCGGATGCCTTGCTGCCGTTGCCCAACGCCGTCGCCCCCTTGCCAGACGCCTGCGCACCGTTGCCGATCGCGGTGCTGTTCTTGCCCGAAGCCACGGCGCCCGCGCCACCCGCTGCCGAGTTGCCGCCGCTGGCCTTGGGCGGCTTGGCCGCCTTTTCTTCCTGGCTGGTCTGGAACATGCCGGCCGCGCCGTTGCTGATGTTCGTCACATCGCCTTCGACGCCGGCCACGCGCTCGTCCAGCGCGGTGAGCTGGTCGCCGACCTGGAGCACATTGCCCGCCACGTCCTGCAAGCGCTTGTCGGTGTAGTCGTTGGCCTGCTTGAGCGCGCCGTCCAGCTGCCGCAGGTTCACGGCGTCCGTGGCCTCGCGGCCGTCAGCCAGGTTGCTGAGCGTGCGCTCCGCGCCCGACGTACCCACCGACACCGTGCCCACCGACTGGTTTTGCGCATCCGAGTACTTGCCGGTGTAGCTCTCTGCGCCCCGGTCCGCCACGGCGCCTGCGCCCAGCGCCACATCGCCCTCCTTGCCTGCGGCGGCGCCGTTGCCCAAAGCCACCGTGTTGGCGCCGTTGGCCGCCGCGCCCGGGCCCATTGCGATGCTGCCGAGACCGTTGGCCTGGGAATCCGGCAAGGCCGCCGACGCTCCGCCATTGGCGTGGAAGTACTTGATGCCGGCCCCGCCCTGGGTGAAGGTATCGATCGTATCGCCTATCGATTTGACGTACTGATTGGTCTCGAACAACTGCGAGCCGTTGACCGCCTCGGTGCTGTCCGCCGACAAGGCGCCCCGCGCCACGTTCCTCAGCACCGTAGCCGAGCCGCCAGGGTTCAAGGTCACCATGCCGTAGTTGATGGTGCCGTCCGGATTGCGGTCGTACTTCACTCCCCCTGCGTCGAGCCCGCTCACGTTCGAGGCCAACGCTTTCAGTTGGCTGACGTTTACCGCGTCGGAATCCACCGTCCCCGCGGCCACTCCGGTGATCTGCCGATAGTTGCCGGCATCGACGTCACCCACGGAAAGCGCCGCCAGCTTGCTGCGCGTGGCGTTCACGGCTGCGTCATCGCCGCTCAGGGGCATGTACCCGGCAGCTCCGGCTGCCACTTTGGCGATCGAGCCCGCGCCCAACGCTACGCCGCCACCCGTGATGACCCTGCTGCCCGCGCCCAGGGCCACCCCCTGGACCGCGTCGGACAATGCCTGCGTGCCCACCGCGATGCCATCCGCGGATGTCGCGCGTGCCTGCTGCCCCAGGGCGATACCGCCGGGCGCGCTCTGATCCACCACGGCGCGCTCGCCGATTGCCAGGCCGCGATCGCCGTTGACCACCGCCTGCGGTCCGATGGCGATCGACTCCACGCCTGTCGCCAATGAATCAGTCGCCGTCGAGTTGGCGTGGAAGTACTGGGTACCCGTGGACGTCAAGGACCCGATCGCCCCGGTCAACTGGCGCAAGGTCACCGCGTCATGCTCCTCGGTACCGTCCGCCACGTTGGTAATCTGGCGATACGCGCCGTCGTGGCCCACGGACACCGCCCCCAGCAATGTGAGATCCGCGGTGTTGAACGGCACCAGGGCGCCACCGCTGCCTACCGCAAGGCTGCCAGTGATCGGCGCCGACGCCCGGTCGGAGATGGAACCGGTACCCAACGCCACGCTCCCTTCCTGGCTCGCCACGGCATCGTGGCCCAGCGCCAGCGCGTTGCCGGCCGTGGCCCGCGCGGTGTAGCCCAGCGCCGTGCTGCCCACGCCCTGCGCGTACGCGTCGTCTTCCGCCAGCCCCGACTCGTTGGTCCGCGCATAACGCAGGCCAAGCCCCTTGTCGGCCTTGCTGATCAGATTGGTGTCTCCCGTCAGGTTCGTGAACGTATCGCCCATGTTCGTCAACGTGTCGCCCATCCGCTGCACGCCCTGATTGATATCGTAGAGCTGCGAACCATTCACCGCATCGGTGCTGGCGGCCGACACGGCCCCGCGCGCCAGGTTGGTGAGTTTGGTCCCGCCCGTCACGCCGCCATCCGCGGACGCAGGACCGGCCAGGGTGATCAAGTTCTTGGGATCACCCGACCTGCCGTCGTAGGTCACCGCCCGGTCGCCCAGGCTGCCGACGCTGTCGGCCACGGACTTGAGCTGGCTCACGTTCACCGCGTCCGTGTCGACCGCGCCCGCAGCCAGGTTGGTGAGGCGCCGTTCGGCGCCTGCCGAACCTATGCTCACCTCGCCAACCGGCGACGCGCCGGCCACCGCTGTCGTGCCCGACCGATACGCTCCGTCCGACAGCGTGGAGCCACTGGCGACCGCATTGGCGCCCAGCGCCACGCTGCCGGCATGGCTGGCCTGCGCTTCGCGGCCCAGCGCCAGCGCGTTGTCGGCCGTGGCCCGCGCGTTGTAGCCCAACGCCGTGCTGCCAGGATTCTGGGCATAGGCGTCAGCGGGCGTCAGCCCACGCTCGTTGGTCCGCGCATAGCGGATGCCCAGGCCGTTGGCGTCCGTGTACGCCAAGCTCGTGTCGCCGGTCAGGTTCACCAACGCGCCGCCAAGGCTGGTGAGCGTATCGCCCAGGGTCGTGACCGTGCCTCCCATGTCCGTCACCGTGTCGCCGAGGTTCGTCACGGTGTCGCCAATGCTCGTCACCGTGTCACCCAGATTCGTCACGGTATCGCCCATGGTCGTCACCCTGTCGCCCATCCGCAGCACGTCCTGGTTCGTCTCGTGCAGCTGCGAACCGTTCACCGCATCGGTGCTGGTGGCCGACAGTTCTGCGCGCGCCAGGTTGGTAAGCTTGGTCCCGCCCGTCAGGCCGCCATCCGCGGACGCAGGGCCGGCCAGCGTGATCAGGTTCTTGGGATCTCCCGACTTGCCGTCGTAGGCCACCGCCCGGTCGCCCAGGCTGCCGACGTTGTCGGCCACGGACTTGAGCTGGCTCACATTCACCGCGTCCGTGTCGGCCGCGCCCGCGGCCAGGTTGGTGAGACGCC
>NZ_DATCUY010000007.1:0-2828 GCF_036567245.1 Achromobacter sp. | reverse complement strand
AGGCCGCCCGAGCGCAGCGCAGCCACGCCCTGCTTGTCGCCGGTGGTGTAGGTCACTGCGCCGTCGGCGCCCAGCGCCAGGCTTTTGGCGATCAGGTTCTGCGCGCTCAGCACGAAGTCCACGGTTTTGAGCGCCGCGCCGTCGGGATCTGCCTGATAGACGTCGAAGGGGCTGCGCGGCTCGTACAGGTTCCAGCTGTCGTCGGCGCGGCGCAGTTTCAGCATGCCGCGCTCATGGTCGGAAGGATTGCGGGGGCGGGTGGTGAAGCGTTCCTGGTCGCCGGTCCAGGCGGTGGCGGGGCAGGCGTCGTCGCCAGCGTCGTGGCCGTCTTCCCAGCGCAGGGCCAGGAAGAAATAGCCTTGCGCGGCGGGCGCGGCCGCCAGTTGCCGCGCGATCGGCGAGTCCGCCGGCAGCAGGCAGTCGATGACCAGACCGAGCTGGCGCAGCAGCGCCGGATAGTCGCCGTAGGACGCGATGATGGCGTGGAAATCCATTTCCGGCCGGGTGGGTGGCGCAGGCACGTTCTCGCCATCCGGCCGCCGGATGCTGCGCTGTTGCGCGGTGGGTGGCTCGCGGCGATAGAAGCGGTTGGCCTGGAACAAGGTGTACTCGGCCTGCGAGTTCCACAGCTTCATCAGGTTCTGGTCCGGGCCGGCGAGCCCGCCATCGTTCCAGCGGGTAGGCAGGGCGCGCAGCGGAAAGCTCACTCCGGGCTGGGGATTGCCCTCGGCGTTCACGCCCGGCGCCGCGGCGCGGCCTTCGTAGATGCTGTGGGGACCGTAGACCTGGGAACGCAGCACGCGCTCGGCGCCGTCGCCGCCGTCGTCGAAGAAGCGGTCGAAGCCGGGCAGCGGCATCTCCACGCGCCGGTCGCCCAGCGAGATATAGGTCGTGCGCGTGCCGCAGTCGCCCAGCATGTCCTTCAGGCCCGGATGCGCGTCGCGCCAGGGCAGCAGCGTGGGCGGGGTGCCGGTGGCTTGCACCGCCAGCCTGCCGTAGTGCTTGCGGGCCAGGCCCAGCACGCCCGCCACCGAATACGAGTACAGGTTGACCTTGCTCATGTCGCGGAACACGAAACCGGCGACCGGCGTGGTCTTGGGCAGCAGCCGTTCCCACAATGCCGGGTCGGCCTGCGCCTGCGGCTCCAGCTCGATCTCCGCCATGCCGGTATTCAGCACGAAGCGCACCCGTTCCAGCGTGCGCGGCCAGTTGACCCAGTCGGCGTAGGCGTGCAGCTGCTGCTCATCGGCGGCCTGCGGCGTCAGGCGCGGCGAGGCCACGATGGAGACGCGCAGCCGGCCGGCGTCGGGGCCGGCGGGTACGCGGCCGTTGGGGATCACGGTCCAGACTATCGTTTGCTTGGCCATGGACGTTCCTCAGGCAAAGGCTTCGGCGTATTCGCGCCAGGCGTACTCGGTGCCGTCGTCGATCAGCGCCAGTTCCTGCGCCAGCGGCAACTCGGGGCGAGGCCCCATCAGGTCGCGGAAGCCCGGGTCGCCATTGGACCCGGCGAACTTGCGCTCGCACGACAGCGACACGCTCATCGAGAACATGAAGACTTCGATCTCGACGGTGATGGTGGCGCGCCCCGCGCACTTGCCGCTTTCGAACTCGTAGCGCAGTTCCAGGTAGATCTCGATGGAAATGCTGACGATGCCCAGCACGCTGACGCAGCCGCCCATGCGGAAGTAGCCTGCCAGCGAGCAGGCGTTCTTCTCCATGCGGAAATAGATGCCCGCCATGACGTGCACGCCGCCCGAAGCCACGCCCAGGTTCACCGACACGCTGGCGCCGAACTCGAAGGCGGCCTCCATCAGCTGGACCCCGCTGGGATCGAGCGTGATGCCGAAAAAGCCGCCGCCGCCGAACATGCACACCGACAGATTGAAGGGCTGCTCGCGCGTGCAGAAATTGAAGCGCACGGCCAGGGGCTGGCCGATGAAGGGCACGGTGAAGCCCGCGCCCAGGCTGAGGTTGGACAGGTTGAAGACGCCGATGGCGACGGCCGGCAGCGCCAGGTCGAAGCCCGCGTCCACGCCCTTGGCCGAGATGTCCAGGTAAGGCGGATCGGAGAATCCGTCCAGCGGGATCAGGTCGCGCAGCGTTTCGACGAAGGACAAGGGACCCACGAACTTGATGTCGGTCAGCAGCACATCCACGTCCATCTTCGCGGCCGTGTCGATGCGGAATTCGATCTTCTCGAAGTTCAGTTCCATGAAGCTGGCGGGGGCGATCAGCACCAGGTCGAAGTCCTTCAGCGAGCAGACCACCGACATCTTGGGCGCGCTCTGGCCGTTCTTGCGCACGCGCGCTTCCACCGCCACCCGGAAGCCGCGCGCATCGTTGACGCGGAACAGCGGCGGGTCGCCGGGCTTGATCGACCAGCTCTTGATCACCGGATTCCAATCGAAGCGGATGGTGAGTTCATCGCCCGTCAGCAGCTCCAGCAGTTCGGCGCTGGCCAGCACGGCATCGACCGCCAGCTTGACCGCGTTCAGCGCCGTCTGCGCGATCTGGCGCGGCGCGCCTTCGAGCAGGCGCGCGCTGCCTATGGTGCCGGACAGCGGCCCGACGGCGTCCGTGATGGCCTGCAGGCGCGGCTTGAGCGTCGCGGCGTCGGCGAAAAGCTCGTCCAACTGGCCGGGCTGGCCCACCACCGCATCGAGCGCGTCGTACAGCGCCTTGCCTTGCGCCAGCAGCGCCGGCACGACGCCTACGCTGTCCAGCAGTATCTCGACGGTATTGGCGGCCTGGCGCAGCGCCTGGCGCAAGCCGTCGGGCAAGCCCACGCCATTCACCTTCGCGTCCGCGGCCGTGCGTAGCGCCTC
>NZ_DATCUY010000006.1:0-6877 GCF_036567245.1 Achromobacter sp. | reverse complement strand
GCCTGCCCACGCCCGCCGCGCTGTTCCGCCCCGGCCGCGACAGCGCGCCCGGCCAAGCCCCCGCGCACTGGAAACTGAGCGCGATGATGGACCAGCACGCCTTCATGCAGATCGGCGCCAGCGACGACATCCAGGTCGGCGACATGATCGCCTTCGACATTTCCCACCCCTGCCTGACCTTCGACAAATGGCGTCAGGTGCTGCTGGTGGACGAGCAGTATCGCGTCACCGACGTGGCCGAAACCTTCTTCTGAACGTCCCTGCCCGCCGCGCCGGAGCGGGGGCAGGAAGCATCGCGGGACCCCGGCGCACTCATCCAACTATAAGCAAAACCCGTTTTTGACCCTCTGGAGAGAGAATCATGAACTTCCGTACCTCCCGGCGAGGCGGTGGGCTCAATAGCCTGCTGCTGGCCGGCGCAATTGGCTTGACCGCATTGTCGACCCCCGCCCTCTGTGCCACGCCGATCAAGGGAGGCACGATCTCGGTTGCCACCATAGGCGAGCCGCCCACGCTGGATCCGATGACCAGTACGGCCGATCTGGTCGGCATCCTGACCCAGCATTTCTTTGAAACGCTGTACACCTTCGACGGCAAGTGGAACCTGACCCCGCTGCTGGCCGACAAGCTGCCGGACGTCTCGGCTGACGGCCTGACCTACACGATCCCGCTGCGCCAGGGCATCACTTTCCACGACGGTTCCAAGATGGATTCGTCCGACGTGCTGGCCTCGCTCAAGCGCTGGACCGAAACCGCCACGCGCGGCAAGACGGCCGCCAAGATCATCACCGGCATGGAAGCGCCGGACGCCAACACCATCCGCATCACGCTCAAGCAGCCCTACGCGCCCTTGACCGCGCTGCTGGCCATGAACAACAGCGCCGCCGTCATCATGCCCAAGGGCAAGATCGCTCCGGCCCTGACCGAATTCGTCGGCACCGGCCCCTACCAGCTGAAGGCGCGCGTGCCCGACCAGTACATCCAGCTGGTCCGCTTCGAAGGCTACAAGCAGCGCGAGGGCGAGCCCGACGGCTTTGGCGGCGCGCGCAAGCAGTACCTGGACGAGATCCGCTTCGTGCCGGTCAGCAATGCCAACACCCGCGTCGAGAGCGCGGTGGCAGGCCAGTTCGACTACGTCGACTCGCTGCCGGTGGAGTCGCTGCCCAAGCTCAAGAACGGCCGCTCCGATCCGGTGATGCTCAAGCCCTTCGGCTGGCCGCGCCTGGTGCTCAACACCAAGCAGGGCATCATGTCGAACCTGGCGGTTCGCCAGGCCGTGCAGTTGGCGCTCAACGAAGAAGACATGCTGTACGCCGCGTTCGGCGACAAGAACTTCTACAAGCTCAACGGCGACCTCTATCCCGAGGGCTATCCCTGGGCCACGTCGCTGGGCAGCAAGGTCTACAACAAGGGCGACGCCGCGGGCGCCAAGAAACTGGTGGACGGCGCCAACGTGCAGGACCGCAAGATCCGCATCCTGACCAGCCAACAGTACGAGTTCCACTACAAGATGGCCCTGGTGGCCGCCGAGTACCTGAAGGCCGCCGGCTTCACCGTCGACATGCAGGTGGTGGACTGGGCCACGCTGACGCAACGCCGCCAGGATCCGGCCCTGTGGGACGTCTTCATTACGCACAGCCCCTTCCTGCCCGAACCCACCCTGATCGACTTCCCGTCCAAGGACGCGCCGGGCTGGTGGGATACTCCGCGCCGCAACCAGACGCTGGACGCCTTCAACCAGGCCCGCAGCCAGGAAGAACGCATCAAGCGCTGGGCTGACGTGCAGCAGGCCGTGTACGACGAAGTGCCCTTCATCAAGGTTGGCGACTTCAACGCCCAGGCCGCGCGCTCGCCGTCGCTGCAAGGCACCAAGGCCGTGCCGTGGCCCTACTTCTGGAACGCCTGGAAGTCGAAGTAAGACCGGCGTGGCGCGGCAGGGCAAAGGCGAGAACGAAGCCGCCTGCCGCCGCCCCGACGGCGCATGCCCCGAAGAGCGCGCCTGCCCATCGCAGCGCGCCGCAGCTTCCCCACGATACGACGCTTTCTTAGGACATTCATCGTGTTGCGTTATCTCTTAAACCGGCTGGTCGGGCTGGTGGCCGTGATGTTCATCGTCGCGACCATCGTGTTCGTAATCATCCGCGTCACGCCCGGCGACCCGGCCGCCGTGATGCTGGGTCCACAGGCCAGCCAGCAGGACATCGCCGCGCTGCGCACCCAACTGGGGCTGGACCAGCCGGTTGCCGTGCAGTACCTGTCGTGGCTGGGCAAGCTGGCCCAAGGCGACCTGGGCCAATCCATCTTCATGAACAAGCCGGTGCTGTCGGCGCTGGCCGACCGGGCCGAACCCACCATCCTGCTGACGCTCATGTCGCTGTTGATCGCCAGCGCCATCGCCCTGCCAGTGGGGATATTGTCCGCGGTCAAGCGCGGCACCACGCTGGACCAGTCGGTGCTGTCGTTTTCGATGTTCACCTCCAGCGTGCCCAGCTTCTGGCTGGGGCTGCTGCTGATGCAAGTGTTCTCGGTCAAGCTGGGGTGGCTGCCGGTGGCCGGCTACGGCGGACCCGACGCCTCGCTCATGACCCGGCTGTCGCACCTGATCCTGCCCGCCGTGGTGCTGGGCCTGGTGAACTCGGCGCTGATCACCCGCTTCATCCGCGCCAGCATGCTGGACGTGCTGCGCGACGACTATGTGCGCACCGCGCGCGCCAAGGGCCTGCCGGAAAGCAAGGTGATCCTGAAGCACGCCGTGCGCAATGCGCTGATCCCGATCCTGACGGTACTGGGCCTGACCACCGCCCTGCTGATCAGCGGCGCGGTCGTGACCGAAACCGTGTTCGGCCTGCCCGGCGTAGGCAGCCTGGTGGTGTCGGCGGTGCTGCGCCGCGACTACCCCGTCATCCAGGGCGCGCTGCTGATCATCGCGGCCATCTATGTCCTGATCAATCTCCTCATCGACCTGCTCTATCTGCTGGTCGACCCCCGGGTGCGCTACTGATATGGCTATCGCAACTTCCGCAAACTCCGCCGCTGGCGCCGATCGCTGGCAGGTCCTGCGCCTGCTGGTGTCGCGCAAGACCGTGCTGATCAGCCTGATCGTGATCGTCGTGCTGGTGGCCGCGGCGCTGCTGGCGCCCTGGCTCAGCCCCTACGATCCGTTCAAGCTGTCCATCATGAACCGGCTGAAGGCGCCGGGCGCCGCGCACTGGTTCGGCACCGACGACTTCGGCCGCGACGTGTTCAGCCGCGTCATCTACGGCGGCCGCCTGTCGCTGATGGTGGGCTTCTCCGTCGTCATCGTGTCCAGCATCCTGGGTATCGCATTGGGCCTGATCGCGGGCTTCTTCCGCACGGCGGACAAGTTCGTGTCGCGCCTGATCGACGCCATGATGGCCTTTCCCGACATCCTGCTGGCGATCTCGCTGGTGGCGGCGCTGGGGCCCTCGCTGGTCAACGTGGTGATCGCGCTGGGCATCGTCTACACGCCGCGCCTGGCCCGCATCGTGCGCGCCTCGACCCTGGTGATCCGCGAACTGCCCTTCGTCGAAGCGGCCCGCGCGCTGGGCGTGCCCACCTGGCGCATCGTCACCGTGCACGTGCTGCGCAACCTGGTGTCGCCCATCCTGGTGCAAGGCACGTTCATCTTCGCCTACGCGATCCTGGCCGAAGCCGGCCTGTCCTTCCTGGGCGTGGGCGTGTCGCCCGACATCCCCACCTGGGGCACCATGATCAACGCCGGCCAGCAGTACATGGGCTCGGCCGACTGGATCATGATCTTCCCCGGCATCGCCATCGTGTTGTCCGTGCTGTCGCTGCAGCTGGTCGGAGACGGCCTGCGCGACGTCCTCGATCCGCGCCTGCGCAAGGAGCTGTAATCATGACCGCAAGCACCCGAGACGTCGTGCTTTCCGTGGAAGGGCTCAAGACCTGGTTCCACAGCCGCGACGGCATCGCCAAGTCCGTGGACGGCGTGACCTTCGACCTGGCCCGCGGCGAAACGCTGGCCATCGTCGGCGAGTCCGGTTCCGGCAAGTCCGTGACCAGCCTGTCCATCATGGGCCTGCTGCCCAAGCCGGCGGGCCGCATCGAGGCCGGCAGGATCCTGTACCGCGACCGCCAGGGCGCGCAGCATGATCTGGCCCAGGCCACGCCCGCCACCCTGCGCAAGATCCGCGGCGCCGAGATCGCCATGATCTTCCAGGAACCGATGACCAGCCTGAACCCGCTGTACACGGTGGGCGACCAGATCGCCGAGGCCGTGCTGCAGCACGAGGGCGGCTCCTATGACGCCGCCATCCGCCGCGCCCGAGAAATGCTGGAGCGCGTGGAAATCCCGGCGGCCGACCGCCGCGTCAACGAATACCCGCACCAGATGTCGGGCGGCATGCGCCAGCGCGTGATGATCGCGCTGGCCCTGGCTTGCAACCCCGCCGTGCTGATCGCCGACGAACCCACCACCGCGCTGGACGTAACGGTGCAGGCGCAGATCCTGGACCTGCTGCGGCGGCTGCAGGCCGAGATGAACATGAGCATCCTGTTCATCACGCACAACCTGGGCGTGGTGGCCGAGATCGCGCATCGCGTGGCGGTCATGTACGCGGGCCGCGTGGTCGAGGACGCCGGCGTCTACGACTTGTTCGAAAAGCCCACGCATCCCTACACCCGCGGTTTGCTGTCCTGCATTCCCACCGCCGCCCTGCTGGCTTCCGGCGAACGCCTGCGCGCCATTCCCGGCAATGTGCCCAGCGTGCTGTCGCTGCCGCCCGGCTGTACCTTCGCGCCGCGCTGCCCGCTGGCCGCCGACGACTGCCGCGCCGCCGTGCCTGAACTCCTGCCGGTGCAGACCGAACACCGCGCGCGCTGCATCAAGGTGAATCCGATATGACGAGTAGCCCCATTCCCATCCGCGCCGAAGAACCGCTGGTGCGGATCCAGGATTTGAAGGTCCACTTCCCCACCTCACAGGCGCGCAACGCGCCCGTGGTCAAGGCCGTGGATGGCGTCAGCTTCGACGTGCCGCGCAACACCATCGTCGGCCTGGTCGGCGAATCCGGCTCGGGCAAGACCACCACGGGCCGCGCGCTGCTGCGCCTGTTCGCGCCCACCGCCGGACGCATCCTGTTCGACGGCCAGGACATCACCAAGCTGTCCGAAAAGCAGATGCTGCCCTGGCGCCGCCGCATGCAGATCGTGTTCCAGGACCCTTATGCCAGCCTCAACCCGCGCATGACGGTGGCCGAGATCCTGGGCGAGGCGCTGGATACCCACCGCCTTGCGCAGAACCGCCGCATGGCCCGCATCGGCGAGCTGCTGGAACGCGTGGGCCTGAACGCCGAACATAGCCGCCGCTATCCGCACGAGTTCTCCGGCGGCCAGCGCCAGCGCATCGGCATCGCCCGCGCCCTGGCAGTCGAGCCCGACTTCATCGTGGCCGACGAGCCGGTGTCCGCGCTGGACGTGTCGGTACAGGCCCAGGTGCTGAACCTGCTGCAGGACCTGCAGCGCGACCTGGGGCTGACCATGCTGTTCGTGGCCCACGACCTGGCGGTGGTGGACTATCTGTGCGACGAGGTCGTGGTGATGTATCTGGGCCGCGTCATGGAACGCGGCCCCACCAGCGAGGTCTACGCCCGCCCCCGCCACCCCTACACCCGCGCGCTGCTATCCGCCGCGCCGGTGCCGGACCCGCGTGCGCCGCGCTCGCGTATCCTGCTCAAGGGCGACATCCCCAGCCCGGTCAATCCGCCTTCCGGTTGCGTGTTCCGCACCCGCTGCCCGTACGCCATCGAAAGCTGCGCGACCACCGAGGCGCAGGCCGCCAACGTCGGCCCGGGCCACTATGTGGCCTGTTCGCGCATCGGCGATGCCGAGCTGGCCGCCTGATAGCCGCCCTGTCCAGACCAGACCCAGGAAGCCCACATGAACATCATCCGCGACATCGTCTTCCAGATACGCAGTCGGCGGGACTCGCTGAGCGTGACCGAACGCAAAGTCGCCGACGCCATTCTGGACGACATCATCTGGGGCGCCAGCGCCACCGTCGACCAACTGGCCGCAAAGGCCGGCGTCAGCATCGCCACCATCTCACGCTTCGCGCGCACGGTCGGCTGCGACGACACGCGCGACCTGAAGCTCAAGTTGGCCCAGGCCAGCACCGTGGGCAGCCGCTTCCTCGACCCCAGCGCTCCGGCCGAGGAAAGCACCTTCTACGCCCGCATCTACGCCGACATCGAAAGCACGCTGCGCGCGCATCTGCCCAACTTCACCGAGCAGCTGTTCGAAGCGGCCGCCGGCATCGTCGACGGCGCTCGCATGATCTACGTGTTCGGCATGGGCGGCGCATCCGCCGTGCTGGCGCAGGAAGTGCAATCGCGCCTGGTGCGGCTGGGCTATCCCATCGCCGTGTACAGCGACGCCGTGCTGCTGCGCATGGTCGCGGCCACGCTCGACGAGCGCGACGCCGTGCTGGTGCTCTCGGCTTCCGGCCTGACGCCGGAAATCGTGGGCGCGGCGCGCATCGTGAAGCAATACCATGCGCGCCTCGTCGCCATTACGGACGCCACCTCCGAACTGGCCAGGCTGGCCGACGTGGTGCTGCCCATCCGCACAGACGAAACCGACTTCATCTACAAGCCCTCGGCCTCGCGCTACGCGATGATGCTTGCGATCGACCTGCTCTCGACCGAGCTGGCCATGCTGAACCAAGAAGAAAACCGCGAACGCCTGCGCCGCATCAAGCTGGCGCTGGACGAACACCGCGGCGGCCCGAACCGCTTGCCGCTGGGCGATTGAACCTGGAACACGAGATGTACGACACCCTCATAGGCAACGTGCTGGTCCTGGACGGCACCGGCAGCGCCGGCTACCGGGCCAG
>NZ_DATCUY010000005.1:0-7630 GCF_036567245.1 Achromobacter sp. | reverse complement strand
TTCAAGCAAGGCCGCTTGCTCGGCCTGGGCCTCCAGGGCGCGATCCTGCAGGGCGTCGGCTTGAACCTCTGCGTCTGCGCCGGCCTGGCGGGCACCGGCAAGCGTGGCGCGGGCGGTTTGCTGCGTCTGCTGCTGCAGTCGCTCCCTGGGAATGCTCATGGCCTTGGCTCCTTTTTAGCGGCTAAAGCTTCATCGGGACAACCCTCGCCCCAGCTTGATGGATGACGGGGCGACTTGCGCCTTGTCACCATCGTATTTGATGCTGGAATTGCTCCCGATTTCAGGTACTTTATCGAAATTCGCCCGGTCATGCTGGACGAACTGTTTGCCGACCTGTTGATACACATGATCTTTGTCGGCATGGACGATCACTCCATCGTGGCTCTGGCTCTTGTCGGCCTTGGTGGATAGGTGGATGTTGTAAATCCCCGGCTTGATCGGGCCGGCTTTTTCGACCTTATCCGTGGCCCACTGTCCTCCCTGCTCGCTCTGAACGAGCCTCTGCCCGTTCATCACAAGAAGGCGCTGTTTCATTCCAATACTCCTAGACTCATGGGTTAAAAAAAAGCTGGTCTGGCATGCCAGCGCGAATAAGGCCAGCCATACCGCTTGAGTCGCCGTTGTAGGCCTCGATTGACGCCTGGGTCATGCTGGCCTGACTGACCCCGCTCCAGTCGATCCTGTGGCCCGCCTGCTGGGCCAGTTGCCCGATGAACTCACGCTGCGTCCTGCCGTTCCCTTCACGGAAGGGATGAAGCACGTTGATTTCCCCGAGATAGTGGCCGGCCCGCTTGCTGAACTCGTCGGCATCGAGGCCGCGCAAGAGCTGTTCCTTGGCAAGCTGCCCAAAGAGCTGCTGCGCCGCGCTCTGGATCGCAACCTGCCGGGCAAACATGGTGCTGCCTTTCGAGATTTCGACCTGGCGGATTTGGCCCGCCCAGTCGTACACGTCGCCAAAAAGGCGCTTGTGAATTCGCTGCAGGTGCGCTAAATCGAATTTGCCTTTAACGGGCTGCTCGCGCAATTCGCTGGCCCGCAAAAAGGAAAGGGTGGATTCGGCTTTATCGAGTCCACCCTGTTCCTTGATTCCAAGGAGATTGCGGAGAACACCCGTTTCGCTGTCCAGGTAAGGATCGCCGCGATCCCCGGCGTATTTCATGCCATTTCTAGCCGCATGCGCGCCTTGTACTGGTCCACGGCGGCACCGATGGTCATCTCGCCACGCGCCCAGCGCTCGGCGTCGGCCACGGCCTGCGCATCGGGCTCTAAGCCCTCGATGCGCTGGCTCGCAAGGGCGCTTTGCACCACGGCGCGGCGCTCGGTCTGTTCCTGCTCTGCGATCATGATTTTTGCCCCTCGGATGTAGCTGCCAAACAACATGCCATTTTAGCGCAAAACCCCCGAAATATCAGTCCTTTTTGGTACGTGAAACGGCCTTATCGGCTTTTTCCGAGTCTCGGAATGCGGCCATCAATTGCGTGTGCTGCTCCTTGAAGGCTTCGAGCTGGCCGCGCAGCCCTGCCGCCTCTTCCCGCGCCGCAGCCGCGTCCCGCTGCGCCTGGTCGCGCTCGGCCTGGGCACCAGTGAAGCGCTCGACCATGCGCGCCGCTTCCTGGGCGGCCGTCTTGCGCTGCTCCTGGTGCGCCTCTGCCTGGGACTCCGCACGGGCCTTGACGCCGGCCAGCTCGCTCCGCAACGCCTCGACCTGGACCTGAGCCTGGCGTAGTTGGTCGGCCAGCTTGACGCCTTCGGCCTCGGCCAGCTCCTGGCGCTGCTGCACCTTGTCGCGTTCGGTGCGCAGGCTATCGGCCGTGGCCTTGGCCTGGGCGGCGGCAGTCTCGGCCTCGGCGTGCGCGTGATCGAGTTCGGCGCGCAGCTCACCCGCCCGACGCTCAATTTCTTCGGCCCGGCCCTCGGCCACGGCGGCCCGCTGCTGCATGCCCAGCAGGGCGGTATGCCCTTCCTCGATCTGCTGCCGGCTCGCCTCGGCCAGCTCGGCCGCCTGGCGAGCCGCCGCCTCCAGCTCGGCAATGCGGCCCTGCGCCGCCTCCAGCTCGGCCGCCTGCGACTCGTAGGCGTCGGCCATCTGTTTGTTCAGCGTCTCGGCCTCGATGCGCTCCGCGTCCCAGCCCGCTTGCGCAGCCCGAAGGGACTCGTTCGCCAGCTCCTGGGCCTCCTTCCACAAGGACGCCAGCGCGGCGCTGCTGGCCTGCTGAACGGCCTCGGGCACCTGGACGGCCACCGGGGCCGCCTGGGCGGTCTGCGCACGCCTCCATTCCTTCATGCCGGCGCTGGCGTCGTTCATGTTGACGCGGGCGACCTTCCGCACGGCATCGACCGTGGGAAAGGCGGCCCGGCCGGCCTGCTCGTAGAGCGAATCAGCGGCGGCAAAGATGCGGTCGCGGGTGTCTTTGGCAAGTTCCATGGTGCGCGGCTCCGGGTTGAGTAATACGATAATAAGAATTATATTATTATTATTATTCTTACCTCTCAAGCGTTTAGCTAAACTTTTTTTAGCGGCTAAAACCGTGGGACGAAAAAAAAACCCGCCGGGAGCGGGCGGGCTTGTGGGGTGCGGCGTGGGCCTGGGCGCGGCCCTGCGGGGGAATCAGGGCTTGGTTTAGCCTTCCAGCAGGGCCACCAGAGTGACGCTGCTCAAGTTGGCTTCAAACTCTTGGCCGTCATCCTCGTACTTCAACCAGGCGAAGCCCTCGGCCGGTGGGCGACGGTTGAGGATCAGCCGGGCAGGGCGTTCGTTGTGCTGCACCTGGACGATGGCCTTTTTCAGCTTGTCGGGGTCGGGCTCCTTCTCTTCCTTCTTGGAGTCAGAACCTGAACCCTGCTCGCCGTCGCCAGCTTCGGCGTCCGTCTTTCCGGTGAGTACGTCTACCGTATTCGGATCGCGGTCGTCGTCCTCGTGCTTGCGCTTGTCGTCCAGAAACTCGCGCAGCAGCTTGACCGAACCCCGCGTGATTTCCTGGTTCTCATCTTCCAGCCAGTCCGTGACCTCCTGCGGCTTCTTCTTGAACGCCGTCACCAGCTCGTTGACCACGGTAACGTCCTTGACGCGGCCCGAGTTGAACGCCTCGGCAATGGGATCAGGCAAGTCCAGCAGCGCGGCATGCTGCGTCACGAAGGCGGGCGACTTGCTGATGGCCTTGGCAATCTCGCCCTTCTTGACTCCCTTCGCCAGCTCGCGGCCGATGTAGTCGGCAATCTCGCGGGCCGTCAGTTCATTGCGCTGCAGGTTCTCCACCACCTGGTCGGCCTCGTTGTAGTCGTTGTCGATGAAGCCGGGGATCGTGGCCTTGTCGGCTCGCTTCGAGCCACGGAAGCGACGCGCGCCGTGGTTGATGAGGTAGCGACCAGGCGCATCCGGGTTGTCGCGCACGGAAATGGGGGTCTTGACGCCACGGAGGCGGATCGAGGCGGCCAGCTCGTCCAGGCTCTCGTCGGAGAAACCGGGGTTGTCCTCTGTGCGCGGCTGGTGCGGGTCTTCATCAATCAGGCCCATGTCCAGGTCCAGCGGCCCGCCACCGTTCGCGGCGGCCGTAGGGCCGGCCAGGAGCGCCGACAGGTCGCCCATGCCCTCCAGGCCCAGCCCACCGGCTTGCGGCTTCGCCTCGGCCTCGGGAGCGGCCTTTGCAGGCGTCTTCGACTTGGGGGCAATCTTCTTGTTTGCGGCGGTGCTCATTGCGCGATCTCCATCTTTTCAAAAACATAGGCGGCCAAAGCGCGAACTTCGTGCGTGGCCTTGCGGGCGGCGGTCTTCCTGATCTTCCAGACGGGCACCCCGGACGCCAGGGCGTCGGCAATGCTGCTGCGCAGGCCGATGCTGGCCGGCGCCATCAGCTTCGGATAGGCCGCCTGTAGCTCGACCTGGTGGCGCACATGGCGCGGGTTCCTCGCGTCTACCTTGGACGGCACCATGCCCAGGAACTGCAGGCCGGCGTTCTCCTTGCGGACGTTCATGATCGTGGTCAGCATCATCTTGATGCCCTGAATGCTGTACGCCTCCAGCTCGATAGGGGACAGCACGCAATCGGCTGCGTAGAGCGCGGCCACCAGGGCAACGCCAAGGCCGGGTGCCGTGTCGATCAGGCACACGTCGAACCCTTGGCCAGCCAGCGCCTTGAGGTTGGCTTTCAGGTTCTGCTTGGCCTTGTCCAGCGGCAGAAAAACGGCATTGGCCAGCTCGGGATCTGCTTCGATCAGGGCCAGGCGTGCGCCGTCGCTATCGGCCGCGGCTGCGCCTCGCCAGCCATCGGCCGGCACCGGACCAAAGAAACCGCTCGCCCGAGCCTCGATCTTGTACTGCGCCAGGGTGAAGGAGGCATTGGCTTGCGTGTCCAGGTCGATTACGGCAACGCGAAGGCCACGCTCCAGGAAGTCGAACGCCAGGTGAACAACACTCGAAGTCTTCCCGACTCCGCCTTTCTGTTGAGCGACGACCAGGGTTTTCATTTCTTGGGTTCCTTCTTCTTTGTCGCCGCGTCCTCGGCCCACTTCTTGACGATGAACGCCTGATGCTCCGGCAGCACTGCCGAAACCCGCTCGTACCCCTGGGGTACGTTCTTGGACGAAAACGCCGCCCACACCCTGCTCACGGCCTGCGAGACTGCCCCTTTGGTCAGTCCCAGCGACGTGATGAAAACCGCTTGCGGCTGGCCCAAAACCAGCACGCCCCGCGCTATTTCGATGGTCTGCTGGCCCACGTCCAAGCCCTTTATGCACGCCTGGAACTGGGCTTCGGTTAGCCGTTTCTTCATGGATTGCACCCATATCATTGACTCCGCGCCTAGTTAAAAAAAGCTGGTGACAGCCAGCACCCATAAGACAAAGTTTAGCTAAACTTTGTCCTTGAGTCAAGCGTTTTAGCCGCTAAAATTTTCTTTGGCACGAAAAACGGCCCGAAAAAACGGGTCACCTGTTAATGCGCCTTTGCCTGGCGGATTGCGCGTACTGCCGCACCCCTGGCAAGCGCTTCCCGCCAGCACTCGGAATCGAGACTGCACGCGCTGCGCGTAGTGCCGTCCGGCATGTCGTAGAACACTGCCGGGCGGCTCTCGATGAGGCTTTCGATGCGCAAGGCCGATGCATCAAGCCCAAGGTCGCCCGCAATCACGGCCAGCGCCTCACGTCGCTCGTCTTCCTCCTTGGCGTTCAACCGGGCCGCGTCAGCGGCACCCAGGAAGATCGTCATCAACGGCCCGACTGTCGAAACCGAACCGTTGGCAAAACAAATGTCATACGACCCACCGGCCGCGTGTGGATCAACACCTTCCACCAGCTTCCACGGATCAAGGCCCCATTCCTCCGACTTCTGGCTGTACCAGTAGGCCGGTGCATCGCCGTTCAGGTCGCTATCGGCGTAGGCCCGGACCAGCACCGCCACCCGGCCCGTGTTCGGGCACACGTAGCCAAGCGGATAAGGGCGCAGCATCTTCGTCATGTCAAATTCCTTTGGGCTTGTAGATGGATACGAAATACGTCAAGGCCACCAGCACAGCGAAGTGCGCGAGGAACGTCCAGCCGGCGAAAACGCCCGGCGTGTTCCAGTGGTAGACCATGCGGATGAACTGAAAAAACACGTCAATCGAGACGATCCATTTCAGCAGCGGCCACACCAGGACGACGACAACCCAGACGGCCTTGACCACGGGCGCGAACAGGCCCCGGCGCGGCGCGGCAGGCGCTGGCTTCTCCTGCGCTGCCGGCTCCGGTGCGACCTCGGCGGGTGCCTCGGCCTTGCCTGGAAACTTGATGATGTTCGTCATCGCTTGACCCCTTTTCGCATTGCCTATCCAATGCAGGGTGCAACCGCGCCTATGGTTGGGCCTTTGGTGTGACAGCACCAGGGCCGAATGCCCCGGATCACTCCGGGGCGTTCCTCCTACCAATCAGCTCGGCGCTTCGCCTGCTCTACTTCCTCATAACCCCATTTCCCCTTGGCGTCGCCCTCCAGGCTCAACGCTGCGTAGTACGCCTTGGCGCGCAGCTCGGCCGCCTTGTTCAGCAACCCCGTTGCTTGCTCTGTCAACGCCGCTGCTTCGTCCATCACTACAGCGATTTGATCGCGTCGAGCGGGAAAGTCGGTAGCGGGTGCGCCTGCAAGTTGATCGACCCACGGCATGATCGGTGCCTTGTTCATCGGATGGTTCTCCGGTTATTGACCTGAGCGGCATGCCCGGCCTTCTAAGTAACATGATAGGGCAAAATGCCCTAGCTGTCAACTGATTTAACGAAATATTTTCGCTAAATTGCCGTGAAAATCTTCTTCCTTGGCGTAAAAATTCGGCGCAGCCGGGGTATTCATGGCTTTAGCCGCTAAAGCGGCTAGCTAGTCCTTCTTCCAGATTTGGCCCAAATTGCCGAAGTCGCACAGCAAGGCCCATGCGGCATAGGGGATGGCCGAATCCCCGCCGATCCAGCGGCGCACGGTTCTATCGCCCTTCGCCCCCAGCCCGAGGGCTTTCGCGGCTTGGCCTCCCGTGAAGCCCGCCGCTTTCAGCGCCTCGCGCACCTCTTCGCCGGTCGGCTGCTCCCAGCCGTCGTTTGCGGGCCGCAGGCATTCAAGCCTGATATTTGCCTCTGACATTGCATTGCTCCTGGTCATAGGATGCGCAAGGCATCCATGCTGTAAATCGACTCAATACAGCGCGGGTCTGAATCCACCACGCGCCGCCCATTCCGGTTGATTTTGTACGTTACGGGTCGATCCTCATGCGCGAACACCTGGCGGGTGTCTGCGGCAACTTTGGTCACGACCACTTTTTTGCCTATGTCCTTGGCGAAAACAGGATGGTGGACGCTCTTGATCTGGCACCGAACGCCCTTGAAAAACGCCTCTGTCGCCGGGGGTTCCTCGTAGTAGTAGTAGTCGTCGCTCTCGGCAGCAGGGGAGGGCGCTACGTCTTCTTCCTTGGCGTCGATCCGGGCCGGCACGGCCTTGGCGGCCCCCCTGGCCGCCTTGACTTTCAGGCGCGCAGCTTCGGCCCACTTCTTGACGATGAATGCCTGGTGCTTGGTCAGGACGGCATCCACCAGCACGAACCCGGACGGCAGTGGTTCGGCCAGGTCATCGGCTCCCACCGGCTCGATGGCCCGCGCCCGCCTGGGCGGTTGCGCCATGCCAGCCAGCCAGGGGCGCACCGGCTTGGCGGCATGCCTGTTTTGCGCTTCGGCTGTCAGGTAGCGACGATGCGCTTTGAGATAGCCGGCGAACACGGCGGCGGCCACCTGGTCAACGGTCATCCCGCCCTGTGCCGTCTCGAAATGCGAACGGTAGCCCGTCTCGGAGATAAATGGCCCGTCCAGGTCAACGACATGGAACGCGAAATGCCGATCCAGCAGCGAACCAAAGCCATCACCGACTTCCACCAGGCAGCGCACGCCGGCCGACTCCATCAGGAATTCCCCCGACTGGCCCCACATCGGCACCACGCCAGGCGCGGCGCTGCAATGTAGCTCGATCAACGTGCCGGCCGCCTCGGGGTTCCCGCCATCCTTGCAGCCTTGGTACGTGCCGCCGTTGAGCTTCCAAATGCTCGCGTCGTAACGATTCGCGGCTGCTTCGGCGGCAGCGCCGTCGCTTGCCAGCACGGCCGCGTGACAAGCGGCCACGGCCTCG
>NZ_DATCUY010000004.1:0-25624 GCF_036567245.1 Achromobacter sp. | reverse complement strand
CTAGTGCATGTGCTGCGGGCGGGCGCCGACCCGGCCGCC
This sequence comes from Achromobacter sp., assembly GCF_036567245.1. Classification (GTDB taxonomy): domain Bacteria; phylum Pseudomonadota; class Gammaproteobacteria; order Burkholderiales; family Burkholderiaceae_B; genus Achromobacter. Next base: position 25,585 of record NZ_DATCUY010000004.1, on the reverse strand, counting down.
CTGGCCTCCCGTTTCCGTTATCGGCCGCTGCCCAATGCGCGCGTGCCGCAGTTTGCGTTTTCAAAGGAACCCAACCCATGATCGCCGTGATATTTGAAGTCGAACCCGCCCATGGCAACCCGGACCCCTACCTGCAGATCGCGGCCGGCCTGATCGATGAACTCAAGGCCATTGACGGATTCATCTCCGTCGAGCGTTTCCAAAGCCTGACCCAGCCCGGCAAGCTGCTGTCGCTGTCTTTCTGGCGCGATGAAGACGCGGTAAAGCGCTGGCGTTCGCTGGAATCGCACCGCCGCGCGCAGGAAGCGGGGCGCGGCGGCGTGTTTCAGAACTACCGTCTGCGGGTGGCGCAGGTGCTGCGGGACTACGGCATGGCCGAGCGCGACGAGGCGCCGTCCGATAGCCGCAGCCGGCATGGCTGAAAAACCGCCCCGCGAAGGTTGTATTAATTTTTCATAAAATCCATGCCATGGCGCCCATGCGCTTCTGCAACGGCCGGCGGCTCTCCGGTACCATTCCCCCTTTGCCGCCTTTTTCCGCCACGCCGACGCGCCATGCCCACCGCCGCCCCCGCTCGCCCCACGCCGCTGCAAGTCGATCTGGCGCGCCATGTCGCGGAAGACATCGTGGCGCGGCGCTACCTGCCGGGCGACCACCTGTCCGAAGAAACCCTGGCCGCGTCCTACAAGGTGTCTCGCACGCCGGTGCGCGGCGCGTTGCGCCTGCTGGCCGCCCAGGGCCTGATCACGCATCGCCCCAACAGCGGCTACACCGTCGCCGACAACGCGGCGGCGGGCACGCTCCTGATCGAAAGCGCAGGGCCCACGCAAAACGAACTCTACCGCCGGCTGATCGATGACCGCGCCTCGCGCGGCCTGCCCGAAACGTTCACGGAGCGCGAACTGCTTCAACGCTATGGCGCACCGCGCAGCGTGTTGGCCAAGACCCTTCTGCAGCTGTCCGCCGACGGGCTGATCGAAAAGCGCAAAGGGCACGGCTGGCAATTCGCCCCCTCGCTTGAAAGCGCCGAAGCGCTCAGCGAAAGCTACCGCTTCCGCATGACCATCGAATGCGCCGGGCTGCTGGAACCCACGTTCCGCCTGGACAGACCCGCGCTGGCGCGCATGCGCGCCGCGCACGAAGCGCTGATCCAACGCGACGACGCCGACATTTCGGCCACCGATTTCTTCGCGCTGAACGCGTCTTTCCATGAATTGCTGGCCCGCTTCTCGGGCAACCGCTACATCCTGCAGGCCGTGCAGCAACAGAACCAGTTGCGCCGGCTGGAAGAGCACGCCGCCTTCTATCGCGACGCGCGCTTCGTCAACTCCAGCAGCGAACATCTGCAGATCATCGACGCCCTGGAATCGGGCGACCAGGAATGGGCGGCGCAACTGATGCGCCGCCACCTGAAAGCCTCGCTGCAAGCCTCCTGAGGCCGCGCCGGCTCCGGCCGCCGCGCCCAAACGGCGTCCCGTGCCGCCCACGCAGGGTCTGATCATGCCCCGCATTGTATTTATATTTGATTTAATACAAAATAAGCGGACCTGAACTTACCCACAGCAGGATCGCCCATGCCGTCGCTTCCCTCTTCCGCTCCCAATCCCGACGCCTATTGGATGCCCTTTACCGCCAACCGGCGCGTCAAGCGGGATCCGGTGCTGTTCAGCGCCGCCGAAGGCATGCACTACATCCGCCCCGACGGCCGCCGCGTGCTGGACGGTATCGCCGGCCTGTGGTGCGTGAATGCCGGCCACCGCCGACCGGAAATCGTGGAGGCCATCGCACGCACCGCTTACGAGCTGGATTACGCGCCTTCGTTCCAGATGGGGCACCCGCTGGCGTTCGAGCTGGCCGACGCGTTGTGCGCCGAGGCGCCCGCGGGCTTCTCCAGTGTTTTCTTTTCGAACTCGGGATCAGAGGCGGTCGATACCGCTTTGAAGATCGCGCTGGGCTATCACCGGGCACGTGGCCAGGGCCAGCGCGTGCGGCTGATCGGGCGTGAACGGTCTTACCACGGCGTGGGTTTCGGCGGACTGTCGGTATCGGGAATCGGCGGCCATCGCAAACCCTTCGGCAATCTGCTGCCCTTCGTGGACCACCTGCCCCATACCTATGACAGGCAGCAGATGGCCTATACGCGCGGCCAGCCGGATTGGGGCGCCCACCTGGCCGACACGCTGGAGCGCATCGTGGCCCTGCACGACGCTTCCACCATCGCCGCCGTCATCGTCGAACCGGTCGCCGGCTCCACCGGCGTGATCGTGCCGCCCCGCGGATATCTGCAGCGGCTGCGCGAAATCTGCGACGCGCACGGCATTCTGCTGATATTCGATGAAGTGATCTGCGCCTTCGGCCGCATTGACGGCGCTTTCGCATCGTCCTACTTCGGCGTCAAGCCAGACATCATCACCAGCGCCAAGGGACTGACCAACGGCGCGATCCCCATGGGTGCGACGCTGGTGCAGCGGCATGTGTACAACGCATTCATGCAGGGGCCCGAAAACGCCATCGAACTGGCGCACGGCTACACGTATTCGGGCCACCCGGTCGCATGCGCGGCCGGCTTGGCGACGTTGGACATCTGCCGCCGTGAAGGCCTTTTCCAACGCAGCCAGGAATTGGCACGCTATTGGGAAGACGCGGCGCACAGCTTGAAGGGGCTGCCGCATGTGGTCGACATCCGCAATATCGGCCTGCTGGCCGCGATTGAACTGGCGCCGCTTGAAGGCCAGCCGGGCCAGCGTGCCTATGCGGTGCACAACGCGTGCCTGGAACGGGGATGCCTGATCCGTTCGGCGGGCGACACGATGTTGCTGTCGCCCCCTCTCATCATCGAACGCGCCCAGATCGACGAGCTGTTCACCGTGCTGGCGGACGTGCTGCGCGCCAGCGCCTGACCCACCCCGCCCCGCTTCAGGCCAGATGGCGCGCCACGGCCTGGACAACTCGCCGCACATCATCCGCGGACACGTCCAGGTGCGTCACCAGCCGCGTCGGGCCGCCATAGACGGCGCGCATCTGGATCTCTTCCTGGGCCAGCGCAGCCGTCAACGCATCGCAGCGCGACGGCTCGAATTCCACGAACAGCATGTTGGTGTCCTGGCTCAAGACCTTGACGCCGGGAATGGCCCGCAAGCCCTCCGCCAGCGCGCGCGCGTTTTCGTGATCGTGCGCCAACCGGTCGACGTTGTGCTCCAACGCGTAAAGGCACGCGGCCGCCAGTACGCCGGCCTGGCGCAAGCCCCCGCCCAGCATCTTGCGCCAACGGCGCGCACGGCCGATCAGTTCCTGGCTGCCCACCAACACGGAGCCTACCGGCGCGCCCAGGCCCTTTGAAAAGCAGATGGATACCGAATCGAACGGCCGGCACATGTCGGCCAGGGGCTTGCCGCTGGCCACGGCGGCGTTGAACACGCGTGCGCCATCCAGGTGAGTGCCCAGGCCCTGCCCGCGCGCCCAGTCCGTCGCGGCCTGAATATAAGCGGCCGGGATCAGCTTGCCATGGAAGGTATTTTCCAACGCCAGCAAGCGGGTGCGCGCAAAGTGCGGATCGCCCAGCGGCTTTACCGCCGCCGCCAGTTTCTCCAGCGGCAGTGAACCGTCTTCCGCGTGCTCGATGGGTTGCGGCTGGATGCTGCCCAGCACCGCCGCGCCGCCGCCTTCGTACTTGTAGGTGTGGGCCAGTTGCCCCACCAGATATTCGTCGCCCCGGTCGCAATGCGCCATCAGCGCGGCCAGATTGCTTTGCGTGCCGGACGGGAAGAACAGGCCCGCCGCCTTGCCCGCGCGCTCGGCCACGGCCGCCTGCAAGCGGATCACGGTCGGATCGTCGCCCATCACGTCATCGCCTAACGGGGCCGAAACCATCGCCTGCAACATGGCCGCCGAAGGCCGAGTGACAGTGTCGCTACGCAGATCGATCATGGGAAGTCCTTGGAAAGGGAATGGAACCGGAACGGAAATCGGAGAAGGAATGCAGAGGACTGCGGATCACGAAGCGCGCGCCGCGGGCGCCGCGCGGCTGACGATGAAGATGCCGGCCAGGATCAAGACCATGCCGCCCACTTCACCCAGCGACGGACGCTCGGACAGGATTGCCCATGCCAGCAGCATCGCCACCACGGGCACGCCCAGGCTGGACAAGCCGGCGATCGACGCCGGCACGCGGCGCACAACCTGCAGCCACAGCAACCAACCGGCCGCTGTCGCGATCAGCACGATGTAGGCCATGCCCGTCCATAACGGCCAATCCCACTGCGCGGTCATCTGCGGCACCAGATAGGCCACCGGCACCATGACCAGTCCGCCGAACAGCATCTGCCACGCGGTGAACGTCATGACATCCGGCGCATGGCGTTCAAACATCCGCTTGGACAACACCGTGCCCACGCCCCAGCACAAACCGCTGCCCAACCCCAGCAGCACGGGGCGGATGTCGCCCAGGCCGTTCCACGGCTCCACGAAACAGACCAGGCCCACCGCCGCAAGGCCAATACCCAGCCCGTGCCGGACCGACGGGCGCTCGCCCAACAGCCACCAGGCGAACAACACCACCCAGAACGGCATCGTGTAGGCCATCAACGAGACCTTGCCCACGCCGCCCGACACCAGCGCCGTTTGCACGAAACCCTGGAACCCGGCCGTCTGCGTCAACCCGATCAGCAAAGTCAATTTCCATGGCGGCATGGCCAGCGGCCGCCGCGTGGCGATCGCCAACGCGAACAGCACCAGGCTGCCCGTCACATAGCGCAGCGCCACGAAGTCGAACGGGCCGATGTAAGGCACGATCAGTTTCATCGCGATCCAACTGCCTGCCCACACCACAATGGTGCTGAGCATCAGGGCTAGCCCTGCGCGATCGAAACTGCTGCGGCTCACGTCCGTGGCTCCGTGTAGATAAGGGGGTGAAAAAGCAAGGAACAACAAAGAAAAGACGCCCGGACCGGCAATTACCGGTGCGGGCGTCTGACATTATGCTCCCGTCCTCCCGCAAGCTTGCCGCCGCTTGCGGCGGGCGGGGCTTACAGGGGCTTGGCCAACTGTTCCAGAATCGCCGGATTTTCCAGCGTGGAAACGTCTTGCGTGACTTCCTCGCCCTTGGCCACCACGCGCAGCAGACGGCGCATGATCTTGCCCGAACGCGTCTTGGGCAGGTTGTCGCCGAAACGAATGTCCTTGGGCTTGGCGATGGGACCGATCTCCTTGGCCACCCAGTCGCGCAACAGCTTGGCGATGGCCTGCGCCTCGGCGCCTTCCGGACGCGCCTGCTTCAACACCACGAACGCCACCACGGCTTCGCCCGTCGTATCGTCCGGGCGGCCCACCACGGCGGCTTCCGCCACCAGTTCATGCGCCACCAGCGCCGACTCGACTTCCATGGTGCCCAGGCGGTGGCCCGACACGTTGAGCACGTCGTCGATCCGGCCCATGATCCAGAAGTAGCCGTCCGCGTCCCGCTGCGCGCCGTCGCCAGCCAGGTAGTAGCCGCGCAGTTCCGACGGGAAGTAGCTCTTCTTGAAGCGTTCCGGATCGCCCCAGATGTTGCGGATCATCGCGGGCCACGGGCGCTTGATGACCAGGAAGCCGCCGTTGCCCTTTTCGACGTCGCCGCCGGTTTCATCCACGATGGCCGCGGCGATGCCCGGCAGCGGCAGCGTGCATGAACCCGGCTTGGTCGGCGTGGCGCCCGGCAGCGGAGTGATCATGTGGCCGCCGGTTTCGGTCTGCCACCACGTGTCCACGATCGGGCAACGTTCGCGGCCGATGTTCTTGTGATACCAGATCCAGGCTTCGGGGTTGATGGGCTCGCCCACCGTGCCGATGATGCGCAAGCTGTCCAGATCGTAGTTCTTCGGATGTGCGTCGGGCGTTGCCTCGGACGCCTTGATCAGCGAACGGATGGCGGTGGGCGCCGTGTAGAACGTCGTCACCTTGTGGCGCGCGATCATGTCCCAGAAGCGGCCGGCGTTGGGGTAGGTCGGCACGCCTTCGAACACGACTTGCGTCAGGCCGGCGGCCAGCGGGCCGTAGGTGATGTAGGTATGGCCCGTGACCCAGCCCACATCGGCCGTGCACCAATAGACGTCATCCTTGCGGGCGTCGAACGTCCACTTCACGGTCAGCAGCGCCCACAGCAGGTAGCCCGCCGATGAATGCTGCACGCCCTTGGGCTTGCCCGTGGAGCCCGACGTGTACAGGATAAAAAGCGGATGCTCGGCGTTGACCGGCACGGGTTCGCAGGTGTCGGGCTGGCCGGCCTCGACGTCGTGCATCCACAGATCGCGGCCTTCGGTCCATTGCACCTTGCCGCCCGTGCGGCGGTACACGATGACCTTGGAAATGGCTTCGCAACCGCCCATCGCGATGGCGTCTTCCACCGCCGGCTTCAGCGGGATGGTCTTGCCGCCACGCACTTGCTCGTCCGCGGTGATGACCAGCGACGCGCCCACGTCCACGATGCGCTCTTGCAGGCTCTTGGCCGAGAAGCCGCCAAACACCACCGAATGCGTCACGCCCAGGCGCGCGCAGGCCTGCATGGCCACCACGGCTTCGATCGACATGGGCATGTAGATGATGGCGCGGTCGCCCTTCTTGTAGCCCAGTGCGGTCAGGCCGTTGGCAAAGCGGCACACGCGCGCCAGCAATTCGCGGTAGCTGACCTTGTTCACCGTGCCATCGTCGCCTTCGAAGATGATGGCGGTCTTGTCGGCGTTGCCGTTGGTCAGATGCACGTCCAGGCAATTGGCCGAGACGTTCAGTTCGCCGTCGCCAAACCAGCGGTAGAACGGAGCGTCCGACTCATCCAGCACCTGCGTGAACGGCTTGGTCCACGTCAGGTTGTCGCGGGCCTGTCCGGCCCAGAAACCGTCGAAATCGTTTTCGACCTGGGCGCACAACGCGTTGTAGGCGTCCATGCTGGGAATCGCCGCGCCCTTGGCCGCACGCTCGGGCGGCGGAAAGACGCGGGTTTCTACCAGTACGGACTCAATGGCATTCGACATGATCTTGTCTCCAATCGGTGATTCTGTTTGTTTGTGCTGCTGTTTTATTACCCACCCGCCACCGTATCGCCGCGCTCTTACGGGCACCTTACGCAAAATGCGGGCCGGAGCCCGCATGCGTGCGTGACCGCAGAGACCTGACAGCGCCGGCTCAGGGCGGGAAACACCGGAACGGCGTCGACCCCAACGGCACGAACAAGCTGACAACGCACCGGCATAGCGGTGCAAAGCAATCCGCTTGATGCTTCGCGCGGCGCGCGAGGCATCAAAGGCAGTTCATAAGGATAGCAGCCCGGCCGGGGGCAGTGGCCGCGGCAGACCCGCACGAACCGCACGAACCGCACGGACCGCGCAAGATCAGACGGCGGGACGGCGGGCCAGGCCGCGTTTCATGTCCACGCGCGACAGCAGGGCCAGGCCGCCCACGAAAAACAGGCCGGTCACCAGGATGGCCAGGCGGTGGTCGCCGTGCGTGACCCAGGTCACCAGACCGTAGGTCAGCGGCCCGATCACCGCCGCCAGCTGCACGGCGAAAGTCCATAGCGAGAAGAACTCGGCCAAACGTCCGGCGGGCGCCAGCGCCCCCGTCATGGCACGGCCGGCGCTTTGGGTCGTGCCCATGCACAGGCCGGCCAGCGTGGCCGCCACCCAGAACACCGGCGCCGTCGTCGCCGCATACGCAACCAGCACCATCACGATCCAGCCGCACAAGGTGATGGCCAACGCCGGCTTGTGGCCGATGCGGTCCTGCACGTAGCCGAACGAAAATGCGCCCACCGCCGCGCCGATGTTCACGGTGAAGACCAGCAGCATGATCTGGGGCGTGGTGAAGCCCATGACCTCGGACGCATACACGGCCGCCAGCGTGATGACCACCGAAATGCCCGCCTGATAGCAGGCGATGCACATCAGCAGCCGGCGGAATTCGGGAAAGTGCAAGCCTGTCTCGCGCCAGGCATAGGCCAGCCGCTTGAGCATGTGCAGCGCCTTCGGCTTGTCCTGCTGCGGGCGCGTGCGCTCTTTCAGCAAAAAGAAGGACGGCAGCGCCGCCAGCGCGAATACCGCAGCGGTGACAACGATGACCCACGGCACGAAGTGTTCCGCGGTCATGCCGCGCCCTTCGGCCAGCGTCACGACCACCAGCGACAGGCCCAGCGTGAGCATGCCGCCGCAATAACCGAAGCTCCAGCCCCAGCCCGACACGCGGCCCAGCGCTGCCGGCCTGGCCAGTTCCGGCAGGAACGCCGCCACCATGGACTCGCCCACGCAGTAGCAGTAGTTGGACACGACGATGGCGGCCAGCGCCAGCCAGACGTCGCCCGGCCCGGCCTGCGTCAGCACCAGCGTCGCGGCCACGCAGCCGATGGTGCTGGTGTAGAGCAGACGGCGCTTGCTGCCACTGGCGTCCGCGCGGGCGCCCAGCGTGGGCATGGTCAGCATGATGAGCAGGTAGGACAGCGACAGCGCCGCGGTCCAGGCCAGCGTGGCCCAGGGCGCGCGCCCGCCGACCACACCGACGAAATAAGTGCTGAACACCGCCGTGAGGATTACGGTGGTGTAGCCGGAATTGGCGAAGTCGTACATGGCCCAGGCCCAGACTTCGCGTTTGGCCACGCCGGGATTCAGGGGGCCATCGCCCCCTGCTCCAGCGTTCTGCGTGGAAGCGCCGGCCGGCGCTTCCGACGGCTCGCCGTGGCTCATAGGCCCAGTGCGGCGATGCCAGCTTGAGCGATCAGCACGTCTTCGCTCGACTTCACGCCCGACACGCCGACCGCGCCGACCACGTGGCCGTCAGCCACCACCGGCACGCCGCCTTCCAGCAGGCCGTCGATCAGCGGGGCCGACAGGAAGGAGTAGCGACCGTTGTTGATCATTTCCTCGTAGACGCGCGACTCGCGGCGGCCGAGCGCCGCGGTCTTGGCCTTGGCCGGAGCGATGTGCGCCGAAATCGGAGCTGCGCCGTCCAGGCGCAGCATGCCCAGCAGATGGCCGCCATCATCGACCACGGAGATCGTGACGGCCCACTGGTTCTGCAGGGCGTGTGCTTCGGCCGCAGCCAAAATCTTCTTGACGTCTTCGGCGCTCAGCACGGGCTTGGTATTCATTGCAGCGACTCCTTTATCTGTTCCAGGGCGGATGGATCTTCTATGGTGGTCAGGTCGCCGGGATCGCGCCCTTCGCATACGGCGACGATCGCGCGGCGCAGAACCTTGCCGGACCGGGTCTTGGGCAGTGCGCCCACGAACCGGATCCTGGCCGGCCTCGCCACGGCTCCCAGCTGATCTTCCACCAGCCGCATGATATCGCCTTCCAGGCGCTTTGCCCCTTCCTCGGTTTCGGCGCTGGCGGGATTCTTGAGCACGGCGAAGGCCATCGCGACCTGCCCCTTGAGCGAGTCCGCCACGCCCACCACCGCGCATTCGGCGATGGCGCTATGGCTGTTGACGGATTCCTCGATCTCGCGCGTGCCCAGCCGATGGCCCGCCACGTTGATCACATCGTCGGTGCGGCCCAGGATGAACCAGTAGCCGTCGGCGTCCACCCGACCCCAGTCGAAGGTGGAATACACCTGGCGGCCGGGAATGGAGGTGAAGTAGGTCTGCACGAAACGCTCGTCGTCGCCCCAGATGGTGGACATGGCGCCCGGCGGCAGCGGCGGCACGATGGCCACCACGCCTTTCTGGTCGGGGCCCAGGTCCTCGCCGGTGGACTCGCTGACGATGCGCGCATCGAAGCCGTATACCGGGAACGATGGGCTGCCGAAACGCGTCGGCACTTTTTCCACGCCGGGTTGGGCCGACAGGATGGGCCAGCCCGATTCCGTCTGCCAGTAGTTGTCGATGATGGGCTTGCCCAGGCCGCCGGAGATCCATTGCGCCGTGGGCTCATCCAGCGGCTCGCCCGCCAGGTAGACCGCGCGCAGCGAGGACAGGTCGTGGCGCTTGAGCAGCTCCGGATCCTGGCGCTTGAGCACTCGCACCGCGGTCGGCGCCGAAAACAGAGTATTGACGCCGAACTGCTCCACCAGCTTCCACAGGATGGCGCCATCGGGACGCACCGGCGTGCCTTCGTACAGCACCGTCGCCTGCCCGCCAATCAAAGGTCCGTAGATGATGTAGGAATGGCCCACCACCCAGCCGATGTCGCTGGTACAGAAGAAGGTATCGCCGGCGCGGCCATCGAACAGGTATTCCATGGACGAGGCCAGCGCCACCGCATAGCCGCCGGTATCGCGCTGCACGCCCTTGGGCTTGCCCGTGGTGCCGGAGGTATAGAGGATGTAGCTGGGCTCGGAGGACTCCAGCCACTCCACCGGCACCCGCGCGCCCAGATGGCGTTGGCGCAGGGTCGCGTAGTCGAGGTCGCGGCCCGCCACGGGCTCGAACGGCGCCAGGCCGCGATCGAACACCACCACCGAGGCCGGCGGCGTCTTGGCCAGCGCCAAGGCGCGGTCCAGCAGGGGCTTGTAGGGCACGACCTTGCCGCCGCGCGAACCGCCGTCGGTGCAGACCACCACCTTGGGCGCCGCATCGTCGATGCGCTGGGCCAGATTGACCGAGGCAAAGCCGCCGAACACCACCGAGTGCACCGCGCCGATCCGCGCGCACGCCAGCATGGTGAACACGGCCTCCGGCACCATGGGCATGTAAAGCAGCACCCGGTCGCCACGCCCCACCCCGAGCTCCTTGAGCATGGCGGCGGCGGCGTTGACCTCTTCATACATTTCCTGCCGGGTGTAGACGCGCTCGCGCTCCACCTCGGTGGACACCCAGATCAGGGCCGACGCATCGGCCTGGGTCGGCAGCCAGCGGTCGACAGCGTTGTAGCAGAGATTGGTGCGTCCGCCCGTGAACCATTTCGCGAACGGCGGCCGGGAGAAGTCCAGCACGGACTCGAAAGGCGTCTCCCAATGGATGCGACCGGCCTCCTCCCGCCAGAACGCATCGCGGTCGTGAATCGAGCGGTAATGGAAATCCCGGGTTTTTTGCATTTATGTCTCCTGTTATCTTTCTTACGCCTTAAGGCTGATTGATTTCTTCTCGAATCTTTTGGTCATTCTGGTAGGCAAACCTTGCACGAGGCTTGCCGCAAGTCAAAATGTTCTGCCAAATGTCCACACTGCATGGACATTAACGCCGGTTTCGTAACGAACTGGTCTTAAAAGTTTGGTAGAATCCCCGCGAAGTTGTAGAACAATGTTGATTTTGCTGACATCTCGGCCACATTCACGGCGAATTCCGTGTTTTTTGCCGTTATCTGCAAATCACCCCCAGGCGCATGCATCGACACTCCAACCACGCGAGACTGAATCCTTCCTCCGGCCAGGCAACTCGCGGTCTGCGTTTGCTGGCGTTGGTTGCATGCGTGGTGGGTCTGGCAGGTTGTGCCGCTACAAATCAAAAGTCAACCGCCCATACGTCCGAGATCGATCCCTACGAAACGGAATGGGTAGCCACCACCGATGATCCCATCGGCGTGCTGGTAAGCCAGAAATTCAAGCGCGAACGCCAGAAGACCCATTCGGGCGTCAATAGCGACAACGCCTTGGTCAGCGAAGCCCTGAACCACTTGGGCATCCGCTACCGCTTCGGCGGCAATTCCCCCGATACCGGATTCGATTGCAGCGGCCTGGTCACCTACACGGCTGAACGTTCGCTGGGCCTGAAACTGCCCCGCAACGCCGCCGAAATGGCGCAACAAGGCGTCTCAGTCGCCAAGAACGAACTCAAGGCCGGCGACCTGGTCTTCTTCAACACGCTGGGCCGCCGCTATTCGCACGTGGGCATCTACCTGGGCGACGACCGCTTCGTGCACTCGCCCAGCGCCGGCGGCGTGGTCCGCGTGGAAAACATGACCATGGCTTATTGGTCCAAGCGCTACAACGGCGCGCGCCGCCTGGACAACAGCCTGATGGCGTCCGCCCGCGCAGCCAACTGACACCTTTCCAGGATAGCCGCCAGGCCTTCCTCACTACAAGCAAAACGCCGCCGGACTTTCCAGTCCGGCGGCGTTTTTCATATCTCTTCGCGGCTTGGGGCCGCAGGCCGTTTTGGCCTCCCCAGTTTTTGTTTGGCGGCGGCAGACCGCGCTGTCAGTGTACCGAGCCCGAACGCGGACACAGGCCGCATTGCTGCAAGGCCTGCTGCATGCTGCATACCGAACGCCGACAAGCCACGACGCGGATGCCACCGCGCTGCGCGGCATTGCGGAAGGTTTTCATGACGTTGTGGCCCAGGAAGTCGGTCAGCAGGATGACCAATTGGGTGCCTGAGGGCAGTTGCAACGTCTTCTTCTGATGCGAGGGATCACGGCCGCTGATGTGGTGCGTGATCGAAATATTGTGTCCTTTGAGCAGATCCGGGATGTTGCCGAGGCGGTCGGCGCCCACTACCACTGCACTTAATCCTGCCGTCATGATGAACCTCACTGGGTCGTTGAGACTGATGTAATGATAATGATTCCTATTTTTTAGTCAACTCAAATGAGATCAGTTCTTATTTAATTATTTTTATGAGCATATGGAAAGGGATAGCGCGGACCGCGGCGCGCCAAGAAAAAAGGCGCGCCGCCCAATGGCGCCGCGCCTCTTGCCCCCCGCAAAAACCGGCCCTTGCTACTTGGGCGCCCCCTGCACCGCCTCGGTCACTACCGCGCGGGTCAGCGAAGGCGCCAGCATTTCCAGGAAGGTGTAGACGTAGTCGCGCAGGAACACCCCTGCTTTCACGCCCACGCGGGTCGTATGCGTGCCGAACAGATGGCCCACCGGCAGGCCCACCAGATTGCCGTCGCGGCGCGGATCGTAGGCCACGCCCGCGATGATGCCGATGCCCAGGCCCACGTCGACGTAGGTCTTGATGACGTCGGCGTCGATGGCTTCCAGCACGATGTCCGGGTGTATGCCCTGGTTGGCAAAGATTTCGTCTATCGTGCTGCGGCCGGTGAAGGCGCGGTCATAGGTGACGATGGGGAACTCGGCCAGCTGCGCCAGCGACAGGCGCTTGGCGGCGCTGGAGGTCAGTTCGGCCAGCGGATGATCCGGGCGCACCACCACGGTGTGTTCCCAGGCGTAGACCGGCAAGGTCGCCAAGCCTGGCGTCAGGGCCAGCGATTCCGTCGCCAGGGCCAGGTCGGCCTGCTCGTGCAGCACCATTTCGGCCAGTTGCGCGGGGCTGCCTTCGGCCAGCGAGAGATGCACTTTGGGGAATTGTTTGCGGAACGCGGGGATGACGCGCGGCAGCAGGTAGCGCGCCTGCGTGTGGGTGCAGGCAATGACCAGGCCACCTTCGTCGCGGCGTGCGAATTCGTCGCTGACCTTCTTCAGGTTGTCCACTTCACGCATGATGCGGTCGATGACCTGCGACACCGCCAGGCCGGGCTTGGTCAGGCCCTTGATGCGCTTGCCGTGCCGTTCGAAGATCTTGATGCCCAGTTCGTCCTCGAACTCGATGATCGCCTTGGAGACGCCGGGCTGCGAGGTGTAGAGCATCCGGGCGGCTTCGGTCAGGTTGAAGTCGCGCCGGATGGTTTCACGCACAAAACGAAATTGCTGCAAGTTCATGAATTGGCCCCTGATAGACGGGCCAATTATAAGTAATAAGGACACCTTGTTATATAACTTATTTATATAAGCTTACACGCAAGGCGTCCCCGGTTCAACGCATCGAGATCGTGGTGTTCACACTCTTGGCATGAGCCGACCAGCGCGCGGTGACGGTCTTGGTCTGCGTCCAGAACTGCACCGCCTGCTTGCCATTGGGGCCCAGGTCGCCCAGCTTGGAGCCGCGCGAACCGGTGAAGCTGAACCAGGCCACCGGCACCGGAATCGGCACGTTGATGCCGACCTGGCCGACGTCGATATTGTTCTGGAAGTAGCGCGCCGCGCCGCCATCCTGGGTGAACAGCGCCACGCCGTTGCCGTTGGGGTTGCGGTTGATGAACGCCACCGCGTCCTCCAGCGTTTCCACGCCCACCACGCACAGGACCGGCCCGAAGATTTCCTCGGTGTAGATGGTCATGTTTTCGGTGACGCCGTCGAAAATCGTCGGGCCCACGAAGTTGCCCTGCTCGAAGCCGGCGACCTTCAGGCTGCGGCCGTCCAGCAGCAGCTTGGCGCCTTCGTCCACGCCCTTCTGGATCAGGCTTTCGACGCGCTTCTTGGCGTTGGGCGAAACCAGGGGGCCGAGGTCCGCTTCGCGGTCCATGCCGGAATTGACCTTGAGCTTCTTGGAGCGCTCGACGAAGTCGGGCAGCCAGTTGCGGGCTTCGCCCACCAGCACGGCCACGGACGAGGCCATGCAGCGCTGGCCGGCCGCGCCGAAGGCGGCGCCCACCAACTGGTTCAGCGCGACCTCGGGATCGGCGTCCGGCAGGATCACGCAATGGTTCTTGGCACCCATCATGGACTGGCAGCGCTTGCCGGCGGCCGAGGCGCGGTTGTAGATCTCGGTGCCGACGCGGGTCGAGCCGATGAACGAGACCGCCTTGATGTCGGGGTGTTCGCACAGGCCGTTGGCCGTTTCCGGGCCGCCGTGCACCACGTTCAGCACGCCTGCCGGCAGGCCGGCTTCCAGCGCCAGCTGCGCCAGGAACAACGAGGAGGTCGGGTCCTGCTCGGAGGGCTTGAGGATGAAGGTGTTACCGCAGGCCACGGCGATCGGGAACATGAAGCAAGGCAGCATGACCGGGAAGTTGAACGCGGTAATGCCCGCGCACACGCCCAGCGGCTGGATCAGCGTGTAGACGTCGATGCCGGACGCTGCGTTCTCGGCGTACTCGCCCAATTGCAGGTTGGCGATGGAGCAGGCGTGCTCCACGACTTCCAGGCCGCGGCCGACTTCGCCCTCGGCGTCCGGCAAGGTCTTGCCGTGCTCGCGGGTGATCATTTCGGCCAGCTTGCCGGAGTTGGCGCGCAGCAGTTCCTGGAACTTCAGCATGACGCGCATGCGAGCGCCCTGCCCGCTGTTGCGCCAGGTCTTGAAAGCCTCCTTGGCGTTGGAGACGGCCAGGTCCAGTTCTTCGCGCGTGGCGAAGGGCACCTTGGCGACGACCTCCTGGGTAGCGGGATTGATCACGTCCCGCCATTCGGTGGTTTTGGATTGCACGAGCTTGCCGCCGATCAATAGCGGAACGCGGGGGACTTCACTCATTTGATGCTCCTCACACTGCGTAGTCGATGCGGATGGAATCCGCGTTCATGGATCTTCAGGCGCGCCAGCGGCCGTGGCCAGCCGGCGCGCCGGGGTTTACTTCTTGACCAGCGGGCAGCTCGAATCCGCCAGGGGCTGGAAGGCCTCGGCGGCCGGAATGGTGGCCACCAGCTTGGAATAGTCCCAGCCGCCCTTGGACTCGGCCGGCTTTTTCACTTCATAGAGGTACATGTCGTGGATCACGCGGCCATCGGGACGGATGGAGGCGTTGCGCATGATCGGATCCTCGATGGGCAGCGCGCGCATCTTGTCGGCCACCACTTTGCCGTCGGTGCTGCCGGAAGCGGCGACCGAGCGCAGATAGTGCCGCACGCTGGAGTACACGCCGGCCTGCGTCATGGTGGGCTTCAGACCGCGGAAGGCCTTCTCGAAACGGGTGGACCACTGGCGCGTGGCATCGTCGTAATCCCAGTAGAAACCGTCCACGTACGACAGGCCCTGGGCGCTTTCCAGGCCCAGCGCACGCAGGTCGGACAGGAAGATCAGCAACGACACCAGGCGCTGGCCGCCGGCCACGATGCCGAATTCGCGCGCCTGCTTGACCGCGTTGACGGTGTCCTGGCCGCCGTTGGCCAGCGCCACGACCTGGGCCTTGGAAGCCTGCGCCTGCAGCAGGTAGGAGGCGAAGTCGGGCGCGTTCAGGGGATGGCGCACGCTGCCGGCCACGGTGCCGCCCAGCGCCTGCACGGCCTTGGCGGTGTCGGCTTCCAGCGAGTGCCCGAAGGCGTAGTCCACGGTGATGAAGTACCAGGATTTGCCGCCCGCCCTCACCGTGGCCTTGGCGCCGCCGGCGGATTGCGAATACGTGTCGAACATCCAGTGGAAGCCCACCGGCGAGCATTCCTTGTTGGTCAGCGCCGTGGTGGCGGGACCGGAGAACATCACCACCTTGTTCTTTTCGCGCGCGATGCCCTGCACCGCCAGCGCCACCGCGGAGTTGGTCAGGTCGGCGATGGCGGTAACGCCGTCGCGGTCGAACCATTCGCGCGCCTTGGCCGCACCGACGTCGGCCTTGTTCTGGTTGTCCGCGGACACCAGTTCGATCTTCATGCCCTTGCATTCCGCGGCCAGGCAGTCGTCGATCGCGAGTTGCGCCGCCGCTACCGAACCAGGTCCTCCCATGCCGGCATAAGTGCCAGACATGTCCGTCAGAATGCCGATCTTCACTGGTGGCTTGTCCGCCGCCTGAGCCTGGCCGACCAATGCGGCGCCCAGACACAAGCCTACGGCCAGCCCGCGTGCGTGCAATTTCATGGATTTGTCTCCTGAGTTTTATGCGTTATGGCGCCGTCTGCGCGGCCTGCGGTCCCAGGGCTTGAGCCCCGGAGAGCCTGTCGACAGGCTTTGAGCCCGCCGACCCAGTGTAGATGTGTGAAAATCAACAAGCAACACTAGAAATGCACATTCCTTGTGCATTAATGCACAATTGGAATTTGGCCGACGGCGCAGTGCGCTGCCGGCCTGGGGGAACCGGAAAAGTGCTTGATTGGGACAGCCTGAGATATTTCCTGGAAGTGGCCCGCACCCAGCGGGTGAGCGCGGCTGCGCGCAAGCTCGGGGTCGAGCACACGACGGTGTCGCGGCGCATCCGCGCCTTGGAAGCCGAGCTGGACACCCTGCTGTTCGAGAAGTCGCGCGGCGCGGGCTTCGTGCTGACCGAAGACGGCCAGCGCCTGTTCGTCCATGCCGAGCAGATGGAAAGCACTGTGCACTCCGCCCGCGAAAACCTGTCGGGCATCGGCCAGGCGCTATCGGGCCATTTGCGCATCGGCGCCACCGAGGGCTTTGGCAGCTATGTGCTGACGCCGCTGGCGGCGGACTTCCAGCGGCGCTATCCGCACATCACGCTGGACATCCTGCCGGTGCCGCGCTTCGTCAGCCTGTCCAAGCGCGAGGCCGACCTGGCCATCACCATCGAGCGCCCCCAGCGCGGCCCCTATGTGTGCAGCAAATTGTGCGACTACACGCTGCGCCTGTACGGCACGCCCGGCTATCTGGCCCGCCATCCGCCGATCAGGGAGCGGGCCGACCTGGCCGGGCACACGTTCATCGGCTATGTCGACGAACTGCTGTTCAGCGAACGGCTGCGCTATCTGGAAGACCTGCTGCCCGCCAGCAAGGTGGTGTTGCGCAGCACCAGCGTGGTGGCGCAATACCACGCCGCGCTGCAGGGCCAGTCGCTGGCGATCCTGCCCTGCTTCATTGCCGCGCAGGATCCGCGGCTGACGCCGGTGCTGGAGAATGAGGTCGAGATCACCCGCTCGTTCTGGATGTATTGCCACGAAGACCTGCGCAAGCTCAAGCGCGTGACGGCCTTGTGGGAGTTCATCCGCAAGTCGGTGCTGAAAAACGCCGACCTGCTGGCCGGCAAGGGCGGCACCATGAAATACCTGCCCTGAAAACGCCGCGGCCCGCTCTGGGCGGGCCGCGTGGCGTCGGGTCTGGTGGCGTCAACCGCTGTTCTTGGGCGCCTTCACGCGCAAGCGACGCCTCAGCAGGAAGACCGTCAGCATCGCTACCGCGACGTGGATCACCCACACGCCGACGCCGAAGCTGAGCTTGCCGTTGGAAATCCAGGCGCGCGAGAGGTTGATCAGGTTCATGTACAGCAGGCCCACCAGGCCCGCAATGAGCAGGTCGCCCGAACGTCCCAAACGCGGATTGACCGCGCCCAGAGGAATCGCCAGCAGCGCCAGGTTCAGCGCGGCCAGCGGCAGCGAGATGCGCCACATCACTTGCGACCAGCTGCTGTTGGTGTTGTCGGCGATCAGTTGGGCCGTGGTGCGCGCCTTGGCGGAACGCTCCGCGTTGGCGCGCGCTTCGGCCACCGGATCGCCGCCCGACTTGCTTTCCAGGCGCAGGCCATATTTGTCGAAATGCACCAGGCGGATTTCGGGCGTGCCCGGCTTCAAGTCGTAGCGATGGCCTTCGCCCAGCACCAGGAAGCGGTCGCCATTAGGCATGGTTTCGCTGTGCGCCTTGCTTGCGGTCAGCACGCTGAGCCATTCAGGGCCGTTTTCGCGCGCGAACACATTGCCCAGTTCGTCGCTGGGCGTCAGGGGATCCTCGGCGAAGAACACGCGGTTGCCGCCGGATGATTCCGCGAACTGGCCGGCCGTGACCTTGGACAGGTCCGACCGCTGCTCGAAGCGTTCGTGGTATTCGCCGATCTGGCGGTAGGCCCAGGGCGCCGCCACCAGCGTCAGACCCGCCACCGCCAGCGCCACGGGGATGGCAACGCGCAGCACCGGCTTGAGCCAATCGGCCAGCGACAGGCCGCTGGCGAACCACACCACCATTTCGGATTCGCGGTAGTTGCGCGTGACGGTGGTGAGGACCGCGATGAAGACGGAGACCGCGAGGATGGTCGGCAATGCCGTGATGGTCGACAGCGCGGCCAGCACCAGCACGACGTCGGCTCCGATGTTGCCGCCAGCGGCTTCGCCGAGCAGGCGCACGAGCAGCACGCTGAGCCACACGACGAGCAACGTGGAAAAGACAACGCCAGCGTGACTGGTGATCTCGCTGACGACAGAGCGTTTAAATAGAGACATGGGAGAATATGCGGGATAATCGACCGCATTCTACACAGACGTACACGGGAAACCCTCATGGAATTTAGCACACAGACCACTGCTTCCCTGCACCAAGTCAAAACCGCCGCCCTGGCCGTCGGGGTGTACGCGGAAGGCGTGTTGAGCCCTGCCGCCGACCTCATCGACCGCGCCTCCAATGGCGCCGTGCGCTCGGTGGTCAAGGCCGAGTTCCGCGGCCGCGCTGGCTCCACCCTGACCCTGCGCAACCTGCCCGGCGTGTCCGCGCAGCGCGTGGTGCTGGTCGGCCTGGGCAAGCAGGAAGAATATTCGGCGCGCGCCCACGCCTCGGCCGAGCAGGCCTTCGCCGCGGCCTGCGTGTCGGCCCAGCTGACCGAGGGCGTGTCCACGCTCGTCGCAAACCCGATCGCGGACGTGGCCGTCATCGCCCGCGCGCGCAGCGCCGCCATCGCGGCTGGCAACGCCACCTATCATTACGACGCCAGCTTCGGCAAACCCGACCGCGATGCCCGTCCCAAGCTCAAGAAGATCGTCCAGGTCGTCGAACGCGCCGAGGCGGCCCAGGCCCAGAAGGGCCTGCGCGAAGGCGGCGCCATCGCCAACGGCATGGACCTGACCCGCACGCTGGGCAACCTGCCCGGCAATATCTGCACGCCGACCTATCTGGGCGAAACCGCCAAGCGCCTGGCCCGCGAATTCAAGTCGCTGAAGGTGGAAGTTCTGGATCGCAAGCAGGTCGAAGCGCTGGGCATGGGCTCGTTCCTGTCGGTCGCGCGCGGCTCCGAGGAAGCGCTGCGCTTCATCGTCCTGCGCCACGCCGGCAACAAGACCGCCAAGAAAGCCGCCAAGGGCGCGCAGGGTCCCATCGTGCTGGTCGGCAAGGGCATCACCTTCGATGCCGGCGGCATCTCGCTCAAGCCCGCCGCCACCATGGACGAAATGAAGTACGACATGTGCGGCGCCGCCAGCGTGCTGGGCTCGTTCCGCGCCCTGGCCGAACTGGAGCTGCCGCTGGACGTGGTGGGCCTGATCCCCGCTTGCGAAAACCTGCCCAGCGGCAAGGCCAACAAGCCGGGCGACGTGGTCACCAGCATGGCCGGCCTGACGATTGAAATCCTGAACACGGACGCGGAAGGCCGCCTGGTGCTGTGCGACGCGCTGACCTACGCCGAACGCTTCAAGCCGTCCGCCGTCATCGACATCGCCACTCTGACCGGCGCTTGCGTGGTGGCCCTGGGCAACGTCAACAGCGGCCTGTTCTCCAAGGACGACGCCCTGGCCGACGCGCTGGCCGCCGCCGGCCGCCAGTCCCTGGACACCGCCTGGCGCATGCCGATGGACGACGCCTACCAGGAACAGCTCAAGTCCAACTTCGCCGACCTCGCCAACATCGGCGGCCCCCCGGCGGGCGCGGTCACGGCGGCATGCTTCCTGTCGCGCTTCGCCACCTCGTACCGCTGGGCCCACCTGGACATCGCCGGCACCGCCTGGCGCGGCGGCAAGGACAAGGGCGCCACCGGCCGCCCCGTGCCGCTCCTGATGCAGTTCCTGCTGGACCAGGCTTGATACGGCTGCAACGGAACCCGGCATGACGCGCATCGACTTCGCCTTCGGCGCGCCCGACCGCTTGCGCACCGCCTGCCAGGTGGTGCGCAAGCGCTACCTGGCAGGGCAGCGGCTGGTGGTGTACTGTAGGGATGGCGCCCGCCTGGCAGCGTTCGACCGCATGCTCTGGGCATTCGACGACACATCTTTCGTGCCTCACGTGCTGGCCAACGATCCGCTGGCCGCCGCAACGCCGGTGGTGCTCACTGCCGGAGATCCCCAGCAGGCGGCCGCCGCGGCGGGCCAGGGCGAACTGCCCCAGCCGTCCTGGCTGCTGAACCTGGACAGCGACTGCCCTCCCGCTTTCGAGGCCTTCGAGCGCGTGCTTGAAATCGTCTCCGACGACCCCGAGGACAAGCAGGCGGCCCGCCAGCGCTGGCGGACCTACCTGACCGCGGGCCACACGCCGCAAAGCCACGACCTCAGCCGCCAGCAGCCGGACGGCTGAGCGCCCCGACCGTCCGGCGCGCCACCTCGACTTCCGGGAGCCACCATGCCCTCTCGCCCCGCCGACCACGGCATTCCTACCTTGACCCAACGGGCCGAGCCCTCGCTCTATCCGCCGTCGGCCGAGGACGGCGTGGACGCCCCCGTGCTGACCGACCTGGCCGACGACGGCGCGCAGGCCGATGACGACGACGCCTTTCCGCTCCTGACCGAAGTGGCGGACGGCGAAGATACGTCCCTAGCTTCCGCTCCGGCGCAAGCGCCAGTGCCAGCCCCACAGCCGGACGCAACTGTCCTGAGCGCACGCCTGCAGGCGGAGGTCGAGCAACTGATGCGCGAGGCCCTGGCCGAGGCGATTGACCGGATCCAGGCCCGCATGGACGCGGAACTGCCGCGCATCGTGGCCAGGGTGCTGCAAGATGTGAGGCCGGGTTGACCCGTCTGGAACCTATTCCCCGCCTCTGGTCTAATCCTAGGCAGAACTGGATTCTTCAGGGAACTGTAAGGTATCCTTCCCATCTAAGCCTTCCAGGCAACCATTACTCTGCCGTACACAGGAGTTCTCCATGAACGAATATCGTCCGTCCCCTTTTAACCGTTCCGGCGCCGTAGCCGGCGCGCCGGGCGAGGTCGCGCGCAATCAGGTCTTGCGCAACACCTATTGGCTCCTGGCGCTCTCGCTGATCCCGACCGTGCTGGGCGCCGCCGTGGGCATGTACACCGGCATCAACCGCATCATGGGCGCCAGCCCCGGCCTGTCCGCCATCGTGTTCCTGGTGGGCGCGTTCGGCCTGATGTTCGCGATCGAAAAGAACAAGAACAGCTCGCTGGGCGTGGTCCTGCTGCTGGCCTTCACGTTCTTCATGGGCGTGATGCTGTCGCGCCTGCTGGGCTTCGTCATGGGCATGAGCAACGGCTCGCAGCTGGTCATGACGGCCTTCGGCGGCACCGCGATCGTGTTCGGCACGATGGCCACGCTGGCCACCACCATCAAGCGCGACCTGTCGGGATTGCAAAAATTCCTGTTCATAGGCGCAGTCGTGATCCTGGTGGCGGCCCTGGCCAACATCTTCCTGCAACTGCCCGCGCTGATGCTGACCATCTCGGTCCTGGCCATCGTCATCTTCTCGGCCTTCATGCTGGTCGACCTGCAGCGCGTGGTCAACGGCGGCGAAACCAACTACGTGTCCGCCACGCTGGCCATCTACCTGGACGTCTATAACGTCTTCTCGAACCTGCTGATGCTGCTGGGCATCTTCGGCGGCAACCGCGAATAATCGCAAGCAGCCAAACCGGCGCAAAGGGCCTACATTCACGTGTAGGCCCTTTTTCTTTGCCCCGCCAGGCGCCTTTCTGCCGGAACCATGCCATGCCCGATCGCCGTCGCTTCCTCCAGACCGCCGCAGCCGCCGCCCTGAGCGCGCCGGCCTGGCCGGCCCGCGCGCTCAGCGTGGTGACGCCGATGTGGGCCCGGACCATACCCGCATCCGGCGAGGCGCTGCCGGTCATCGGGCTGGGTACCGCCGACACCTTCAACGTCTCTCCGGCTGACAAGGCCGCCATGGCGGCGTTGGCGCAGGTACTGGACACGCTGCTGCAGAAGGGCGGCAAGCTGATCGACACCGCTCCCAGCTATGGGCAGGCGGAAGCGGTCGCCGGCGCGCTGCTGTCCCGCGACGGCGGCCTGCGCGCCAGGACTTTCCTGGCGACCAAGATCAGCACGCAGGGCCATGAATCGGCCATGCGCCAGGTACGGCAATCGCAGCAGGCGCTAGGCAGCGACAAGCTCGATCTGATCCAGGTGCACAACCTGATCGACACCGCCAACCAGCTCGCGCTGCTGCGCGAACTGAAGCAGCAAGGCGTGATCCGCTATCTCGGCATCACCCACTACACCGACCATGCCCATGACGAACTGACTGAACTGGTCGAACGGGAAAAGCCCGACTTCCTCCAGGTCAATCTGTCCGTCGCCGACCGCAACGCCGAAAAGCGCCTGCTGCCCGCCTGCCAAGCCAATGGCGTCGCGGTGCTGATCAACCGCCCCTTTCAGGACGGCGCGCTATTCCGCCGGGTCAAGGGCATGGCGCTGCCCAAGCTGGCCGCGGAGATCGATTGCGAGTCCTGGGCTCAGGTTTTCCTGAAGTTCATCATCAGCCATCCCGCGGTGACCGCCGTCATCCCCGCTACCTCCAAGCCGGCCAATATGGTGGACAACGCGCAGGCCGGCTTCGGGCGGATGCCGGATGCCTCCATGCGGGAACGCATCGCCGCCCTGCTGGCCTGACGCCATGGCGCCCGCCCCCGGCAGCTTGCCAGGCCGCGCCGCGCAGGCCTTGGGCATCCCCCTGGAAGAACTGGCGTCGGCGGCCTGCGGCTTCGCCTTTTTCTTCTTTCTGTTCTGCGGCTATTTCATGCTGCGCCCGATACGCGAGACCATGGGTATCCAGGCGGGCGTCGACCAACTGCAGTGGCTGTTCACGGCGACCTTCGTCGCCATGCTGGCCGTGGTGCCGCTGTTTGGCTGGCTGTCGGCGCGCGTGCCCCGCGACATGCTGGTGACCTGGGTCTACGCCGCCTTCGCCCTCAGCATGGCGGGCTTCGCCGCCCTGCTCTACCTGCGACCCGGCAGCGTGTGGGCGGCGCGCAGCTTCTACGTCTGGCTGTCGGTCTTCAACCTGTTCGTCGTCTCCATCGCCTGGAGCCTGATGGCCGACGTGTTCCGCATGGATTCGGCCAAGCGCCTGTTCGCGCTGATCGCTGCAGGCGCCAGCGCGGGCGGACTGGCGGGCCCGCTGCTGGGCGGCTTGCTGGCCGGCGTCCTGGGACCCGCCGGCCTGCTGCTGCTGTCCGCGCTGCTGCTGGCAGCCACCCTGCCGCTCAAGCGCTGGCTGCTGCGCTGGCGCGCGGCCAACCGCAAGGACGCGGCGCCGGACGACATGCGCCGGCCGATCGACGGTTCGATCCTGGCAGGCATCTCGCGCATCTTCCAGTCCCCCTATCTGCTGGGAATATCGCTGCTGGTAATCCTGCTGGCCACGCTCAACACCTTTCTCTACATGGAGCAGGCCCGGCTGGTGGCGCATGCCTTTGCCGACACGGCCCAGCGCATCCGCGTCTTCAGTGCGCTGGACTTTACGGTGCAGGCCCTGTCGCTGGCGTCGCAGATCTTCATCACCGGCCGCGTCGCCACCCGGCTGGGGCTGCGCTTCCTGTTGACTGCCGTGCCGCTGACCATGACGATCGCCTTCCTGGCGCTGGCGGCCTTTCCCGTGTTCGGCGTGCTGGCCGCAGCCATGATCGTGCGCCGCGTCGGCGAGTACGCGCTGATCCGGCCGGGGCGCGAAATGCTGTTCACGGCGGTCTCGCCGGAGGACAAATACAAGACCAAGAACGTCATCGACACCGTGGTCTACCGCGCCGGCGATGCGGCCAGCGGCTGGATCAAGGCGGGCGTGGACACGCTGGGCTACGGCGTGGCCCTGGTCGCCGCGCTGGGCGCAGTCTGCGCGCTGGCCGCCGCCGCGGTAGGCCATGGACTGGGACGGACCGCGGATCGGCGTAATGCAGACGAGCCTTAGGATTTGCTGAACATCCATCTCATTGAAGCAAACGTATTCTCCCGGCCACGACCGCACAATGGCGCAGCTCTCAATGCCTGGGGAAACGTTATGAAACGCACCGCCTGTCTTGCCGTCCTGTTGCTCAGCCTGGCCGCGCCCGCCGCGCAGGCCGCCTACCCGGAACGCGCCATCACGCTGATCGTGCCGGCCGCTGCCGGCGGCAACGCCGACATCACCGCACGCCTGGTGGGCCAGGAGATGAGCCGCCAATTGGGCCAGCCCGTGGTGGTGGAAAACCGCGTCGGCGCGGGCGGCCGCATCGGCACCCAGGCCGTGGCGCGCGCGGCGGCCGACGGCTACACCATCGGCTATGCCCACGTCGGCACCTTGGTGCTGCATCGTTTCCTGTTCAAGCAGCAGCTCTACGACCTGGACCGCGATATCGCCGCTATCGGCCTGGTCGCCGAAACGCCCAACGTCATCGTGGTGAATGCGTCCTCGCCCTATCGCGACCTGAAGGGTTTCATCGAAGCCAGCCGCGCCCAACCGGAACGCCTGACGATGACCTCGGCCGACCCGGGCACCACCAGCGAGGTCGGGGTCAAGCTCTTCATCGCCCAGACCGGCGCCGCCGTGCGCCAGATCCCGTACAAGGCCACGGCCGCGCAGTTGTCCGACCTGCTGGGCGGCCATGTCGATTCCATGATGGAAAACCTGCCGCCGCTGATCGGCAACCTGAAGGACGGCCGCCTGCGCGCGCTGGCAGTCACCACCCGGACCCGGGCCGCTTCCAATCCGGACGTGCCCACCGTGGCGGAACAAGGCTATCCCGATTACGAGCAGTCGGCCTGGAGCGCGCTGGTCGCGCCCGCCGGCACTCCGCCCGAGGTCATCGCCAGGCTGAACGCGGCCATGAATGCGGCGCTGCGCTCGGACAATGTCAGCAAGGAACTGCGCAGCCGTTCCCAAGAACCCCTGGGCGGCACGCCGCAGGACGTACAGAACCAGATACGCAAGGAGCTGCCCAAATGGGAAGGCATCATCAAGGCCGCCGGCACGACGCTGGATTGAGCCGGATCTCCACACGCGCAGGAGCCGCCGCATGGCCACGGTAAGCCGCGAGGACTTTTCCTGCGCCGCCGCGACCAACGCGTCGGCCTACCGGCGCATCACCATTCCGATGCTGCGGATCGAGGCGGGGCCTG
>NZ_DATCUY010000003.1:0-2405 GCF_036567245.1 Achromobacter sp. | reverse complement strand
GAAAGGCCTGGTCACCTGGCTGACCAAGCGCATGGGCGCGACCATGCGCCCGCCGTCCCTGTCGCAGGCCGGCTATGAGCTGGTGGGCGGGCGCCTGCTGCCCGGCGGCGCGGGGCCGGTTGCGCTCTTCATGTACGGCGCGGCCGACGGCCAGCGGCTGACCTTGTACGTCACCCGCGAAGCTGCCGGCGGGCAGACGGCCTTCCAGTTCACCCAGGAAGGCCCGGTACGGGTGTTCTATTGGGTCGAAGGCCAGTTCGGCTACGCGCTGTCCGGCGCGGTCAGCCGCGACGAGCTGCTGCGCGTGTCGCAAGAGGTCTACCAGCAACTGCAGGGCTAGGGCGTAGCCGCGCCTGGAGGCGCCTGCGTCCGGCCACCGGCGCGCTCGCGCGCCTCGTGCAGCATGTGCAGCGTGATCTTGCGAACCTCGGCGCGACTCATGCCGATGTGCGAACGCAGCATGCGCGCCGCCTCGTCGGCGCGCCGCGCCAGCACCGCCCGCAGGATGGCAGCGTGCTCGTCATAGGTGGCGTCGACGCGGAAGTCCTTGGTGAAGTCCAGCCGCCGCACGATGCGTATCTTCTCGGTCACGTCACGATGGATCTGCGCCATCTCGGCGTTACCGGCGGCGGCCACCAGCGCACAATGGAAGGCCTCGTCCAGCTGCGCCACCAGCCGTCCGTCCAGGATGCGCTGCCGCGGCGGCGCCAGCCACACGTCTTTCAGCGCGCCCAGAATGCCGGCCTCGTCCATGTGCTCGCGCGCGCACAGCCGTTCCACCGCGGCCTGCTCCAGCACCACGCGCACGTCATACAGCGCCTCGAAGCGTTCGAAGTCGAAGGGCCGCACCTGCCAGCCGCTGCGCGGCCGCGGCAGCACATAACCTTCGCGTTCCAGCCGCGCCAGGCCCAGCCGCACCGGCGTGCGGCTGACGCCCAGCCGCGCCGCCACCCCGGCTTCGGTAAAGCGTTCGCCCGGCAGCACGCGGAAGTCGAACAGATCATCCTTCAGGCGCTGATAGACCTGGTCGGCCAGCGAGCCGGCCAGGGCCGGCGCCTGGCGGATGGCCGGAGCGGTTTGCGCGGAGTCCAGGCGCATCGTCAGGCCACGGGGCAGGTGGCGTCTTCGGCCAGCACGATGAGCGGGTCGCCGGCGTTCACGGGTTTGCCGGGTATGCAGCGGATCGCGGCCACGGTGCCGGACGCGGGCGCAATGACCGACAGTTCCATCTTCATGGCTTCGACCACCACCAGCGTGTCGCCGGCCGCTACGCTCTGGCCCACTTGCACCGGAATCTTCCAGATGTTGCCGCACATGTCGGCGCTAACCAGGCTTTCCCCTTCGCGCAACACCGCCTCGGCTTCAGGCTCCAGTTCGGCGACGTCGGGCTCCACCGCGGCGCCCTCGCTTTTCCACAGGGCCACCTCGGCGGCAAAGGCGCTCCTCTGGCGCGCCTGGAAGGCGGCGATGCTGTCGGCCTCCTCCGCCAGGAAACGCTGGTGCGCGGCGAAGTCGAACACCTCTTCCTCGATGCGGACGGTAGCCCGGCCTTCGCGGAAGTCCTCGCGCAGCAGGTCGAGCTCAGCCTCGGTCACCGGGTAGAAGCGCACCTGATCGAAAAAGCGCAGCAGCCAGGGCTTGCCGTCCTGGAACACCGGGTTCTTCAGGAACTTGTTCCAGATGGGCAAGGTGCGGCCGACCAGTTGATAGCCGCCGGGCGAATCCATGCCATAGATACACATGTACACACCGCCTATGCCCACGGTGCCTTCGGCCGTGAACGTGCGGGCCGGGTTGTACTTGGAGGTCAGCAAACGGTGGCGCGGGTCTATCGGCACCGCGCAAGGTGCGCCCAGGTAGACGTCGCCCAGGCCCATGATCAGATAGCTGGCGTCGAACACGATGTCGCGGACCTGCTTGCGGCTGGCCAGGCCGTTGATGCGCTGGATGAAGTCCACGTTGTTCGGCAGCCAGGGCGCGCTGGCGCGCACGGTTTCCTGATAACGCTGCACCGCGCCCAGCGTGGCCGAGTCCTCGAACGTCATCGGCAGATAGACCACGCGGGTCGGCACCTTGAGCGTGGCCACGTCGGCCAGGCCGCTCTCGATCCGCAGCAGGCGCTCGATCAGCGCGCCTTGCAGGATGACCCGGCTGTCGTAGCGGATCTGCAGCGAACGCACGCCCGGCGACAGCTCCAGCACGCCGGCGATGGGATCGGCGCTGAGCGCCTCCATCAGCAGGTGGATGCGCATGCGCAACGCCAGGTCCAGCACGTTGTCACCGTATTCCAGCAGCAGATAGCCGTCGCCCGCCTGGCGGTAGGACACCGAGGGGCGCTCGCCCGCGGCGGCCAGCGCCGCCACGATGGGTTCCGCCAGCGCGACCGGCGTTGCGGCGGCGTCAGC
>NZ_DATCUY010000002.1:0-2250 GCF_036567245.1 Achromobacter sp. | reverse complement strand
CGTGGCGCCGATCTGGCGGCCATCGGTGAACACGATGGAAGCCGGGCCGTCCCAGGGCTCCAGCATGGCGGCGTGGTATTCATAGAACGCGCGGCGGCGCTCGTCCATGGTGGTGTGCTGCTCCCAGGGCTCGGGGATCATCATCATCACGGCCTGGCTGATGGGGTAGCCCGCCATGGTCAGCAGTTCCAGGCAGTTGTCGAACGTGGCGGTGTCGGACTGGTCGGCAAAGCTGATGGGGTAGAGCTTCTGCAGATCGGCTGCCAGCACGGGCGAGGCCATCACGCCTTCGCGCGCCTTCATCCAGTTGTAGTTGCCCTTGACGGTGTTGATTTCACCGTTGTGCGCCACATAGCGGTACGGGTGGGCCAGCGGCCACTCGGGGAAGGTGTTGGTCGAAAAGCGCTGGTGCACCAGGCCAATGGCCGAGATGCAGCGCTCGTCGGACAGGTCCTTGTAGTACACGCCCACCTGGTCTGCCAGCAGCAGGCCCTTGTAGACCACGGTGCGGCTCGACATGCTCGGAACGTAGTATTCCTTGCTGTGCTTGAGCTCCAGGTTCTGGATGTTGGCGCTGGCGGTCTTGCGGATCACGTACAGCTTGCGCTCCAGCGCGTCCTGCACGATCACGTCGTTGCCGCGGCCGATGAAGACCTGACGCAGGATGGGTTCGGTCTTCTTGACCGCCGGCGACATGGGCATGTCGCGGTTGACCGGCACGTCGCGCCAGCCCAGCAGCACCTGGCCTTCGGCCTTGATGGCGCGTTCCATCTCCTGCTCGCAGGCCATGCGCGAGGCGTGCTCCTTCGGCAGGAAGATCATGCCGACGCCGTACTCCCCGTAGGGCGGGAGCGCAATGTCCTGCTTGCCCATCTCTTCCCGGTACAGCGCGTCGGGGATCTGGATCAGGATGCCGGCGCCGTCGCCCATCAGCTTGTCAGCGCCCACTGCGCCGCGATGGTCGATGTTCTCGAGGATCTTGAGGGCCTGCGTCACGATGTCGTGCCGCTTCTCGCCCTTGATGTGCGCCACGAAGCCCAGGCCACAAGCGTCATGCTCGTGGCTGGCCGAGTACAGACCGTGTTGCTCCAGGTGTTGGATTTCGGCTTCCGTCGTCATGGGGACGCACTCCTTCATTTTTTTCGCGGGA
The DNA here is from genome assembly GCF_036567245.1 of Achromobacter sp. GTDB lineage: Bacteria > Pseudomonadota > Gammaproteobacteria > Burkholderiales > Burkholderiaceae_B > Achromobacter. Next base: position 1,100 of record NZ_DATCUY010000002.1, on the reverse strand, counting down.
AATTCGCAGGGAAACGGAGGATATTGCGTTGCACAAACAATGCCAAGCTTTTTAATAGGGGTCAGATACTCAATTAATTCCAATTATTCCATTCGGATATCAATTGGGGACATATCAAAGATGCGCGTCAACACGTTCGCCGTGTTGCCGTTGCTCAGGCCTTTGGCAACGGCCGCCGCCCGGCCCGCGCCTTGACCAGACGCCGCCCCGTCGCCTCCTGCAGCAGGGCCACGAAGCGCTCGTCTCCCGCCGCCCACCCTTGCAGGGCGGACTCGGTCAGCACCTGCTGATCGCGCGCGCCGACGCCGCCTCGCACCAGTTCGGCGTAGGCCGCCTCGCGCGCGAACGGCGTGTTGCCCAGCGTCCAGTACAGCGGGTGCGGCGACAGGAAGCGATCGGTGCGGAGTCCGGCGTAGTGGTGATGGCTCGACCAGGGGAAGTCGCGTGCCTCCGCCACCAGACCGGCGCGCACCGGATTGAGGTCCATGTAGACCATGCAGGGCAGCAGATAGCGCTCGGCCTGCAGCACCGTGGCACGGTAGCGCCCTTCCCACAGCGTGCCGCTGCGGCTATGGCGGTCGTTGAAGGCGCGGACGTAGCTGCGACCGACCGCCTGCATGAACTTCGGCAGCCCATCCGCTGTCGCCGGTGTCGCCAGCAGATGGAAGTGGTTGTCCATCAGCACGTAGGCATGCAGCGCGATGTCGAAGCGCGGCGCCTGCTCGGCCCAGAGCGCCAGTAGGCGCTCCCGGTCGGCGTTGTCGATGAAGATGGCCTGGCGGTTGTTGCCACGCTGAATCACGTGGTGCGGCTGGCCGGGCAGCGTGAGTCGGGGCAGGCGAGCCATGGCGGCGCGAGGTTCAGGGAAGGCGGAAGCGCGTTTCCAGCAGCGACGACAGGCCGAACTCCGCCAGCAGGCTGCGCAGCCGTTCGGCCGCGCTCGCCTTCGCGTGGCCGGTGCGCCGCGCGATGATGAGCTCGTTCTTCATGCTGTGCTCCCAGCCGACCAGCTCGGTCACCGTGACCTGGTAGCCGTGCGCTTCCAGGTACAGGCAGCGCAGCACGTTGGTCAGCTGGCTGCCGATCTCGCGCGTGTGCAG
>NZ_DATCUY010000001.1:0-4591 GCF_036567245.1 Achromobacter sp. | reverse complement strand
GTCGTACGCGGCGGCCCTGTTGCTGGCGATGCGCACCCCGTCCGGCGCGAGGCTGGCGGGCTGGCTCGCGCCAGCCGGGCGGATGGCGCTCAGCAACTACCTGATGCAATCGGTCGTCTGCGCCTTCCTGTTCACCGCCTGGGGCCTGCGGCTGTTCGCCTCGGTCTCGCCGCTGGCGGCATTCTGCATCGCCGTGGCCATATTCGCGGCGCAGCTGCCGCTGTCCGCATGGTGGCTGCGGCGCCACGCCTACGGCCCGGTGGAGTGGTTCCTGCGCGCGCTCACCATCGGCGCATGGCCGGCCTGGCGGCGCGCGCGGGCAGACTGATCAGACCGGCTTGGCGCGCAGCCGGCCAACGGTGGCGCCGCCGTCGCGGCGGCCCTGGCGCGACCACATGCCCGCCAGCAACAGCAGCGCGGGCAGGTACACCCAGAAGTCGGACCAGCGCTGCGGATTGGGCGCCTTCACTTCCAGCACGTCCCAGCCTTGTTCCCAGCCGGCGCGCTGGGCGCGGCTGCCAAAGCGCACGCCGCCGATCTGCGTCTGGTCGCCCAGGCTCATCAGCGTCAATCCCGCCTCGGCCAGGCGCTTGCGGCCGGCGTCCTGTCCGCCAGCGTTGTCGGTCAATTCAGGCAGGGCGACGGCGACGGTCTTGGTCAGTTCGTCGCCTTCCAGGTTGATGCCGCGCAGCACCACGGTCAGCCGGCCGTTGTCGGGCAGCGCGGCGGCGATGGCCTGCATCTCGGACGCCGGACGGCTTTCATGGCGCGGCGCGAAATGGTCCATGAACCAGTCGGGGCGGAACAGCATGAAGGTCACCAGCAGCAGCACGCCCACTTCGGCGAGCGTGCAGCGCACGCGGAACCAGCGCATGGTGGCGGCGGCGAAGGTCAGCGAGGCCAGCGTGGCGCCAGCGACGACCAGGGCCAGCTCCCAGCCGTAGGTGACGTCGATCAGCAGCAGCATGGGGTTGAACACGAACATGAACGGCAGGATGGCCGTGCGCGCCGCGTAGGTCACGCCCTGGATGCCGGTCTTGATCGGGTCCTCGCCCGAGATGGCGGCGGCCGCGAACGTGGCCAGGCCCACGGGCGGCGTGATGTCAGCCATGATGCCGTAATAGAAGACGAACATGTGCACGGCGATCAGCGGAATGACCAGGCCGCTCTGCGCGCCCAGCTCCACCACCACGGGCGCCATCAATGTCGCCATCAGGATGTAGTTGGCCGTGGTCGGCATGCCCAGGCCCAGGATCAGGCAGACCACCGCCGTGAAGATCAGCATCAGCAGCACGTTGCCCATCGAGACCAGCTCGACGAAGGCCGTCATGCGCAAGCCCAGGCCGGTCAGGGTAATGGCGCCGACGATCAGCCCGGCGGTGCCGCAGGCGATGGCGATGCCTATCATGTTGCGGGCGCCGTCCTCGAGCCCGCCAATGGCGTCGCGCCAGCCCTGGCGCCAGGCCGGGGCCGCCGGCTGCTTGCGGAACCAGGCGATCAGCGGGCGCTGCGTCACCATCTGGAACAGCATCGCCATCGCCGCCCAGAACGCCGACAGGCCGGCCGACAGCTCTTCCACGCTCAGGCACCAGACCAGGATGCCGATAGGGATCAGGAAGTAGAGCCCGGCGCGCACCGTGGGCCAGGGCTGCGGGCGCACCGGATGGTTGATGTCGATATCCTGCGGCAGATCGGGGTGGCGGGCCGCGATGCGCAGCAGCCACAGATAAAGCGCCGCCAGGATGGCCAGCAGCACCCAGATGGCCGCGGCGCCCGCCACGGCCTGCACGCCCGTGCCGATCCAGTAGGTCGCGCCCATCACCAGCAAGGTGCCGCTGATGCCCATGCCCCATCCGGCCAGCTTCTGCAGCGGCGTGCGGGCGGGGCCCGAGGCCATCATCGGCTGGATCCCCAGTTTCAGGGCTTCCAGGTGGACGATGTAGAACAGTGCGATGTAGGAGATCGCGGCCGGCAGGATCGCGTGGCGGATGATGTCGGTATAGGGGATGCCGACATATTCGATCATCAGGAAGGCCGCCGCGCCCATGACGGGCGGCATGATCTGGCCGTTGACGGACGAGGCGGTCTCGATGGCGCCGGCGCGCACGCCGCCGTATCCGGCCTTCTTCATGAGCGGAATCGTGAAGATGCCTCCTGTCACTACGTTGGCTACCGACGAGGCCGACACCAGGCCGTTGACGGCCGAGGACACCACGGCCACCTTGGCCGGCCCGCCGCGCAAGTGGCCCAGCAGCGCGAACGACACCTGCATCATGTAGTTGCCGGCGCCGCACTTGTCCAGCATGGAGCCCAGCAGCACGAAGATGAAGATGTACGACACCGACACCCCCAGCGCCACGCCGTAAACGCCCTCCGTCGTCAGCCACATGTGCGACATCAGGCGTTCCAGCGAAGCGCCGCGGTGCGCCAGCACGTCGGGTAGCCAGGGGCCGGCCAGGGCATACGCGACGAACACCAGGCCCAGCACGGTCATCGGCAGGCCCAGGGCGCGGCGCGTGACTTCCAGCAGCAGCGCCAGGCCGATGACTGCGGTGGCCACGTCCATGGTCGTGGGCTGGCCGGGGCGGCCCGCCAGCTCGTTATAGAAGAGGTACAGATAGCTGCCGCAGAAGCCCGCCATCAGCGCCAGCGCCCAGTCGTACCAGGGCATGCGGTCGCGCGCCGAGCGCTTGCTGGCGGGGTAGGCCAGGTAGCCCAGGAACATGGCGATGCCCAGGTGCAGGGCGCGCGCCTCGGTGTCGTTGAAGATCGCCCAGTTCAGGGAGAAAGGCAGCGGCGACGCGTACCAGAGCTGGAAGACGGACCAGATCAGCGCGCCCGCCGCCAGCGTGGCGCCCGCCAGGCCGCGCACATTGCGGCCTCCGCGATCGGCGTCGGCGACCAGCTGTTCCAGGTCCGGGGCCGGCGTGTGCGGCTCTTTATTCATGAATTTCCCCTACGTGTCATGGCGCGCGCCGGCGGCGCGGCGCGCGTTATGTCCCTGCGCGCGGTGGTGTTGCGCAAAGGGACGGCGGCCTGCGTGGCCGGGCAGGGCCCGGGTCCGCAGGCGTGCCGTTTCAGCGGCCCTGGGGCTCTGGTCTCAGAGCAGGCCCTTTTCCTTGAAGTACTTCTCGGCGCCCGGATGCAGCGGTGCCGACAGCCCGTTCTTCACCATGTCCGCGGCCTTCAGGTTGGCGAACGCGGGGTGCAGCTTCTTGAAGTCGTCGAAGTTGTCGAACACCGCCTTGACCACGGTGTAGACGGTGGCCTCGGGCACGTCGGCCGAGGTGACGAAGGTGGCCGTCACGCCGTAGGTCTTGGTCTCTGCCGGGTTGTTCGGATACAGCCCGGCCGGAATCGTGGCGTGGGCGTAGTACGGGTACTTCTCGACCAGCTTGTCCACCGCGGGACCGGTCAGCGACACGAGCTTGGCGCCGCAGCTGGTGGTGGGGTCCTGGATGTTGGCCGAGGGATGGCCCACGCCATAGAAGAAGCCGTCGATCTTGCCGTCGCACAGGGCCGAGCCGTGCTCATCGGGACGCAGTTCGGACGCCAGCGAAAAGTCCTTCAGCGTCCAGCCCATGGTGCTCAGCAATTCCTCCATCGAGGCGCGCGTGCCCGAACCGGGGTTGCCGACGTTGAAGCGTTTGCCCTTCAGGTCCTCGAAGCCCTTGATGTTGGCTTCCTTGCGCGTCACGACGGTGAAGGGCTCCGGGTGGATGGAGAACACGGAGCGCAGCTTGGGGTAGGGACCGGCCTGCTTGAACTGCCCTTCGCCATTGAAGGCGTTGAAGCCGACGTCGGATTGCACCACGCCCAGGTCCAGCTCGCCGGCCTTGATGGTGTTGGCGTTGAAGACCGAGCCGCCGGTCGATTCTACGGAACAGCGGATGCCGTGGCTGGAACGATCCTTGTTGACCAGGCGGCAGATCGCGCCGCCGGCGGCATAGTAGACGCCGGTGACGCCGCCCGTGCCGATGCTGACGAACTTCTGTTGGGCGGCGGCGGGCGCCGGCGCCGTGGACAGCAATGCCGTGGCGAGGCCCGCGGCTGCGAGCGTCCAGGCGTTGCGATGGCCCAAGGTGTGTTTGACGGACGTGGTCATGCAAACTCCTTTTGGGGTTTTTCCCCGTGATATTGCCGGTCTTGGCCGGCGGTTGGTGCGCCCCGCGAGCCGCGGAGCACCCTGTGCGTATCATCACGAGCCCGCGTCAGGCGGGCGGCGCAGCGGGTCGATGCCCACCGCGCATGCAGGCAAGCAGGCGCTAGGCCCGCGTTTGCGCAATGGCGGCGTCGATGGCGCCGACCAGACGCTCGGTCAACTGATCCAGCTCATCGTCGGAAATGATGAAGGGTGGGGCGAGCAGCACGTGGTCGCCCTGGCGGCCGTCGATAGTGCCGCCCATCGGGTAGACCATCAGGCCGCGGGCCATGGCTTCGCGCTTGATGCGAGCATGCAGCGATAGCGCCGGGTCGAAGGTCTGCTTGCTGGCGCGGTCCTGCACCAGCTCCACGCCCATGAAGAGGCCGCGGCCACGGATGTCGCCGACGTGCGGGTGCGCGCCCAGCGCGCTGTCCAGCCGCTGGCGCA